>JANLPZ010000179.1:0-29025 GCA_031367535.1 Gemmatimonadaceae bacterium
CGATCAAGGGGTCAGAGCACTTTATCGGGATCAAGTGCTCTGACCCCTTGATTGCACTCCTGAATCAGCTCACCGCTATTTCCCCAAGCGTTGATGACCACCACCACGAACGATGCATGGCGAGCGCACCTGCTCACCGAACCCTCGGCCATCCACGCCGCGCTCGCCGCCCTGCAGACGATCGCAGTGCTCGGCCTCAAGCCAGAGGAAACCGATGCTCCGGCCTTCTACGTGCCGGAATACGCGCAGCGGGCGGGCTTCCGGATCATTCCCGTGCCGGTCTACTACCCGAAAATGGTGACGGCGCTGGGCGAGACCGCCTATCAGTCACTCCGCGATATCCCGCTGCCGGTCGACATAGTCCAGATCTTCCGGAGACCGGCAGACATTCCGCCGCATCTCGAGGACATTCTGGCCGTGCGCCCGAAGCTGGTCTGGATGCAGCTCGGCATTCGACACGACGGGGTTGCCGAGTCGCTGGCCCGGGCCGGAATCGACGTCGTGCAGGAGCTCTGCATGCTGGTCGAGCTGCGCAAAATGGGCCGATAGGCACCCGCTCCCTCTTCGCGCTCGATTCCGGCACCTTGAACTGCTGGCCTCGCACAGAGTCACAGGGCCACAGAGAGTTCTACGCTACTCGAATAGTTTTCGCGCGGGGCTCGCGGCGGACGCGCGGGAAAAACAAATGCTTTTGAAACAGCGTCTCGCGAGCGCAGTTTCAAAAGCATTTGCCGTTGCTCTTCCCCGCGTCCGTCGCGGGCCCCGCGTGAAAACTGTTTGCTCGACCGAAAGCGAACCCTCTGTGGCTCCGTGCGAGACCAGCAGTACGCAGTTCTAAGAGAAGAGAACTCAGCGCGTCGCGGTGACGCGGAAGATGGTGCCGCCGGCGTCATCGCTCACGAGAACGCTGCCGTCGCGCAGGACTGCGAAGTCCACCGGACGGCCCCAGCGCGCGCCGGTCTCGCCCTGCCAGCCAGTGATGAAGTCTTCATACGAGACCGGCTTGCCGTTGCGGACGCGGATGCGGACGACCTTCGCGCCGGTCGGCGTGTCGCGGTTCCAGCTGCCGTGAAACGCCACCAGTGCGTCACCACGCCAGTCGGCGGGGAACGCCGTCGCCTTGTCGAGGAACGTCATGCCGAGTGGCGCGGAGTGGGCCTGCATGCGCAATGCGGGCGGCTCCGTGCGAGCGCAACGTGCCTTGTTGTGATACTCCGGATTCGGAATGCGCGGGCCATGGCAGTAGGGCCAGCCGTAGTCCTTGCCGGGCGAGAGCAGGTTGATCTCTTCGGTCGGCAGATTCTGGTGGTCGGGCTCGAGGTTGTCACGCTCGTGCTGCGTGACCCAGATCTGCCTGGTGACTGGATGCACCGCCATGCCGACCGCATTGCGCAGCCCGCGACTGTAGACGCGGCCATTCTGTCCGTTCTCATCGTACTGCATCACGGCCGCACGTTCCGGTGCCGTCTCGACACAGAGATTGCACGTGCTGCCGATGGAGACGTACATCTTGTTGTCGGCGCCGAACACGATGCTGCGCGTCCAGTGATTCTTGCCCGGATCGAAGCGATTCAGCTGCTCCGGCGCGCCGGTCGGAATGCCTTGCGCGTCGAGTGCAAAGCGCACGACGCCACCGGTGTTCGCGACGAAGAAGCGGCCTTTGTGGAACGCCATGCCGTGCGGCCGGTCGAGGCCCGTGAGCACGACGACTGCCGTGTCGGCGACGCCATCGTTGTTCAGATCCACCAGTCGCGTGATCGAATTGCGGCCCGGTGTGCTGACGTAGACACTGCCGTCCGGCGCGACGATCATCGCGCGCGCATTCTGCACCGAGGCGTACTTCGTGACCGTGAACCCAGCCGGGACACTCAGTTTGCCATCATACGTGGACGCCCGCGCCGGAATCAACCGGCTCGGCGTGGTGTCGATGTGCGCGACCGGGCCCGGAGGCGCGCTCGGCTCTGATTGCGCGATGGCCGCGGATGACGACACGGCGGCAGCGCACAGCATCGTGAGGGGACGAAAAAACACACGCATCAGAATCCTCGGTGTGACGAAAGAGACGAGCACGATCGTATCGGGTGGGTCGCGTTGCGTGCGACACCGTGTAGCGACAAAGACATCAAAGTTCGATCTGAGTACCCAGTTCCACCACACGTCCCGGCGGAATGCCGAAGAAGGCGGTGGCGGACCGGGCATTCCGGACCATCAGGATGAACAGCTTCTTGCGCCAGCGCGACATCCGCGCGGGGCCATTCGGCAACAGCTGTTCGCGGCCGAGGAAGTAGCTCGTCGAGCCGGTCGAGCAGATCAGGCCCGAGCCGCGCGCGTAGGTCATGATATCGCGCATTTCCGGCGTCTGCATGAAGCCATAGTTGGCGCGCACACGCCAGAAACCGGCGCCCAGCGCGGCCACATCGACGCGCTTCGCCCCGTCGACGTACGGCACCGGCAGCGACACCACGCTCAACAGCACAACCTGTTCGTGTAGCACCTTGTTGTGCTTGAGATGGTGCAGGAGCACCGGCGGAATACCGTCCGCATCGGAAGTCATGAACACCGCCGTGCCGGCCACACGCACCGGTTCCTTGCGCTTGATGTCGGACAGGAAGAGGTCCGTCGGCAGCGTACTGCGGCGAAGGAGCTGGCCGAGCGCTTCGCGGCCCCGTTTCCAGGTGGTCATGAGGATGAACAATCCCATCGCCACCACCAGCGGTACCCAGCCGCCCTGCATGACCTTGAGCATATTCGCGCCGAGGAACGCGAGATCGATGACGAGGAAGAAGCCGCACAGCGACAGCGCGCGCCATTTCGGCCAGTTCCAGCGCAGAATGCAGATCTCGTAGAACAACAGCGTCGTGATGGCCATCGTACCGGTGACGGCAATGCCGTACGCCGCCGCCAGCGCGCTCGAGGACTTGAAGCCGAGCACGACGAAGATTGTCCCCAGCGCGAGCAGCGTGTTGATCTCGGGGATGTAGATCTGCCCCGACTGATGTTCCGACGTATGCACGATCGTGACGCGCGGCGTGAAGCCCAGCTGCACACTCTGCTGCGTCAACGAGAAGGCCCCGGAAATCAGCGCCTGGCTGGCGATGATCGCCGCCATCGTCGCCAGGAGCAGCAACGGGATTTGCAGCACCGACGGCGCCAGTGAGTAGAACGGATTGGCGCGCACACTCGAGTCGGTGATGATGGCCGCGCCCTGACCGAAGTAGTTCATCAGCAGGCAGGGAAAGACGAGCAGTCCCCACGCCAGGCGGATCGGCCGTTTCCCGAAGTGTCCCATGTCTGCATACAGCGCTTCGGCACCCGTGACCGACAGCACGACCGCACCGAGTAACACGAACGCATGCCAGCCGTGTGTGATCATGAACGTCACGGCGTACCACGGCATCAGGGACCGCAACACTTCCGGCCGTTTCACAATATGCGGAATGCCAAGGGCCGCGATGCTTATGAACCACACCAGCATGATCGGTCCGAAAGCCCGTCCGACGCGGTCGGTGCCGAAGCGCTGCGCACCGAAGAGGCCGAGCAGCAGGACGATCGTGACTGGCACCACGACGTGCTGCAGTCCCGGTGCAATCACGATCACACCTTCGACGGCGCCGAGCACGGATACGGCCGGCGTGATGATCCCGTCGCCATACAGCAGGGCGGCACCGAACAACGCCAACGCCACGACACGTTTCTTCTTCTTTTCGTCCTGCAGCACGCCGCCCGTTTTCTGCAGCAGCAATGCGAGCAGCGCGAGGATACCACCTTCACCGCGGTTGTCGGCACGCAGGATGAAGCCGATGTACTTCACGCTCACGACGCAGATCAGTGACCAGACGATCATCGACAGCACACCGATGACATTGGCCGGCGTCGGCTCGACGCCATGCGCGCCGTTGAAACACTCCTTCAGCGCGTAGAGCGGGCTGGTCCCGATGTCACCGTACACGACGCCAAGTGCCGTCAGTGTCAGCAGCGCCAGTTTTTTCCCGGTCGCCGGATCACCGACGTGATGGTGATTGCTGTTGGCGACGGCAGTGAAACTGGCCGTTGTGGTTGTCAGCGACGGCGGGTGCGGCATGGCCGGTGACGCTGGAGCCGCCGACGGAGGGTCGGGGGGAGCGGAGCTGCCGGACTTCACTGGGTCTGCCACAGGATCGGGATTGCCCGATGCTGGCGACGCCGGAGATAAAGGTTGCGGATCAATCATACGGAATGCCGCGCACCGCAAAGCCGTGCGCAGCGAGACGGAAATGGCGCCGGACTGCGAGTGCAGCCTGCCGCCCCTACACGGACAACGCCGCCCACGAAACACCTCAGGCGGCGTCAGGTTGTGCCCTGCCACACTACGAATGTGAAGCTATTCGGCCCGGGAGCGCGGGGTAGTGGGGGTCGCCGTGCCCAGCGTTCCGATCAAGTGCGCTGACCCCTGACGCGTTCAAGGGGTCAGCGCACTTGATCCGCTCAGCGACCTGCGGACTGTACGCTGTCCCGGCTCATCTCGATCAGCACCAGATCCCAGTGGGCCTGCTGCTCCGGCGTCAGCCGCGATCGGATCATCGCCCGAGCGGCAAAACGCACCGAGTCCAGCTGCGGCCGCACTGGGGCCAGCAGCTGCTTCATCTTCTCATTCCGCGAGTCCAGCACAGAATCGAGCATCCGGCGCTGCGCGCTGGTCAGCTGCAGACGATCGGCCAGCTGCTCGCGCGACGAGCGGCGGTCCTTCGCCGGGTCCCGATGCTCGATGGCGCGATTCGCTGTAAAGCCGAGTGCCCCACCCACCAGCACCGCGCCCAGCAGGAAAAAGATCGCCTGGGCTTTGGTGCGCTGGATCGTGTTGGACATCGTCGCCGTCAGTACCGGAAGAGGTCGGGCACGGTCTTCTCGCGAGGCGTGTCACTGACCGGTCGACCCATCGAGTCGAGCGGGGTCGAGAGCGCCTCGACCGCGGCCTCGTACGACAGCCGCTCCTCGGTGGACGACGTGTGCCAGAAACCCCACACCGTCAACGCCAGCGCCGCGACCGCCGCGAGGCTGCCCACGCGGCGCCACTGGGCAAAGGGCTCCCACCAGCCGGTGATGGCCGCGAACGAGCCCGACACACCCGAGCTGCGCTGCGCCGGCGAACTTTCCGCGGCGATGCGCTCCATGATACGGGTTTCGAGGCTGTCCCAGTACGCCGCATCGGCGGGCGGACGGAGCAGCGAACGGAGTTGCAATGTGACCGCGGGATCGCGATCGAAATCTTCAGTGGACATAGCTGGAATCTTCAGGCCGGTCGGCGAAGCGTTCCGAGAATGGAGCGCATCGCTGCTCTGGCATGGTGCAAGTCGGATCGCGCGGTCCCCTCGGGAATTCCGAGCATCGCGCCGATCTCGGCATGCTTGTAACCCTCGACATCGTGGAGCACGAGCACCGACCGTTGCCGGTCGGGTAACTGCGACAGCGCACTGCGTAGACGATCGTGCAGCTCATCTGCTTCAGCTGGATCACGGAATGGACTGGCATGAGTGTCGACCAGTTCGTCCGTATCGCGCACCTTCCGGCGCCGGGCCAGGTCGAGCGCGGCGTTGCTGATGATGCGATGCAGCCATGCCCCGAACGGCTGATCCGGGCGGAATCGACTGAGCGCCCGATGCGCGTGAAGAAATCCTTCCTGCACCGCGTCCTCGGCGTCCTCGTGAGACAACAGCACGGCGCGCGCCACGGCATACGCTCGCTGCTGGTGCCGGCGGACGAGCTGCGCAAAGGCGCTCGTATCACCCTCCTGCGCCGCCATCACGAACTGGCGCTCTTCCTCCCGCGCCGTCGCCAACGCATCGGCCGCGGCCTTGGCATCGGTCGCCGAGCCGGCAACGCCACGCACGGACTTACGCGCCATACGACCCCGCGGTACCGATGACGGCGCCGACGCAGGCGTGACGAGTGTGAGAGCGGAAGAGGACATGGCAACCGTGTTGAGTTGCCTCAGGTACGCACCCCGCCGCCGCAGCGTTGCGGCTCAGCCGCACGTCGCCGGAAACGAGCAGAAATTTCAGGGTGCGCGTCACGTCTGACCTTACTTCGCGGTCTCGGAGGCCGGCTTTTCGCCCTCTTCACTCGCAAAGTGATTGTTGGTCACCTTGACCACACCAAACAGGATGATGAACACGGCGACCGCGCCGACGATCAGGCCCGTGAAGGCCGACTTGCGATCGCTCTCCGGGGCGGAATGCGGAGTACTCATGATGAATTCCTGAGGAAGGACGGCGGGGCGGCGTGGAATGCCGCCCCGCATGCACGGAAACAACTCGTCAGCTGACGCGCACGGTATTCATGACGTCGTTTCCGACGATCGAGTTCACGACATCGAGACCTTCGGTGACTTGACCGAAGACGGTGTGCACGCCGTTCAGATGTTTCGTGTTCGCTTCACTGAGCACAATGAAGAACTGGCTGCCACCGGTGTTCTTTCCGGCATGCGCCATCGACAATGCGCCCGGCTTGTGCTTGTGCGGATTGCCTTCCGTTTCACACTTGATCGTCCAGCCCGGGCCACCGGTGCCAACGCGACGATCGCCGTTGGGCAGGTCACGCGACAGCGGATCGCCACCCTGCACGACGAAGTCAGGAATCACGCGGTGAAACTTCACGCCGTCGTAGAACTTGTCATTCGCGAGCTTCTCGAAGTTGGCAGCAGCGAGCGGTGCTTCCTTCTCGAACAGTTCCGCGACGATAGTGCCCTTGTTGGTTTCGAACGTGACGGTCTTGGCCACGGTGTTCTCCCGAATGCGATGAGTGCAGTTGATGGCGGCGGCCGCAGGCAGTCTGAGCCGCGGCGCTCGGCGTCCAATCTACCAAATTCTCAAAGCCTGTGGGTGCCGGCGCTGGCGACGCCGGCTACTGGTCGAGCGGGGCGGAGGGGCAGCGTGGCCGCACGGTGCAGATGCCGCAGCGCGGCGACCGCGCGTCGCAGACTTGCCGTCCGTGCCAGATCAGGAGGTGTGAGAGCATCGTCCAGGTGTCCTGTGGAAAGAGCGGGATCAGGTCCGCCTCGACCTTCACCGGATCGGTCTCCCGGGTCAGCCCCAGCCGCACCGCCAGTCGCCCGACATGTGTGTCCACGACCACGCCGTGGTTGATGCCGAAGGCGTTGCCGAGGACCACATTCGCGGTCTTCCGGCCGACGCCCGGCAGGACGACGAGTTCCTCCATGGTCGACGGGATCTCGCCGCCGTGCCTGGCCATCACGGCTCGCGCCATCCCGATCAGGCTCTTCGCCTTGGCGCGAAAGAAGCCGGTGCTCTTCACCAGTGTCTCGACATGATCCTGCGAGGCGTCGGCCAGCGCCGCCGCGTCGGGATACGCCGCGAATACCGCCGGCGTCGTCAGGTTCACGCGTTTGTCGGTGCACTGGGCACTGAGGATCGTGGCGACGGTCAGCTCATACGGATTACGATAGTCCAGCTCGCAGTGCGCCGTCGGGTAGACGCGATGGAGTTCCTCGTAGACCGCCAGCGCATGGGCCCGTAACGCGGGTCCTTTCAGTCGTGCGAATCGGTTGCGGAGAACGATCCGCGTGCTGGCCTTCGCCGGTGTCACGCCGTCGTCAGCGCCGCGTCGCGCCGGCGGCGCGCATACGCCAGCACGTCGTCAGCGCTGCGCGTGTTCAGCACATCCGCTGCACGCAACCAGCCCTTCCGCGCCATCGACACGCCGAGCGCGACATGATCGAGTCCGGCAATCGAGTGCGCATCCGGCCCCAGCTCCACCTGCACGCCGACGTCACGCGCGGCGCGGCACCATCGCCAGTCCAGATCGAGGCGATGCGGATCGGCATTCAACTCCACCGCCACGCCGACCTGCGCGGCGCGCGCAAGAATGGTTGCCAGATCGATCGGATACGGCTCACGCGTCAGCAGCAGCCGACCGGTCGGATGTCCGATGATCGTGACGTGTGGATCATCCATCGCCTTCAGCACACGATCGGTCATCTGCGTGCTGTTCATGCCGAAGCGTGTATGCACTGACGCGATCACGTAGTCGAAGCGATCGAGCAGTGGCGCACCGAAATCCACTGTGCCGCAGGGCAGAATGTCGGCCTCGACTCCCTTCAGCACGCGGAAGCGTCCGGCCAGCGTCGCATTCACGGCATCGATCTCGTCGTGCTGCTGCTGCACCGCATCGGCCGACATGCCATGGGCATTCAGCGCCGATCGCGAGTGATCACTGATGCCGAGGTAACTCCAGCCGCGCGCCATCGCGGCCTCGGCGAGATCGCTGATGCCGAAGCCGCCATCGGAGTACAGCGAGTGACAATGCAGGACGCCGCGGATATCGCTCGCCTCGAGCAGTGCCGGCAGGGCGCGTGCATCAGCGGCCGCGATCTCACCCGAGGCTTCGCGCAATTCCGGTGCGATCAGCGGCAAGCCGGCGAGCGCATACAGCGCGGCTTCGTCTGCCAGTGGTACCACCGCACCGGTGCTGTCGCGCACTTCGTCGTCCACCACGCGGAATCGACGTTCCGTCAGGCGCTGCAGCACGTCGCGCACATGGTCACTGTTACCCGTCGTACGATGCAGCGCGATCGTGAACTGCGTCGGATGCACACAATGCAGCGTGGCGGTGGTCGCATCGGCGAAATGCAGCGAGATCACGCGCGTTCCGCCACCGACCACACGCTGGACGCCGCGCAGGTGTGTGAGCGCGGCCGCGACCGCGATCGGCTGCATGGTGCATTCCACCACGAGCGCCAGTTCGTTGACCGTCTCGATGCGACGACGGACGGTGCCGCTGACCATCACGCGCGAGACGCCGTCGTGCGCCGCGATTTCGTGCAGCAGGCGCGCGGCTTCCGCGTCGGCATGCGGTAGCAGCACAGCCGCGCCGGTCGCTCGCAGCTGCGCGATGCCATTGCGTACACGCTCCACCAGTCGCGGGCCGAATCGTGGCAGTGCGGCCAGCCGCCCATCACGCACCGCATCCTCGAGTTCCTGCAATGTCTCGACACCGAGTCCCGCATGCACGCGATGGATCGTGGTCGGTCCGAGCCCCGGCACGCGCAGCATTTCCTGCAACCCTTCCGGCGTCTCTTCCCGCAGATCATCCAGCAGGCTGGAATCCCCCTCGGCGATCAGCTCGTCCAGAACGTTGCGGACATCATCAGTGAACGCGATATCGCGCATCGCGTCGCTCAATGCACGCGTCGGCTGTGCACCAAGCTGCTTCGATGCGGCGTCGAAGCGCGCAGCTTCCGCTTCATCTTCGCCGCGCAGCTGACGGAGTGTGGCGATTTCAGCAAGCACGTGGGCGGCGGCGCGAGAATCCATACGCGCAATCTAGCACCGTCAGCGGCAGGCGTCCTGCTCGATCAGCGAGGCTGCGCGGCGACGAATTCCCGCAGCGCCGCGTCGAGTGCGGCAGGCTGTTCCACATACGGCACATGGCCGCAATCGACCAGCTCGACCACGGTCGTGCCGAGCGCCTTGGCGGTGGTTTGAGCGCTGGCGAGGGGGATCGGATCACGGTCGCCGTGGACGACCAGCGTCGGCAGCTGCACCGACGGCAGCGCGGCCATCAGCGCCGGCCCGTCGACGCTGGCCCAGGTCGACTGCTGCACGCGGCCGGTGACGCGAAATGGCGTCAGGTTGGCGGAGCGTTCCGGGTGTGCGAAATACCCTGCCACGCTGAGCTCGAAGGCGCGCTGTCGGTAGGCGTCCAGATCCTGCTCGCGCAGACCGGATGTCTGGAGCGCGGCGCGTAGTCCGGCCACTTCGGGCGAGAGTTGGCGGCGCTGCAGCTCAGCGTCGAAGGTGGCGCGATCGGCGGGCAGACACGGCGCCGGCGAGATCAGCATCAGCCACGGCGGCATCGTGATCGACGCGTTCGTGGCGCGTGCCACGACAACGACGTGCATCGCCAGCAGCGCACCCCACGAATAGCCCACGAGTGGTGCGCCGCGGCTGTCGAGCTCCGCACTCACCGCCGCGAAATCGGCGAGATGTGTCTGCACCGTGATCGGTGTCGGGTCGTCGGTCTTCGAACGCCCGCCGCCGCGCTGATCGTAGAACACGAGGTCGAAGCCGTCGCCAAGCGATGCGAGCGACAGCAGTTGCGGCAGCAGATAGTCGTGATGTGCGCCAGGGCCGCCATGCAACACCATCATCGGCGTCGCGCGTTCCTGCCCATACCGGCACCAATACAGCGGTACGTCGGTAGTCGTGGTCATGCCGCTCTCACGCGGCGCAGGAATCGGCAATGGCATCGCTCGAATCTATCCACACCGCTGGTACATGTCGCGCGGTGAACTGCATGTCTCACACAGAGCAGCAGAGCACTGGAGGGCTCGGGCGTTCGACAGCGTTCATGGAAGAAGTTTTCACGCGGGGCCCGCGGGGGGAGCGGGGAAGGGCAACTGAAATGCTTTGGAAACAGCGTCTCGCGAGCGCAGTTCCAACAGCATTTGCTTTTCCCCGCGTCCCCCGCTGGCCCCGCGTGAAAACTTCTGGTGAACGGTGTCGAAGCCAGTGGCCTCTGTTGCTCCGCTGCTCTGCGTGAGGCATGCGGTTTTATGCGTATCGAGAAGCGATTGCGACGGTCTGCAGGTGAACGCGAACGGTGTCGGCGATGTCTCGACCGTAGCCACCGGCGATGGTGACGCAGACCGGCAAGCCGATTTCGCGACAGGTGCGCAACACGAGATCGTCGCGCTGTGCGAGGCCCTCGAAGGTCAGCTTCAGGCGCCCCAACCGATCCCCTTCGTGTGGATCGGCGCCGGCGAGATAGACGATGAGATCTGCGCGCGCCTCGCGCAGAACTTCGGGCAAAACAGCTGTGAGCCGACTCAGATACTCGTCGTCACCGATGCCGTCCGTGAGCTCTTCATCGCGGCTGCCGTTCACTTTGTGGAACGGGAAATTCTTCGCGCCGTGCATGTTGAACGTGTAGACGCTCTCGTCGCCGGCGAAGACTGCATTGGTGCCGTTGCCCTGATGCACATCGAGATCGACGATACATGCGCGACGGATCAGACCGAGTGACTGCAGGCGGCGAATGGCGATCGCCACATCGTTGAACACGCAGAATCCTTCGCCGCGGTCCGGGAACGCATGATGCGTTCCGCCCGCCAGATTCATCGCGATGCCATGACGCACGGCATGTTCACTGGCTTCCACTGTACCGCGCACCACGCGAAATGCGCGCTCCACGAACGCCTCGCTCCACGGCAAACCGATGCGCCGCTGATGCGCGGGATCGAGCATCCCATGCTCCACGCCATCCACGTATTCGACTGTGTGCACGCGATGCAGATCAGCGTGTGCGATGCGCTCAGGCTCGTGCAGGTTCTCAGGTGCGACCAACCCCTGAGCCAGCGCGCCGTCACGCAACAACGCGTATTTGGCCATCGGAAAGCGATGGCCCTCTGGCAGCGTGATGGCGTAGCGCGGCGACGACCAGCAGTGCAGCGACATCGGGATGCAACGGGCGGGGCGGGTTCCGGCGCGCACATGGCGCACCGGAACCCGCGCGTCACCGGTCGGTGAAGTCCGTGCTCGCGTCCACCTTCCGACAGACCTCGGCGATCAGCGTCGCGGCGCGATCGAGGTCGTTCAGGCTCACCATTTCGTTCGGCGAGTGCATGTAGCGATTCGGGATCGACACCAGCGCCGTGGCGACACCATCACGCGACAACTGGATCGCGTCCGCATCGGTACTCGTGGAGCGCGCGGCCGCGTGCAGCGAATACGGCATCTCGAGTGAATCGGCGGTGGACTGCAGCAGGCGGAACACCACCGGGCTGATCACGCTGCCGCGATGCAGCACCGGGCCGCCATCGAGCTTGTGATCCCCGACTTCTTCCTTCTTGATGCCCGGGTGATCCGTCGCAAACGTCACGTCGACCGCAATCGCCATCTGCGGACCCATCGCTTGTGCCGCGACACGGGCGCCACCGCCGGAATACCCGATCTCCTCCTGACAGGTGGCCACGGCCACCACGCGCGCGGCGCCGGGATTCGCCGCGTAGCGGCGCAGCGCCTCGAGCACGACGAATGCGCCGATCCGATCGTCGATGCTGCGCGATACGATGCGATTGTTCGGCATGTCGGTCACTTTCGCATCCAGCACGCCACAGTCACCCACTGAAAGTCGTTCCACCGCCTCGGCGCGATTGAGTGCGCCGATGTCCACCCACATGTCGGCGAACTTGGTCACCTTCTCGCGTTCGTCCGCCTTCATCAGGTGAATCGGCTTCTTGCCGACCACACCGTACACCTCGCCATGGCGACCGAGAAAGCGAAGGCGCTGGCCGACCAGCACCTGCGTGTCCCATCCGCCGATCCCGTCGATGTAGACAAAGCCGTTGTCGTCAATCCACGTCACGATCACACCGATTTCGTCGATGTGACCCGCCAGCATGATCGTCGGGCCACCGCTACCGGCGACCTCCGCGATCGAGTTGCCGATCACGTCCGAGCGGACGGTGGCGAACGTGGATGCCTCGGCGCGCCAGACTTTGGCCGGCGCTGACTCGAAGCCCGATGGACCGGGCGTGTCGAGCAGGGTTTTCAGGAACGCAATGGAAGAGTCGTTGAGCATGACAGAAGACTAATTGCGAATGACGCGATGGCGCGATGGTGATCACCGGTAACCCCGGGTCACTGCGTGCCGCGGTAAACCAGCGTCAGCGTGCCGGCATCTCATATACCTTCGTGCCGCCGACCCACGTTTGCAGCACATGCGTCCGCAGCACCAGTTCCGGGGCGACGCGCATGATGTCCTGATCGAGCAGCACAAAGTCGGCGTACTTGCCGGCCGTCAGCGAGCCGAGGACCTGCTCCTGGAATGACGCACGGGCTGGCCAGATGGTCATCGAGCGGAGTGCCTCGTCGCGCGTCATCCGCTGTTCCGGATACCAGCCTCCGGCGGGAAAGTCGTCCGCGTCCTGCCGTGCAATGGCGGCGTGAAAGCTGAGCAGCGGATTCACGTACTCGACTGGAAAGTCACTGCCGTTCGGGATGATGACGCCCGTGGACAGCAGCGACCGCCAGGCGTAGGTACCGCGCAGCCGTTCCGCGCCGAGCCGATTTCCGGCCCAGTACATGTCGCTCGTCTGGTGGCTGGCCTGCATGCTTGGGATCACGCCAAGGGCCGCGAACCGGCCGATGTCATCGTGATGGATGATCTGTGCGTGTTCGATACGGAAGCGATGGTCGGCCGTGGGTACCGCCTTGAGCGCCGCGGCGTAGGCATCCAGCACGAGGCGATTGGCGCGATCGCCAATCGCGTGTGTTGCCACCTGCCATCCGCTCTTCAGCGCCCGTTCGGACACACTCTCGATCCATGCCGGCTGCATCACGAGCAGGCCATTGTTCTGCGCGTCATCGGCGTAGGGGTCGAGCAGCGCGGCGCCTCGTGACCCGAGCGCGCCATCACCATACAGCTTGATACTGCGAACCCAGAGACGCCCGTCGAAGAGGGCGCTGCGCGGGCCCTTGGCCATTGCCCAGTTCACCGTCGCGCTGTCGCCGGAGAGCAGGACGTAGGCGCGCAGTGTGAGTTCGCCGGTCTGCGCGGCAGCTTCGTACGTGCCGACGATCGCCGGCGACACGCCCATCTCGTGCACACCCGTGAGGCCCCACCGATTCGCTTCGCGAACGGCGCTCCGCAGCACCTCGCGCGGGTTGATCGCTTCGCCGCCACGCGCCGCCGCTTCCATCAGACGTTGTGCATTGTCGACGAACACACCGGTCGCGGCACCGCGTGCATCGCGCATGATCCGGCCGCCCTCGGGGTCCTTCGTGTCGGCCGTCACGCCCGCCTTTGTCACCGCGACGGCGTTCGCCAGCACCGCGTGGCCGTCCACGCGTGTCAGCAGCACGGGGTGGTCTGGCGTCGCCGCGCTGAGCGCGGCGTTGGTGGGCAATCGTGTGTCGCTCCAGTCGTTCTGATCCCACCCTCGGCCCAGCACGGGCGTGCCCTTCGGCAGCGTGGCGGCCTTGGCCGCGACGCGCGAGATCACTTCGTCATACGATTTCGTGCCGGTGAGGTCCACCTGCCGCAGTTCGACGCCCAGCCCGTACAGGTGGGCGTGTGCGTCGGTCATGCCGGGGATGATCGTGCGGCCGCCGGCGTCGATGACCGTCGTGGCGCTGCCCTTCAGTGCCATCGCCTCGATGGCGCTGCCGACGAACAGCAGCTTGCCGCCGCTGACGGCGAGTGCTTCCGCCATTGGCGCGGCATCATCGGCGGTGTAAATGCGTGCGTTGGTGACGATCAGTTCTGCGCGCGGTGGTGCGGGTCGCGCTGCTGGCGCCTGCGCGGTGAGCGCGGCGGCCGATGTGAACAGCGTCGCGATGAGGCGCCCTGCAGCAGCGCGGCGCGTGACTTCGAAGGGCATGGCGAACAGGCCGGACGTGGTGGCGGTGCGGCCGAGGTGCCGCGCGCTGCACGCTACGCTATCGGGCTGCGACCGATAACGCGACGGCCCCGCCGATCCGGGATCGACGGGGCCGCGCCTGCTGTAGATCGTCTGCGGTGGAACTAGTGCTTCATGCCACCCATGGCGGCCGGCGGCATCAGCACGGTGTCGATGACGTGAATGACGCCGTTCTTCGCCTTGATGTCCGTTGCGGTGACGGTGCTGTTGCCGTTCAGCACAACCTTTCCACCCTGCACCTTGATCGAGACCTTGCCACCCTGCACCGTGGTGGCTTCCGTCAGACCAACGACCTGCGCGGCCATCACGGCGCCGGGCACGACGTGATACGTGAGCACGGCCGTCAACTTCGCCTTGTCAGCGAGCAATGCCGCGAGCGCGGCCGGCGGCAACTTCGCAAACGCGGCATCGGTCGGCGCGAACACAGTGAACGGGCCTGCACCCTTCAGCGTTTCCACGAGCCCTGCAACTGTCAACGCCTTCGCCAACGTGTTGAACGTGCCAGCGGCGACGGCGGTCTCTACGATGTCCTTCTCACCCATCGCCATGCCCTGAGCCTGCACCGCGCGCGGCGCCAGTGCGACAGCGCCCATCAGCGCCACTGCGGTCATGAAATGCTTCATCGAACATCCACCCTGAAATACGATTCGCGAACCGGTACGGTGATGTCCGTACGTCGATTCCGGCTACGAAGGCTGGTTCGTATGGAATCCGTTCCCGGATGCACGCCGCTCTCTCTGTCCGCGACGTGGGGTTCCGTTCGCTCGAATGTTATCTCGAACAGTTCGATGCGATGCTATAGACCTGTCAGTGTTTCATGGCGCCCATGCCACCCATCGCATCGGGTGGCATGAGGACGGTGTCGATGACGTGAATGACGCCGTTCTTCGCCTTGATATCGGACGAGGTCACGGTCGTGCTGCCGTTCAGCATCACATGCGATCCCTCCATGCGGATCGCGATCATGGCGCCCTGCGCCGTGGTGGCATCCGTCATTCCCATCACCTGTGATGCCGACATCGCGCCCGGGACGACATGGTACATCAGCAGTGCGCGCAGCTTCGCCTTGTCGCGCATCAATGACTTGAGCTGTGCGGCCGGCAACTTCGCGAAGGCGGCGTCGGTCGGTGCGAAGACCGTGAATGGACCGGCGCCCTTGAGTGTCTCGACGAGCCCGGTTTCACGCAGCGCTTTCGCCAGCGTGTTGAACGTGCCGGCGGCAATAGCCGTCTCGACGATGTCCTTGTCATTCATTGCCATGCCCATGCCCGAACCCATCGCCATGCCACCCTGCGCGTGCGCAACGGTGGGCGCAGACACCATCACACCCATCAGCGCGACAGCAGTCAGAATTCGCTTCATTTGTTTTTCCTGCGTGAAATGCGGAGTGGGAGCCGGTGCGGTGAGGTCCGCCCATCGCCTCCGCCCCTCAAACGCCGCCTTCCTCGCATCGGATCTCTCGCGCCGCAACGTTCTGTTCGCGCTACTGTCGTCGCGAACAGTGTTCTCGCGGAGCGCGCGGGGGGCGCCGAGGGCTCCGCTCGGAATTCATCCTCCACCACCACGTTTGACAGCAAAAATGCTTTGGGAATTGCGCTCGCGAGACGCTGTTCCCAAAGCATTTTCGAACTGCGCAGCGCAAGGAGCGCACTACTCGCGCACGGCACCCTCCGCGTGCCCCGCGCGCTCCGCGCGAAAACTGTTCGGCCCGATGCGGTAGAACAAAGAGGTGTCAGGATTTCGGACGTGCGGTGCCGAAGTGATACAAGGGAACGAGCAACGCCAATGCGAAGATGACGATTGCCACTGTCGCGTTCTCGCCGACGGCGCCGAGCAACTTCGAGAAGTCGTACGCCCTGTCCCATTCCTTGACAGTGAACGCGGCGAGCACGATGCCCATGATCGCGCCACCGCCGATCAGGCCGGACGAGAACAACACGCCGGGCCCCGAATCGCCATCGTGTGCGGCGGCATCGGCCGACGGTGTGTCCTTTGAAGCTGCGAGGCGACGATCGACGATCCAGCGCAACACGCCACCGATGAACATCGTCGCGGATGTCGAGATCGGGAGATAGACACCGACCGCCACCGGCAGCGAGTTGATGCCGAAGATTTCCATCGCGATCGCGAGGAACGCTCCGATCAGGATCAGGCCCCACGGCAGTTTCTGCGTCAGAATGCCATCGACCACCAGGGCCATGATCTGACTCTTCGGCGAATCGAGTTTCGTCACCGACTTGCCGAGATAATCCACCGACTCGCGACCGCCGATGCCCGGGTCGATCAGGAACTTCACCTGGTCGGTGTTGCGATCGAGCAGATATCGCCCGACCGGCACATCACCCTGCACCGTGTAGAGGCGGCCCACCTTGTACACGTCGGTGGCCTGCGGTGTGCTCGCAACGCGCTCCGTGATTCGCCCGTTCTGGACCACCGCCAGCAACGGCTCGATCGTCGACATCTGCACATGCTGGTAGTCGCGCTTCACCAGCGTCGTCTTCGCATCGTTGAGGAACGCGATGATGATGCCCACCACCAGTGCCGATGTCGTCACGCCGACCAGCAGGCCGATCTGCTGTCGGGCTGGCGTCGCACCGACGAGATAGCCGGTCTTGAGATCCTGCGACGTCGCGCCGGCCACGGCTGCCGCGATGCACACCACGCCGCCGATGCTCAACGCCAGCACGCGATGTTCGATACCGGTCCAACCGACGGCCAGAAAGATCAGCGCGGTCAGCAGTACGGTCGCCACCGTCATGCCGCTGATCGGACTCGATGACGCACCGATCTGCCCGGTCACGCGACTCGCCACCGTCACGAACAGAAACGCGAAGAACAACGCCAGCATCGCGCCGGTGATACCAATCGCCAGTGGCGGCACGAACGCCGTGATCAGCACCAGCACCGCAACGCCGATGAGCACAAGACTCATCGGCAGGTTGCGTGTCGTGCGCAGGACGGCGCCACCGAGCGTGCTGCCGCCCATTTCGCCGACACCGGCGCGCAGCGCGGCCCAGATCGTCGGCACTGACCGTCCGAGGCTGATCAATCCCGCTGCGGTCACTGCACCGGCGCCGATGTAGAACACGTAGTTCGCACGCACTTCGCGCGCACCCATCTCGGCGATCGGAATCGTCGCCGGAAAAATCGGCGCCGTGAGCCCGTCGCCAAACAGCTTGATCGCCGGAATCAGCACGAAGTACGACAACACGCCGCCGCCGAACAGATAGCCCGCGATCCGCGGCCCGACGATGAAGCCCACACCGGCCAGTTCCGGACTGATCTCCGCCTGCATCTCGCCGAAGAGTGCCGTTCTGCCGTTCGGCATCAACTTCGTGAACGTCCACTTCGGCACTTCGACCCACATTCTGGTGCCGGAATTCAGGAACTTGTACAACGCACCGATGCCGAAGCCCATGAACACCGTGCGCGCCTGCACACCGCGCTCTTCGCCGACAATCAGCACATCGGCGCACGCCGTGCCTTCGGGATACTTGAGCGTCTTGTGTTCCTTGACGATCAGCGACTCGCGCAGCGGGATCATCAGCAGCACACCAAGCAGGCCACCGACGAGCGCCACACATGCCACCAGCGTCCACGGCAACTCGTAGCCGAGCAGCAACAGCGCCGGCAGCGTGAACACTACGCCCGCCGCGATCGACTCGCCGGCCGATCCGGTCGTCTGCACGATGTTGTTGCGCAGGATCTGCGGACCACTGACGCCGAGTGCCTTGTTGATCGATCGGAAGATCGTGATCGAGAGCACGGCGATCGGAATCGACGCGCTCACCGTCAGACCGATCTTGAGGGCCAGATACACACTGCTCGCTGCGAACAGGAGGCCGAGCAGGGCACCGATCACCACCGCGCTGACGGTCAGTTCCGTCAGTTCGCGATCGGCGGTGATATACGGCGTGAAGTCGTTCTCATCGCGACCGCTGCCGGGCGCCGGCACGGGGCGGAGGTCTGGGCGGGACGTGGTAGCCATGCCCGCGAATGTAAGGGCCCGCCCCGGTCCGCACGCGACCAGCGCGTCTCTTCGGCTCGCCTCGGCCGTGAAACTGCATTCCTCACACAGAGCCGCAGAGCAACAGGGGCTTTTGGCTCCTACAGCGTACTCGCAAACAATTTTCACGCGGGGCCCGCGTGAAAACTGTTCGGTGAACGCTGTCGTAAGTCCGAGGCCTCTGTTGCTCCGCTGCTCTGCGTGAGTCCAGCGGTTCGAGATCTAGAAGCTCAAGGAATTCCGCGCCGGTATCGCTCCACCCACGCAGCGTCCCTCGGCAACGGAGACGCGGCTCTCGGCGCGTGCATCAGGGCTTCGATTTCGGACGCTTCGCGCGGGAGCCGGGACAGCCAGGTCAGGCCGGTCGGCGTGAGCAGGTAGTCGTCCTCGATGCGCACGCCGATGCCGGCGTACTTCGCCACGGCACCGCTGACGTGCGACAGGAACACGCGGTTGCGCGGTGTGTCCGGGAGCACCTCGGCCATGTTGCGCCGCACATACACGCCGGGCTCGATCGTGATCACGCTGCCCGCGACCCATGCCGCCCCGTCCGACATGTCGGGATCGTGCACGTCCAACCCGATGCCGTGTCCGACACCGTGCATGTAGTAGAGCCGGACCTGCGGGCACTGCTGCTGGCCGGTCATGTCGCAATCGTAGGTGGCGGTGGGCGCTTCGATCAGCCCGAGCGACGCAAGTCCACGTGCGAGAGTCTCCATCGTGGCGAACTCCGGCGCACTACGGTCCGCACCAACGCGGGTGGCCTGCTCGCTTGCCTGCTGCGCCTTGCGCACCAGGTCGTAGATCGCACGCTGCCCGGTCGTGAACGAGCCGCTCACGGGCACCGTGCGCGTGACGTCGGCGCTGTACCCACCGTAGCTCGCACCGATGTCCATCACGATCAGTTCGCCGGCCTGCATCACGCGATCGTTGCGCCAGTAGTGCAGCGTGGTGGCGTTGTCGCCCGAGCCGGCGATGGTCGTGAAGCCCGGACGATCGGCACCGTTGCGCCGGAAGGTGTACTCCACGAGCGCCTGCACCTCGAACTCGTTCCAGCCCGGTGTGAGCATGCGCATCACCTCTTCATGCGCGCGTACCGTGACGTCGATGGCGGCCTGCAGCAGCGCCAGCTCCGCCGCACTCTTCTGGCCGCGTAACTTCAGCACAAGCCGGTTGCCATCGCTCAGCGACGCATCCGGATGTTTCTTCGCCAGCGCCATCATGAACGCACGATCGATGGAGATCGCGTCCGCCAGCTGCGACGACGGCCCATCCAGTTCGCCGATGATCCGCATCGACACATGTTCATTGAGCAGGGAATCGCAGAGCATCGTCAGCTCGGCGATGTCCCGCGTCGGCAGCCCTGACAAGCGCTGTGCATCGCTGAACGACGGCACCGTGCCCGTCCAGACTTCCGTCGCCGGATTACGTGCCGGTGTGAACAGAAACTCCCGCTGCGACGCCCCTGAGCGCAGGATCAGCAACGCCGAAAACGGGGCGTTCCATCCCGTGAGATAGCGCAGGTGTGGCGACTGCGCGAAGTACTCGTGATCGTACTGTGGCTCGGGCTTGCCAAGAACCACGACTGCGCCATCGCCGGCCATCACGCCCAATGCGGCGCGTCGCGCCGCGTATTCCGTGATCGCGATCGGTTGCACCGACGCCAGCTGTTGTTGCCCACGTGCAGCAGTGCCGGCGAGCAGGACGCTCGCCAGCACACATCGCCAGATGTATCTCGACGTCAACGCGGTGCGCCGGGAATGAATTGCCAGCGGCCGACGACAATCGCCGTCACTGTCTGTTCCGTCGGCGCCGCGATCGGTGTCGCTTCATCGGCGGCCTTGGCGCGCATGCTCATCACCATCGGCGCATCCATCGGGCGTGGCATGTCCGGCATCTGGCTCGAGATCGAGAGCAGGGGCCCAAGCGTTCCGCCGGCCGCCTTCGCGATCACGTCCGCGCTCAACCGCGCATTTGTGGTCGCGTTGCCGAGGGCCTCGCGTTTCGCCGCCTCGAGCTGCGACGCAAAGAAACTGATGCCGCTGATGTTGTTCGCACCTGCACCCAGCGCGGCATCGATCACTTTGCCCACCAGCTCGAGATTGCGCACTTCGACGCGCACCGTGTTGGTCGCGTCGTATCCGGTCAGTTCCGGCTTGCGGCCGTCGGGATAGTACCGGTACGACGGATTCACGTTGTAGTTCATGGTTCCGATCTGTTCGCGCGCAATGCCGGCCGCGCGCACGGCGTCGAGAATCGCCGTGGCGAGCTTCGCATTGTCGGCACCGGCCAGTGCCGCCGTGCGACCCTTCGTCTGCACGCCGACGTACACGAGAGCGCGGTCCGGCGTGATTTTCGTCTCGCCGCCGCCCGTCACTTCGATGGACGGCGGTGCCGGCGAGACGGGTGCGTTCTGTGCAGCGAGCGGTCCTGCCATCAGCGCGCTGAAGAGCAGCGACGACGTCTTCGATGGCCGACGGGTCTTGATCATGGATTCCAGCTCCAGAGTAGTGAACGATGCCGTGTCCGTGTGGCACGACTGTCAGGAGATGCGACGGCACCTCGGAGTTGCACAAGAGAGACACGCGCTCCTGGCGAAGATACCCCGTGATCGCGTCGATCGTGCCGAGGTGTCTCCGTGTGATGCGAATGGCTGCGCCACCCTGACTCTTCTCGCGGAGTTCGGCGCGGATCGGTCGATTCCGAGGCGTCGTGTTTCGGCCCCAGCCCAGCGGCGCTATGGGTTTTCGGCGATCCTCCACCCGACGCAGCACTGATCGGACATGCACACGAATGCAGGGAAACCCTTACCCCGCTTGCAGAAACTGGGAGCCGCTATCACCTTCCCGTCGCGCCATTGGCGCGGAATCACGTGTCAACAGTTATCTGGGAGAAGGGTCTTATGAGCAGAATCGCGATCGTGAATGCACTGGTCGACAACGTCGGCCTCTCGAAGAAGCACGCCAATGCAGTTCTGAAGGAGTTGTTCGGTGCGACCGACGGCGTCATTGCCAAGGCGCTCAAGAAGGGCGAGAAGGTCGGCATCACCGGCTTCGGCACGTTCAGCGTCGGCAAGCGCAATGCCCGCGTGGGCCGCAATCCGCAGACGGGCGAGAAGGTGAAGATCGCCGCCAGCAAGGCCCCGAAGTTCAAGGCCGGCGCCAGCCTGAAGGCGTTCGTGAACGGCAAGACTGCCGCTACGAAGCCGAAGAAGGCCGCCAAGAAGGTGACAAAGAAGGTGGCCAAGAAGGCCGCCAAGAAGAAGTAGAGCACCGCAGCATCTCTGGACGAAGTGAGCGCGGGGCGCCGACGGATTTCGTCGGCGCCCCGCGTCGTTCATGGTCCGGCTTCTGCGCTCCACTAACATCCACGCATGCCCGCCGCCGCCCGCGCCCGCCCGTCGCTCGACGCCACGCTCGATGTCGAGACCCCGGAACAAGTGGTCGTCTCGTATACGCTGGCCGGTATCGGCACGCGCGGTGCCGCCGCGCTGATCGATCTGCTCCTGATGCTCGTGCTGACCGGCACGCTCTGGTATGGCGTGTCGTCCATTCCGCGCGTCATTCCGGCGTTCAAGGGCACCAGCGATCGCAGCTGGTTCACTGCCGTCATGATCCTCGGGCAGTTCCTGATTCTCTGGGGCTACTTCGTGGCCTTCGAAGCGATCTGGGACGGTCAGACACCAGGCAAACGTCTCCTCGGCCTGCGTGTCGTGCGAAATGGCGGCGGCGGTGTGGATGTCGGCGCCAGCGCGGCGCGCAACCTGATCCGCCTCGTTGATTTCCTGCCGTTCGGTTACTTCGTCGGCATGATCACGGTGATCGCCAACCAGCGCAACCAGCGCCTCGGTGATCTCGTGGCCGGGACGATCGTCGTGCGCGAACGTCTGCTGCGTCACGCGCGTCCGCGTGCCGAAGCATCCGTGCCTGTCGACGATGGCGCGGTCTTGCTCGCCACGCTCGATGATGAACGGTTCGCGCTGCTCGACCGATTCGTGACGCGTGAGGCGACGCTCGATGATGCGTCACGTGCACGTATCGCCGGCGCCCTCGTCACGCGACTTGGCGCCGACGTACGAACCGACGCCGTCGCGGCGTTGCGCATCCTGCATCAGCGCGAACTCCAGGCACGCCGCCATGTGCGCCCGAGCACCAGCGCCACCGGTGCCCGCCGCGAGGAGTGGGCGGTCGTGGCGGAAGGTCGCCCACGCTGGGATGCGTTCTCGACCGAGCTCACCACCACCCGTCGACGCGGGCTGGACGCACTTGGTGAAGACGAAGTGACGGCGTTCGTGGCGTCGTACCGTGATGTCGCCACGGATCTCGCGCGCCTCCGCACCGCCGATCGCGGCCGTGGCGGTGACGCCGTGTTCACCCTTTCGCGATTGGTATCGGCTGGCCACAACCTGCTCTACCGTCGACCTTCGCAGGGCATCGAACGCATCGGTCGCTTCATTGCGTTCGACGTGCCGCGCGAAATCCGTCGCAGCTGGCGCCACGTCGCCGTCGCTACCGCGCTGCTGTTCGTGCCGGCGTTCGGCACCATCTACGCGATCGTGCGCGAACCGGCGCTCGCGACACGCATGCTGCCACCGGGTATGATCGCGCGTGCCGAGGAAGGGCAGCAGCGTGGCAACACCGGCGCTGACTATCTCCCCGACGGCGAAGATCAGAAAGGCTCGGCGCTGTCGGCATTCCTGATGACGAACAACATCCGCGTGTCGATCGTTGCGTTCGCAGGCGGCATCACCGCTGGACTGCTGACCGTGTATGCGCTCGTGTTCAACGGCATCGCCGCGCTGGGTGCCGGCGTCGGGCTCTACATCACGAAGGGCATCGGTGGCCAGATTCTCGGTTTCGTGGCAGCGCATGGTGTGCTCGAACTGAGCGCGATCTGTATCTCCGGTGGCGCTGGATTGTTGCTCGCCACTGCGATGCTGGTGCCGGGTGATCGCACGCGACGCGAAGCACTGGCGGCGAACGGAGTGCGCTCGCTGCATCTCGTGGCGTGTGTGGTGCTGTTCCTGATCATGGCTGGTATGATCGAGGGCAACATCTCACCGTCGAAGTTGCCCGACAGCGCCAAGTACGCGACAGCACTGATCACCGCGGTCTTCATCGTCTGGTACTTCTCGCTCGGGCGTGTGCGCGACGCAACCGACGTTGCTACAACTCCCCGCGTGCCTTGATCGAGAGGTAGCGGTTCACGAGCGCTGCACTCATGGCCTGCGGCGGCACATCGAGCACTTGCACACCGGCACGTCGCATCCGCTGCAAGGCATCGGCGCGCGCGTCGAGCAGCGACTCGGCCGCTGCGCCACGCCACGCATCCGCTTCGCCGGCTCCGACCGCCGGTTGGGCGGCGGCCACCAGCGCATCGTTGCGCAGCGCGAGAAACACCGTGATGTGTCGCAGCGCCGCATGCCTGGTCTGCGTCACCACGGCACGGCTGGCGCGCACATCGACCACGTCACTGAGGCAGATCACCAGCGCACGCGAGCGCTGTCGCTGCGCCAGTGTGCGAAAGGCCAGCGCATAATCCGGTTCCACGAGCCGCGCGTCGCAGGCGGCCAGCGTACTGCGGATTGCGCGCATCGCCACCGTGCCGCTCGACGGCGGCACCCACCCACGGATGCTGTCGTCGAACACGAGCAGTCCGATCTTGTCGCGGCCCTGCAGCGCCACGTCGGCCAGTACGAGGCACGAGTTGATGGCGTACTCGAAACGTGTGCGATCACCAGCCAGCTGCGTCATGAGCCGACCGGCATCGAGCGCGAGAATCACCGACTGGCCCTGCTCGACCGTGAACTCACGCACCTGTGCCGTGCCACGGCGGCCGCTTGCTTTCCAGTCGATGTGACGCGGATCGTCGCCGGGCACGTACTCTCGCAGTGCGTCGAAGCTCATGCCGCCGCCACGACGACGGATCTGACGCACGCCGACATCACGCAGGCGACGCTGCACCGCAAGCAGGCGGAATCGACTCACCTGCGACAGCGATGGCACCACGTCGACCTGGTCCTCCGCGGCGATCTCGCGGATCACATCGATCAGGCCGAGTGCACCGTGAATGCGGACCGCTACGTCGCCGAGCATCGCCGGTCCGCGGCGTAGTCCGCGAATCGGCGTTGTGGTCGTGGCAGAGCCGAGTGCCGGCAGCTCGATACGATGGGTGCGCACACCGCCGCCGCCGAGCGATGCTGGCACGCGTTCCGCAAGTTCGAGCGTCACCGCGCGCGACCATGTTGAGGCGAGCGCATAGGCAATCGTATCGTCGTCGCCGGAGCCAAGTTGGCGCGGTGTGGTGCGTGTCACGGCGATGGTGTCACGCGGCGGCAGCTGCAACGCGTCGGTGATGGCGGCACCCAGCACGACCAGCAGGGCCAGCATCCCCAACACAATCGTGAACGGCGATGGCAGCGGCACCAGCCATGCCAGCGCCGCTACCGCCAACCAGAATGCGAGCCGCGCCGTCGGCACGTAGCTCGTCAGCAGCGCAAACACGCGACGAATCACGCGATCACACGGGCGCCGGTACGCGCAGCAGGACCGCCGCCAGCACGTCGTCCGTCGTGCGGCCCTCCACGTCCAGTTCCGGACTCAGGATCAGACGATGTCGCAACGCCGCGGGCGCAAAACCCTTCACATCGTCCGGCGTCACGAAATCGCGACCTGCCAGCACCGCAGCGGCACGCGAGAGTCGAAGCAGCGCGACCGAGGCGCGTGGAGACGCACCGAGCGCCAGCGCCGGATCCTCGCGCGTCGCACGCACCACGGCGGCGATGTATGCGACAACCTCAGGCGCAATCGTGACGCGATCCGTCGCCTCGCGCAGCGCATCGAGCTGCTCTCCGGAAATGGCCATCCCGTCGCCACCGAACATGCGCTCCGGATCATCGCCGCGCGCATGCGCCTGCAGCATCGCGAGTTCATCGGCGGCGGCGGGATATCCGACGCGCACCTTCACCAGAAAGCGGTCCAGTTGCGCTTCCGGCAGCGGATACGTGCCTTCGAATTCCACCGGATTCTGTGTCGCAACGACCGTGAACCGCTGGCCGAGGTCATGGCGTGTGCCGTCCACCGTGACCTGCTTTTCCTGCATCGCCTCGAGCAACGCGGCCTGCGTCTTGGCGGGCGCACGATTGATTTCATCCGCGAGGATGATGTCGGCGAACAACGGTCCCGGACGAAATTCAAAACGTCCATCGCCACCGCGCAGCACGGACGTCCCGGTGATGTCCGCCGGCATCAGATCGGGGGTGAACTGAATGCGACCGAATCGCACACCGCATGCCCCAGCCACGATCCGCACGAGCAGCGTCTTCGCCACACCCGGCACGCCTTCCAGCAGCACGTGGCCGCGCGCCAGCAGTGCCGCCAGCAATTCGTCGATGGCCACATCCTGCCCGACGATTCGGCGGCGAATGGCAGTGCGCAACGCGGCAATGGCGTCGGCCGGAGTCAACGACAGATCAGGCGTGGTCATGTGGCGGTATCGGAACGGTCACGGAGTCAGGCACTCCGCATCAATGTGCGCTGCCGCGGCGCGGAGCGCAGGAAGGTCGGACGGAACCGCCGGCGTGTCGATGGCACGTGTGAGGCGCATCGCATCATCCGCGATCGACGGATGACGTTCCGCCAGCGCGGCGAGAAACGCCGTGTCGTCGAGCGTGCGCCAGCGCCCTGCCGCATGACGTCGCCGGATGCCGCGCGCGAGCATCCGCGCCACGGTCCGCGTCCCGCGCACGGTGCGCCACGCGGTGGCCAGCGCATCGACATGTTCGAGCGCCGAGCGACGCTCTTCACGCACGTGATACACCGGCGCCAGCGTGCGACGTCCGCGAGCCAGCAGCAACAGTACACCAGCCGCCAGCAGCGTCAGCACCGTGCGACCGAGACCCGTGAACCGCAGCCATTCCCACACCACGATCCCCGCACCATCGCGGCTTTCGTTCTGGTAATATTCGGCTGCCACGAGCGTCGGCTTGCGGCCATCGGAGAGATATTCGAGTCCGCGTACGATGCTCAACGCCGATCCCTGCGCACAGCTGCGCAACTGATCGGTGCGCAACATGTCCGGATCGGCCAGCGCCACCACTCGGCCGCGACCGAGTGTGAACGCGAGCACGGTCGGTCGCGATTCGTGTTCGTCGTGTGGGAGCTGCTGAGACTTCGGTGCGGGAGCGGTCGGCGCATCCTCGTCCGGTGTGATTTTCACACTGCTCGAGAGCAACCGCCGCGCGTGCATCGGATACGGAACGGCCTTGCGTGCGGCATCTCCCTTCGGTGGTGTGATGTCGAACGTCCGCATCATCGGCCGCACGCGTAACGGCGCCAGCGGATCGGTTTCCGGAGGGCACGCGCCGAGTGGTGTCGCATCCACCGTGCCGGCCGACCCGGTGCGCAGACCGAGCGAATCAAGTAACGCGAAGTCGCCGTCACTGCCAGGCGACACCAACAGGCCCGCGCCACGTCGCACCGCGTTCAGTACCGCGACACGTTCGCGCGAGGCCATCGGTGTCGGGCCCGCAAACACGAGGTAGATCGGCGTCGAATCGAGCGAACCGAGCAACGGCTGATCGACGAGACGCACGCGCCAGCCGAACCGCTTCGCGAGATCGGCGGCGAGTCGCGCGTTGCCCGGGCC
Organism: Gemmatimonadaceae bacterium; assembly: GCA_031367535.1. Lineage (GTDB taxonomy): Bacteria > Gemmatimonadota > Gemmatimonadetes > Gemmatimonadales > Gemmatimonadaceae > JACMLX01. The sequence continues at coordinate 27,069 of JANLPZ010000179.1, forward strand.
ATAGCGCAATGTCGTCAGTCGCGTGTCGAAACTGCTGTCGTTGACCGGTGTCAGCAGAATGACGAGTGTGACGAGCGCGATCAGTGCGCCAAGTGTGATCAGCGTGGCCCGGCGTGCCCGACGCTGCGTTGCGACGGTGTCGCCGGCGTCACTCGCGAGTAGCGTGTCCTGTGCCATTACGCGGCGCGTGAGACGGTCGGCGCCGCCGATTGCAGCATCGGGCTGGCGAGCTGCTCGAGTCGCGCATAGCGCATCGCGTCGCACACGCGGTCGCCGTACGCGACGACGTCGTACACCGTGGCGAACGCGAGATAGCTCGTCGCCAGCGGGTCACTCGCGTTACGTAGCTCGCGACCATAGTCCCCGACCGTTTTCGACGGGTGACGCCGCACTCGCCGGCTGTCGACGAGACCCGTCACGATGGCCGCGTGCAGCAGATGCGCAGCCTCGACGAACGCGCCCTGCGCAGCCAGTGCACGCGCCCGCGCCAACTGCGCATCGGCAGTCGCCAGGACGTCGCGCTGGTTCGCCGCCAGACGCCGCGCGCGCGACACGATGATCGAACGGGCAATCAGCGTGATCACGAGGATGCTCAGCAACGTGATCGAAATCAGGTACGTACCGCGACTACCGGCGGCCTGCCGAAACAGTTTGCCAAGCAGGTCGGAGAACCAGTCCCAGCCCCGCGCGAGCAGGGTCGACGTGACGCTGCGCTGATAACCGCGTTCGAGGACGATGCGCGAGATGGTGTCGCGGATCGCGGCGGCCGGAATAGGAGCCTGCAGCAACACGCGCGATTCAGTTCGAGGGGAGCGACGCGCCAGGCAGCGCGTCGAGCGCCGCATCCAGATCGGCACCTTCACGCCGGACCCGCAGGTCCGCGTACGTGAGCAGCGTGATGCCGCCGATGATCGGCACCACCGGAATCACCAGCACACTGAGGAGCGCCGACGCGATCTGCTGCTGGTTCTGAAACGCCGCCGCCACACTCGCCAGTACCGCATACACGACACCGGCAATCAGCATCACCAGGCCGTAGGTCTTCGCCAGCTGCAGGTAGTTGCCGCTCGAGAGCGCGTGCGCACGCTGCAGCGCCGCGATCGGGCCGAGATCCTCCACGATGATCAGCGCCGTCATGACCGCCGATCGTGCCACGACCGACACGGCGACGAACAGCAGCCCGACCAGCAGCACAAAAGCCAACAGCGCAATCACGACGGCCGTACCGATGGTGCCGCCGGTCAAGCCGCCGGCCGCCGACACGCCGATGCCACTGATTGCGACCGCGGCCCCGATGGCGAGAATGACCGGCAGCGCAGTCACCAACAGGACCACGATCAACAGCAGGCTCGCGCCGATCAGCGCGAAGACGCGACGAAACGCCGTGATGAACGCGGCCTGCACGGTCGGCAGCGCGTCGCCGCGCAGCACGGCCATCGCGCCCGCGAGAATGGCGCCGGACTGCGCGGTGCCGAACACCCACTCCAGCACTGTCTGCGGTGCCTGCTGACGCAGCTGCGCGAAGGGGTCCGTCAGCGAGGCCGTCACACTCGGTGCAATCAGCAGCGTGACCACGGACAGCATGAGGGCCGGGATCGCTCCGACTGCCGCGATGCGGAGGAAATAGCTGAAGTGCGGTCGAATCAGCTGGACGGCACCGTCAACGATCTCGGTGGCCGAACGCGGCGGCAGGGGCGGGAGTGCGGGGACGGACACGAGGCAGGCGTTTCGGGAATGGGAGTGCGGCAGTCTGTTCGCGACGCGCACCGTACGCTAGCACCGGCACCCATCGACGAGCGCACGCAGCGGCACCGGCGTCCGCGATTTGAGGTGCTGCGGCGGTGGTCGGACTCGCCATTTATGGATGAGCTTGGTGCATCGAATGTGTGGGAGGCAAGCCACGATCAGCCGCGTATGGAAGAGTCTGCCGGGATGCATGAGTGGGCGTTCATTGAAC
>JANLPZ010000204.1:0-10431 GCA_031367535.1 Gemmatimonadaceae bacterium
CCCCCCAACCCCCCCCCGCTCTTAAATACTAAATAATTTTGGGGGGGGCGGGGGCCCCCCCCCCCCCCCCCCACACTTTCATGTCGTACGAACCGACAGCTTACGCCTTGCGACGCTTCGCGAAGCCGGCAAGTGCGAGCAGCCCGAAGCCCATCAGGCCAATCGTAGCCGGCTCTGGAACAGCCTGGATCGAGATCAGGATGTCGTTGTAATCGCGGTCGGACACGCGGCCACCGGCTGCGACACCGAAGCCGCGACCACCATTGACGTTGTCTTCCATGCCGACGAAGTAACGAGCGCCCGAGCCAGTCGAATTGATGATGGCACCGAATGCATCCGTGGTGATCGCGCCGAGGTTACCGACGCCCGTACCGTTCGTGAAGACAGTGAACTGCTGGTTGATCGTGGCAGCACGCGAACCGATTGCGACTGCACCCGTCGACTGTGTGGACGTGTAGATCGTGCCAGCACCAGCGGCCGGCAACGACTGCGTGATCCAGATCGCGAACGGGCCGGACAGGACCGTGTTACCACCGTCGAGCTGCGCGGCCGTGAAGACCGTGCCGTTGTCCAGAATCACACCCCAGGACGTGCTCAGATCACCGGCAACTCGGCCGAGTGAACGGATGTTGTACGTGCCGGCCGCAAAGCGGAAAGCACCCGGGCTGGTGCCGCCGGCGTTGCCGAGGAACACGTTGGACGTGGTCAGCGGCGCCGGGTTCAGCGGAAGGAACACCGGTCCCTGATTGCTGCACGACGCGGCGGCGAGCGCCGGCGTGTTTGTCAGGATCGCGCCAACGTTACACGTGGACGATCCGACGTTGTCATCGGAAGCATTGTTCCAGTACGCCCCGGTATTGCTGTTGTTGGGGGCACCGATCGATTGCCACGTCTGCGCGCTGAGCGGAGAAACCACCGCTGCAGTCGCGAGTGCGACACCGAAAGAAATACGACGCATCAGGAAATCCTCTTGATGGAGCTTGTCTGTACTAGCGCGGACGCCGTTAACAAGTGCAGGGGTCGTGCCGTGACTTTCCGACTGCTGCGCCCCTGCCACATGCTCGGGAAGCCAATATGTGGCAACCACTTAGAGAAACGCAATCCGTTTCCAGCCGAGACCGGCACACTGACCCGTGTGTGTGGCAACACGACAATCGTGGCGCTGGTGCTACAGGTCAGTCACTCAGCAATCCCGACCGTAGCAGTTGCGCACCGCCTGCCGCACCGGCCGATCTGACGCGAAAGGTCGGGGACGCCAGGCGGCTGCATCACCCCCGGATCGGCGCCAGCCAGCGCGCCATCTCACCCATAGCCATCCCCTTCCGGACCGCCAGGTCAGCGACCTGATCCTCACTGATCATGCCGGTCCCGAAGTACCGCGCCTCCGGCCGCCAGAAATACCAGCCGGACACACTGGCCGTCGGCAGCATGGCGCAGCTCTCAGTCAGCGTGATCCCCGCCAGCGCCGGGACGTCGAGGAGGCGGAACAGTGTCCGCTTCTCCGTATGATCCGGACAGGCCGGGTACCCGGGCGCCGGCCTGATGCCCTGATACGCCTCATCGATCAGCGCAGCGTTGTCGAGGGCCTCGCCGGCGGCGTACCCCCAGTGGTCACGGCGCACCGTCTCGTGCAGTCGCTCCGCCAGTGCTTCCGCCAGCCGGTCGGCCAACGCCTTGAGCAGAATCGCGTTGTAGTCGTCGTGTGCCGCCTCGAACGCCGCCACGCGGGCGTCGATACCGTGACCCGTCGTCACGGCGAACGCACCGACCCAATCGCGCACGCCGGACTCCGCCGGCGCCACAAAATCGGCCAGGGCCATGTTCGGCCGTCCGTCGCCTTTCAGCATCTGCTGACGGATCGTGTGGATTGTCGCCGCTGGCGCACCGCCGCGCTCGGCCTCGGTGGACCAGACGCGGATGTCATCCCCGATCGCGTTCGCTGGAAACAGCCCGATCACCGCCTTCGCGGTCAGCCAGTGTTCGGCCACCAGCGTCGACAGCATCGTCTGCGCGTCGTGCCACAGCGAGCGCGCCGTCTCGCCGACGATCGGATCCTGCAGGATGGCCGGATAGTGCCCCGACAATTCCCACGTCTGAAAGAATGGGGTCCAGTCAATACGTGGCACGAGATCATCCAGCGGCCAGTCGTCGAACACCGTCAGACCCGGCCGATTCGGCAGCGGCGGCACCGTCGCACGCCAATCCACGACCAGCCGGTTCGCACGCGCTTCCGCCAGCGGCACGAGACGTGTCGCCTTGCCCGAGCTGGCACGATGGACTCGAATCGCATCGTATTCCGCCCGCACGCCCGACACGAAGGCCTCACGCCCATCATCACTGAGCAGCGCACTCGCGACCCCGACGGCGCGACTCGCATCCTGCACGTGCACGACCGGCCCCGCGTACTGCGTCTCGATCTTGACGGCGGTGTGCGCCCGACTGGTCGTCGCACCACCGATCAGCAGCGGAATCGTGAACCCTTCGCGCTGCATCTCACCGGCCAGAAACGCCATCTCTTCCAATGACGGCGTGATCAGGCCACTCAGCCCGATGATGTCGACGTTTTCCTCGCGCGCGGTCTCCAGAATTTTCGCGCATGGAACCATCACGCCGAGATCGATCACATCGTAGTTGTTGCACTGCAACACCACGCCGACGATGTTCTTGCCGATGTCGTGCACGTCACCCTTGACGGTGGCGAGCAGGATCTTGCCCTTGTTCTTCTGCTCCTCGGCAGGTCGCAGCAGTTTCTCCGCTTCGATATACGGAATCAGGTGTGCCACCGCCCGCTTCATCACGCGTGCGCTCTTGACCACCTGCGGCAGAAACATCTTGCCGGCACCGAACAAGTCGCCGACGACGTTCATGCCGTCCATCAGCGGTCCTTCAATCACGTGAATCGGCCGCTCCACGACGAGGCGCGCCTCTTCCGTGTCCTCGACGATGAAATCGGCGATCCCGTGCACCAGCGCGTGCGCGAGTCGTTCACGCACCGGCAACTCACGCCAGGCGAGCGAGTTGTTGGCGACGGCCGCGGTGCCTTTCACGTCGCCAGCCACCTCGAGCAGGCGCTCGGTCGCATCGGGGCGACGATTGAGCACCAGATCCTCGACCCGCTCCAGCAACGCGGGCGGAATATCCGAGTACAGCGTGAGCGCGCCGGCGTTCACGATGCCCATGTCCATGCCCGCGGCGACGGCGTGATACAGGAACACCGCGTGAATCGCCTCACGCACGGGGTTGTTGCCGCGGAAGGCGAAGCTGACGTTGCTCACCCCTCCGCTGATGCGTGCATGCGGCAGCGTGGCCTTGATCTCGCGCGTGGCGTCGATGAAGTCCACGGCGTAGTTCGCATGCTCCTCGATGCCGGTGCCGATGGCAAAGATGTTCGGATCGAAGATGATGTCTTCTGGTGGAAAACCGATGCGTTCCGTGAGCAGTCTGTAGGCGCGCGTGCAGATGGAAACCTTGCGCTCCCTGGTGTCGGCCTGCCCTCGTTCGTCGAAGGCCATCACGATCACGGCCGCCCCGTACTGCCGCACCAGCGTGGCCTGGCGAATGAACTCCGCCTCGCCTTCCTTGAGCGAGATGGAGTTCACGATCGCCTTGCCCTGCACCTGCTGCAGACCGGCTTCGATCACGCTCCACTTCGAGCTGTCGATCATCAGCGGCACCTTGCTGATCGACGGCTCACCGGCGATGAGGCGCAGATACGTCGTCATCGCGGCGATGGCATCGAGCATGCCTTCGTCCATGTTGATGTCGATCACCTGCGCACCACTTTCGACCTGCTGTCGTGCCACTTCGAGCGCCGCCTCGTAGTCACCGGCGAGAATCAGCTTCGAGAATTTCGCCGAGCCCGTGACGTTGGTCCGTTCACCGACGTTCACGAAGTTCGTGTTCTCCGTGATCACCACGGGCTCGAGACCGCTGAGGCGCAGCGCCGACGTCACCGTTGGCACAGCGCGCGGTGCGACATCCTGCACGGCCGCCGCAATCGCACGGATGTGTGCCGGCGTGCTGCCGCAGCAACCGCCGACGATGTTCACGTAGCCGGTGCGCGCCCATTCGCCGATGTTGCGCGCCATGTCCTCCGGCGACTCATCGTAGCCGCCAAATGCGTTCGGCAGGCCGGCGTTCGGATGTGCGGAGACATGCACGTCGGCCACGCGTGACAACTCCTGCACGTAGGCGCGTAATTCCTTCGGCCCCAGCGCACAATTGAGCCCGATGCTGAGCGGCTTCGAGTGCATCACGCTGACCCAGAACGCTTCCGTCACCTGGCCGCTGAGCGTTCGGCCACTGGCATCGGTGATCGTGCCGCTGATCATCACCGGAACCCGTTCGTGCGCGGACGCGAACACCTGCTCGATCGCGAACAACGCCGCCTTCGCATTCAGCGTGTCGAACACCGTCTCGACCAGCAGGATGTCAGCACCGCCGTCGAGCAGGCCACGTGCCGCCTCGGTGTACGCGACCACCAGTTCCTGGTAGGTCACGTTGCGCGCCGACGGATCGTTCACATCCGGTGACAGCGACGCGGTGCGGTTGGTGGGCCCGAGCACACCCGCCACATATCGCGGACGTGACGGGTCGGCGCGTTCAAAGGTGTCCGACACCTGGCGCGCCAGTTTCGCCCCTTCGACGTTCAACTCGTACGCGAGCGATTCCATGCCGTAGTCGGCCATCGCGATCGACGTCGAGTTGAACGTGTTCGTCTCGAGGATGTCGGCGCCTGCGTGCAGATAGGCGGCATGGATCGCACCGATCAGTTCGGGCCGGGTGATCGCCAGCAGGTCGTTGTTGCCGCGCAGATCGCGAGGCCAATCCGCGAATCGAGTACCGCGGTACGCCGCCTCGTCGAGACGCTCCCGCTGGATCATGGTGCCCATCGCACCGTCGATCAGCAGGATGCGTTTCGGCAACAGCTCGTGCAGCAGCGCGAGGCGCTCGGCACGCGTGTGCACCGGCCTGACCGCGCGTGCCTCGACGAGTGAGAAGGCCGGTAGTGGCTCCGTCGCCCATTCGGCGAGATGATCATGGTCGTGCGTGTGTGCGCCGGGTTTCATGCAGTCGCCTGTGCGGGCTCGCGCGTGGCGCGCAGCCCGAGAATATGACAGATGGCGTACGCGAGATCGGCGCGATTCAGCGTGTAGAAGTGAAAGTCTTCCACACCCTCGTCGGCCAGCTTGGTGCACTGCTCCGCCGCCAGTGTTGCCGCGACAAGCTTGCGCGTCTCGGGATCATCCTCGAGACCATCGAAGTGCCGCGCCATCGATTCCGGAACCGAGGCACCGGCCATTGCCGAAAACTTGCGGGTCTGCGGAAAGTTCGTGACCGGCATGATGCCCGGCACGATCGGCACGGTGATCCCGGCAGCGCGCGCCAGATCCCGATAGCGCAGATAGATCGTGTTGTCGAAAAAGAACTGCGTGATCGCCCGCGTCGCGCCGGCGTCGATTTTCCGCTTCAGGTTGTCGATCTCGGCCTGCATCGAGCCGGCCGTCGGATGGCCTTCGGGATAGGCGCTGACACTGAGCTCGAAGTCGAACGCACGACGCAGCCCTGACACGAGGTCTGAGGCATACGCATACCCACCCGGATGCGGCTCGTAGGCGCTGCCAAGTCCTGCCGCCGGATCACCGCGCAACGCGACGAGATGCCGCACGCCGGTGTTCCAGTATTCGCGGGCCACATCGTGGATTTCTTCACGCGTCGCCGAGACACAGGTCAGATGCGCCGCGGGCCGCAGTGCGGTTTCGTGCAGCAGTCGTCGCACGGTGGCGTGGGTGCGCTCGCGCGTCGAGCCACCGGCACCGTACGTGACGGACACGAAGTTCGGCGACAGTGGTGCGAGGCGCTCCACGGCGCGCCAGAGTTGCTGTTCCATCTCGTCCGTCTTCGGCGGGAAGAACTCGAACGACACACCAAAGCGATTGGTGGCCGGGCGATTGAGGATGGAGGGGCTCATGTGGACGAAGTCCGAGAAGGAAGTGAACAGTCCCAGATGACGACGGTGAGCGGCGTGCCGGTGAGTCGCGTCGCTTCACGCGCGCGCAGGCCAGCGGCGGCTGCCCAGTGCGTGATGTCCTCGGTGGAAAAACCAAGGCGGCGATGCGCCTGCGCCTCACGCAGGGATTCCTCGCCATGCGGCGCAAAGTCCACCAGCAACAATCGACCGCCGGGGCGCAGGACGCGCGCCACTTCGCGCATCACCGCCACCGGATCATCCGCGAAGTGCAGCACCTGGTGCAGCACCACGAGATCCATGCTGCGCGGCGGGAGCGCGAGGTGATACATGTCACCATGGCGCAGCTGCACATGGCGATACCTGTCGCCCGCCAGCGCAGCGCGTGCGAACGCGAGCATCTCATGCGAGCGGTCGATGCCGACGGCGCGCGTGGCGAGTGGCGCGAGCAGGCTCAGGATGCGACCTGTGCCCGTGCCGATGTCGAGCAGGTCGCCTGCGGGCTCGTCGCCCAGCAACGCCTGCAGCGCCCGTTCGACGTCCTCTTCCGGCACGTGTAGCGAGCGGATGTCGTTCCATTCGTGGGCGTGCTGCTGGAAGTAGCTGTCGGCGGCATCCTGCCGCGCGCGCTGGACGGCAGCGAGTCGGTCCCGGTCGTCGGCAAGCGTCGGGTCATCCTGGCCAAGCAACTCGACGAACGTGTGGGCCACTCGACTGTCGGCGAGTCGGTAGAACACCCAGCTGCCTTCCGGCACCCGATCGAGCAGTCCGGCGTCGCAGAGCAGGCGCAGGTGCCGCGACACCCGTGGCTGGCTCTGGCCGAGCACCTGCGTGATTTCGGTCACGGTCAGTTCGCAGCGGGCCAGAATTCCCAGCAGTCTCAGGCGCGTCGGCTCGGCGGCCGCGCGTAAGGCCTCGAGGAATGACCGGTAGGACGCCGGCGTCGCGTCGGTTTCACCGGAGGTGTCGCGGATCGGGATGGCAGCCATGCCGAAGCATATAAAGCTATGCTTATATGTCAACAGCCCCGTCGGGGCATGCCGCGTCGCCCCGGCGGGTGTGCGATCTTTGGCGCATCCCGCATCACCTACACGACCGGTTGGGCGACGTGTGTCGACCGCCGGGCTCCCACGGATTCCCGATCATGTCCCTGCCCGACAACCCGACCGCGCGCCCGGCGCTCACGCAGTTTTCCGAGGACGAAGTGCTCTTCCGCGATGCGGTCGCGGCGTTTGCGGCAGACGACGTCGCGCCACGGGTGCGTGCGATGGAAGCCGCCGGCAAAATCGACGCGGCGGTCATTGCCAAGTACTTCGAGATGGGCCTGATGGGTATCGAGTTACCCGAGTCGGCGGGCGGCGCCGGCGGCTCGGCGATGATGATCGCGATCGCGGTCGAGGAGATCAGCAAGGTGGATCCTGCCGCGGCCATCATGGTCGACGTGCAGAACACACTCGTGAACTACCCGATTCATCGCTACGGCAATGCGGATCAGCATGCGCGGTACCTGACGCGCCTCACGACTGATACGATTGGCGCCTACGCGCTCTCGGAGCCGGATTCCGGATCGGACGCATTCGGCCTGCAGTGCAAGGCGGAGAAAACGGCAACCGGTTGGAAACTGACCGGTCGCAAACTGTGGATCACGAACGGCGCCGAAGCGGAGATCTTCGTCGTGTTCGCGAACACTGATTTTGCGAAAGGCTATCGTGGCATCACCGCCTTCATCGTGGAGAAGGCGTTCGCTGGATTCGCCGTCGGCAAAAAGGAAGACAAACTCGGCATTCGTGCTTCGAGCACCTGTGAACTGATTCTCGATGGTGTCGACGTGCCTGATGCAAATGTGCTTGGCCCCGTTGGCCAGGGATACAAGATCGCGATCGACACACTGAATGGTGGCCGCATCGGTATCGGTGCGCAGATGATCGGCGTGGCCGGCGGTGCATTGCGCGCCGCTTGTGACTATCTCAAGCAGCGCGCGCAGTTCGGTAAATCACTGAGTGAATTTCAGGGCATCCAGTTTCAGGTGGCGCAGGCCGCCACGGAGCTCGAAGCGGCACGCCTGATGGTCTACAACGCGGCGCGGCTCAAGGACGCAGGCCAGGACATCGTGCGCGAAGGTGCAATGGCCAAGCTGTATTCGAGTCAGGTGGCCGAGCGTGTGACGAGCGTGTCGCTGGAGCTCTTCGGCGGGTACGGATACGTGAAGGACTACCCGGTGGAAAAGTTCTATCGCGACGCGAAGATCGGCGCCATCTACGAGGGCACATCGAACATGCAGCTGCAGACCATCGCGAAGATCGTCCTGACACAAGGAGTCTGACATGTACAACGCAGCGCGACGCGTGATCGGATTGATGCTGGTGTCGGCGGCCACCGCGGTGGCGCAACGCGCGCCATCGGCCACGATTCCGGCCGCACGCATCTGCGACATGTCGATGCGCGTGCTGATCATGCAGGTCGTCGACAGTGCCGGGCAGACGGTGTCAGGTGCAACGCTCACCGTGCGTCGCGTGCGCACCGGCACGCTGGTGGATCGCGCCGAGTCGACCGGCGATGGGTCGTACAAGGTGCTCGAGGATGGTGCGCTGCGTGATCTGCGTCCGGCCGGTGAGGCATTCGATGTCACGTTTACGCGCGGTACGCGCCGACGTCGGACGCGCGTGCGCATCGGCATGGACGAGGCGCGATGTCATGTGCGCTTCATCACCGTGCCGGCGAAAATTGTGCTGTAGCGCGTCTGGCTGACGGGCACGAAACGGGCGAGAGACCAAACGGGCGACCGCACCGAAGTGCGATCGCCCGTCTTCCCGCGCAGTGCGGCGTTGCTCGCCGCGACGACTTACACCGCGCGACGACGGCGCGCGATGCCGATCAGGCCAATCATGCCAGTGGCCATGAGCGCGTACGTGGACGGCTCGGGGACCAGCTGTGCCATGACGAAGTTGTAGTTCGCTGTGCACGCCGCGTTCGGTGCGTAGTTCGCGACGCATGCGTAGCCGAAGCTGCTCTCGTAGAGGCCGCCGATGCCGCCGACGGTGGTGCCCCACGACGCGACGCCCAGTACCTGCCAGGTATTCGTGAACGCTGCACCACCTGAATCACCGCTGCCGATTGACGACTCGAGATTCAGGCCGGCGTTGCAGAAGCCGAGGCCACCACACACGAAGCTGCCAGCAGCGCTCGCGCCAATGCGGTCGAAATCCGCGATCAGCATACCGCCGAAGGCACCTGCATTTGTATTCGCCGCGGTCGCGAAGCTGCCACCGTCGCGTCCGGTGGACTCGAAGGCGTTGCGGCCAGCGCGCAACACACTGACGGCGCCGAACTGGTTATTGGCCGTGTTGTTGATGCCGCCGGTCACGCCTGTGCCGGTGCGGCCGAATCCGGCCATCGTGAACTCCTGCAGCGGATTGCCCTGAAACAGCGTATACCGGCGAGCGGACGCGGGTGCATCGGTGTCGAGCGTCAGCACCGCAACGTCCTGCTCTTCCAGGACGGCGCCGCTGTAATTCTGTTGAACCGCGATCCGCGTGCCTGTGACGGCGGTGAACGTGCCATCCGCGTTGCGGAAGCGTGCGGTGAAGCGATCGGTGGTGATTGCGCCGGCGGTCGTGACGCAGTGCGCCGCGATCAGGATATGGCGGTTCGAAAGCAGCGAGCCGGTGCAGCCGAAGCGCTGGTTCAGGTCCAGATCATCGAGCCAGAGATTGACGACGCCCGAGTAGTTGTTGTCGGTGGACGGCGGCAGGTAGAGCGGGTTGTTGATGCCAACGCCAGGGGCGGCCGGCGTGGAATCACCGACGACGACGTACGACTCAACGGGGTGGCTGAGGGTGGCGAACGACGCCTGCGCGTTGGCGGCCGAGCTCGCGGCCAGGCCGACTGCGGCGAGGGTTACCAGAACTCTCATGTGCAATTCCTCCGGGTGTCGATGTTGCTGCGTGGAAGGCAGCAGCGCCGCGAGGCCCAATCCGCGCGATCGCCCAACATCGGCAGGGCAAGGAGCAATTCATGTTCCCTCGACACGGTCACCTGTAAGCGGGTTCATCCGCAGTAAAACATGTCAGCCTGAGCAGTATGTTTGCTCGCGGCTCCGCGACATAACATGTTGGCCGGAATGACGTTACAAAGTTTTCGCGGCCCTCGCGCGGTTCAATGAACGCACACTCATGCATCCCGGCAGACTCTTCCATACGCGACTGATCGTGGCTTGCCTCCCACACATTCGATGCACCAAGCTCATCCATACATTGCGAGTCCGACCACCACCGAAGCACCTCAAATCGCGGACGCCGGTGCCGCAGCGTGTGCTCGTCGATGCCTGCTCGCATGGGTGCCGGTGCTAGCGTACGGTACGCGTCGCGGACAGCCTGCCGCACTCCCATTCCCGAAACGCCTGCCTCGTGTCCGTCCCTGCACTCCCGCCGCTGCCGCCGCGTTCGGCCACCGAGATCGTTGAC
>JANLPZ010000225.1:0-11809 GCA_031367535.1 Gemmatimonadaceae bacterium
CTGCGCATCGAGTCGGCGGCACCGTATCGGATCGCGGGATTGCAGGTCCGGATGGAGCGGTGAGCAAAACTTTCAAGGGGTCAGAGCACTTGAAACGTTTCAAGTGCTCTGACCCCTTGAAACCGTTCAAGTGCTCTGACCCCTTGAAACGGAGCCGGCACCGATTCGCTTACGCGATCGTCCGCAGATCCTGCAGCGCCTTCTTCAGCAGATCCACCTTCTTGTCGTCACACCCGCTGCGGGCCGACGATTCAAGCGTCGTGGTCAGCGCGTTCAGCGCCGCCGACCGCTCCGAGCCCTGCGCCTTCTCGGCGACAGCGATGCCATTGCGAATCGTGCCGATCGCACCACCGAAACAGCCCTTCCGCTCCATCTGATCCGTGTACGCCTTCGCCAGCGCAAAGCTCGGCGGCCACACCAGCTTCGGCTGACCCTGTGCGTTCAGGTAATCGAAGTGCACGGTCTTCGCCGCGTCGATTTCGTTCTGTGACACGAACTGCGTCGGAATCATTTCCGTCAGGTCCATGCCGCGTGCGATCTCTGAGCTGATCATCTGGCCGTTGTACCAGTACACCGACCACGAGCCACCGACGACGACACGCGTCGAATCCACCGGACCGCGATCGAACGACGCGATTTCCATCGGGTGCTTCGCATCCGTGAAGTCGAACATCGAGATGCCGCCCTGATACCACGACTGCACCATCACGTCGCGGCCGGGAATCGGAACCAGCGATCCGTTATGCGCCACGCAATTTTCCGCACCGGACTGCACGGTCGGAATCTTGTAGTAGCTCTGGAACACGAGCTTCTTGTTGACGACGGCGAAGATGGCGTCCGCACCCCACTCCGGCTTGTCTGTCGCGCGGCACTTGGGCTGCGTACCACCACCCCATTCGTCACTGAACAACAGCTTCGTTCCGTCGTTGTTGAACGTCGCCGAATGCCAGTAGGCGAAGTTCGAGTCGGCCGCCGCATCGAGACGCGTCGGGTTGACCGGATCGCTGATGTCGAGCAGGATGCCATGCCCTTCGCACGCGCCACCCGCCAGGCCGAGCGCCGGATAGACTGTGATGTCGTGACACTGTGAGCGCTCCGAGACTGCGCTGCCCGGTGCGGCAGCCGATCCGAACGCGTTGTTGATGATGCCCTGAATGGAGCCACGCAACGCAGTGCTGTCAGCAGCCGTCGGTGCACCAGTCGCACCACGTGCCTTCACCACGCTGTCGAGCAGCGGGCGAATCATCTGCGGCGGCACAACGAGTTCCTGACCCGACTGCGGATTCTTCGCGATGAATGCACCCTGCGCCTTGGCCGTCGCGATCATCGCCATCTGCGACGTACGCTCGGCGTCGGTCGGACCATGGCTGGCCGTGTTCGTCAGGCCCGTGAACACGTTGGCGCGATTGACGATCGCGGCCTTCGATGGATCGGCCAGCGGCACCTTGATGATCTCGATGCGCAGGCTCGACGAGTTCGGGTCACTGCTGGCAGCCCGACTGCAGCCGGCCAGCTCATTCGGCGAGCGGATGCCGGCCGAGCCCGAGACATAGATGTAGATGTTCTGCTTGTCCTTCGGATCCTCGAGCACCGTGTGCGTGTGCGAGCCGCGACACGTCTGCACATTGGCGATCAGTTTCGGCGCCTTGATGTCGGTGATGTCGAAGACGCGCACGCCGCGAAAGCGCAGTGCGCTCACGGTGTCCGGCACGCCAGTGCCGAGGCAGTCGACGCGGCCATTGTTCGCTTCGACCGACATGAACATCAGGTTCTTGTACACGGACACGTCGTTCTGTGACGCGGGGCAGGGATACGACGTGACCAGCGACGGCTTGGACGGATCGGTCATGTCCCAGATCACGAGGCCACCGAAGTTGCCCTGGATCGCGTACTTACCGGTGAACGTGATGTCGGAATTCCAGTTGGTGCCCATCGCGGCAGGCGTCGCGACGGTGCCGGTCACCTTCATGCCGGCGACGGCTTCCTGCGCGTTGTGCAGACCGCCCTTGAGACCGACGCGTGCATCCTTCGACCAGTCAGCCGCAGCCTGTGGTGCCGGCGTCTCCATCGAGCTGGGCTTGGACGATGCGCACGCGGCAAGACTGAATGCCACGCCAAGCGTCGCGAACTGGCCGGCTCGCATACGCGCATGGAGCAGGAATGGACTGTACAGGAACATCGTGAAACCTCGGGGTTGAGAAACGGAAAACGTCATCTGATACACTTCGTCACACTGCACTTGATCACTTCGGTGGCGCATAACCCATCTCGAGCAACATCGACAACATCCGCTGAATCTCCGTGGATTGATCGACTTCGACATCGGATGCGAACTTGAACACCGTTTCGTCCTGACCCGCGCCCTGATTGGCGAACAGACTCCGCACCATCGATACCGCACCGCGGTGATGCTGCATCATGAACACGAGCAGCAGGTGATCGAATTCGGCACCACGTGCCGCATCGAGCTGCTTGAGCTGCGCCTCGTTGAGCATGCCCGGCATCGCGGGCATCGCAGCCATCCCCGGCGTGCCTGCCATCGCGGACATGTCGTGGCCCGCATGCTGCCCGGCACCGGCTGTCGCCGCCGTCACAGTGCCCAGGGTATCGACGGTCATCGGATCCTGATTGCGATCGCGCAACCAGTTCTGCATGCTCGTGATCTCATCAGACTGCGCGTTGATGATGCGGGCCGTGAGTCGCTGCACGGCTGGTGACGCACCATGGCTCGGGGCCCAGCGTGAGATCGTGATCGCCTGTGCGTGATGATGAATCATCCCGCTCATGAAGTCGATGTCGGCTTGTGTGTACGGCAGTCGCGCGGAATCGGCACGCGCACGGGCGGTGGCGCCCGCCTGGCCCATTACGAACGTGTCAGATGTGGCGGCGCGCGGACCGGCACAGGCGGCGATGCCGGCAGCACCGCCAATCAGGAACAGCGTGTTCAGACGTGACGTCATGCAGGTTGGTGCGGGGAACGCGTGAAAATCCTCTGGGTTCGTCACGGCGCGTGGCCGGATGGTTGGCAAGATACCGCACGAACCAGCGAAAACGCTTGTTGTTGAGTTCGGTTCTACGGGAGTGCCGTCCGGGGCGAAGACCCTCGTACGCCGCTACCGGGCCAAGAGTTTCCGGCGACGGTGATACGTCAGTGAGGCGTGGCTACGCGCTCAGAACGTCACGCGCCGTCGTACGACGCGGATGTCGCGCTGCTGCACCGGAATCGTCCCGACCGGCCGCGCTGCGATCGTGACGACCGGCAACGTTGGCAGCCCGGCCCACGCTGACAGCATCTCGATCGACGGATGTGCGTCGCTCGGAAGCGTGAACGTGAACGCGCCGCCGGAATCCGGTGGTCCGCTGAATGAAGATTCCCATGCCTTCCGGGCGTATCGGAACCGCGTCGTGTCGATCGTTCGGCCATCCACCGCCGCGCGCAGCACTTTGGCGCCGACCACGTGCACCTGCGTCGTCAGCGCATGCGGCAGTGTCAGTACGCGCAGCGAGAGCATTCAGCCATCCGCAGCTGTCGAATCGGACAGCACGCTGACGGTCGGCCCGGTGCCGCCACGCGGGCGGCGCGTTGCGCGACGTGTCGGCGCCAGGCCTCACGTGCATTTGCGCAGGCTCGAAGACCGGTGCAACAACAGCACGAGCAACGCCGTCAACACGCCCATCGCGATCGCGCCGGGTCCCACCACGCCGACGAGCACCATACACGCCAGCGTCGTGATCGGAATCACGAGCGCTGTTGCCACAACGCGCTCGCACCGATCAGTCCCGACTCTTCGCCATCGGTGAGTGCGATGATGACACCGTGCGTCAGCGGTGGCGCCGATCGCAATGCGCGCGCCGTCTCGAGCACCACCGACACACCAGAGCAGGCGTATCGCGCAGTGCGCGCTCAGCGGAAAACGTCGTCAGCGGTGCGGTCGCCGGAGTCGGACGGGGCGGCGTCGGAGCTGTGCAAACCATGGCTGCGAAGAGCGCGACCAGTGCGACGAGGCGAGTGATTGGGGGCGTACGGTCACCGGACGGCGCACGAGGGTCAAGCGATACGGCGCCGAAGCCACGACGCGGCTGCCGTCGTATGGAGGTGGCGTCACGCTGTTATCGTGGGGTTCTCACCATCATTCCGGGCGATCCATGCGTGTTCTGCCGTCAGTTCTGATAGCCGCAGCCATCGCGCTGCGAAGCCTTGCCGCCGGGCAGGGTGCACGCGCCACCGCGTCGACGGATTCGATGGTCGTGACGACCGAATGGCTCGCGGCACATCTGATGGACCCGTCGGTGGTCGTGATCGAAGTCACACACGAAGCCGGGAAGCGTGGGCCGCACATTCCTGAGTCACGCGCACTCTTCTATCGCAACATGACGATCAGTCGCGATGGTCTGAGCACCGAGCTGCCGTCGCCCGATTCATTGCGCGCGCTGCTCGAAGGCATTGGCGTGTCGAGCACACAGCGCATCGTCGTCTATGCAAGTGAAGCCCCGATGGCGACGCGTCTCCTGATGACGCTCGACTATCTCGGGCATCAGCCGATCGCATATCTCGATGGTGGATTGCCCAAGTGGACCGCCGAGCAGCGCGCGGTGACTGATGCGGAGCCGACGATCACACGGGGAACGTTCACGGTCGCGCCCCGCAGCGAGAGGATTGCGAACGCAGACTGGCTGTCTTCGCGTGTGGGGAAGCCTGGAACGACGCTGATCGACACACGCACCGACGGCGAGTACAACGGCACCGGGAATCGCAGTGGCATGCCGAGCGCCGGGCATCTGAATGGCGCTCGGCAGCTGGAGTGGGAGGCGTTGTTCGATGCGAACAACAGCCTGCTGCTCAAGCCGCGCGATGTGTTGCGGCAGATGTACGCGGAGCGCACACACGCCGGTGACACGGTGGTCACGTATTGCTGGGTCGGATATCGTGCCAGCGCGACGTATTTCGTCGCGCGCGTGCTGGGCTACGACACGAAGTTCTACGACGGGTCGTATCAGGACTGGCAGCTGCGGAAGTTGCCGACGAAGGCGGGCACGACGCCGTAGGCGGCGGTTGTACGCACTACGCGACGTCGTCTCATGTGCGCACGCGTCAGAACGAGCCGACATGGTGCGTCCGGCAGGCCGCACTCAGGCGTTCGACATATTCGGCACAAGTGTGCGCGGGAATCGCGAATCCGCGGCGATGGCCTTGTCCAGGTTCTCCATGCTGTGGCCGCACAGCAGAATCTCACCGAGGTAGCTCAGGAGCTGCAAGTGCCGCGCCGTCACGGATCGAGGGCATGTGAAGCTACCGGTGCGGGGATCGTGCAACGCACGTTGCACGCGACTCGACGGCATGCTGAACGGCCTCAGTTCACTCGTACTCCGGTTGCCGCAACGCAAGCGTCGCCGGCGTCGTAGCGCGCGTCGCAGCTGGACGGCAGGACTTCCCCGAGTTCGTGCACGCTATCACCTTTGGCCACATGGACCGACGCAGATTTCTGAAAACAACTGCGCTTGGCGGCGCCTTGGTTGCGGGCCGAGTCGCGAACGCGCCGGTTTCGATGGGCAACAACTCTGATTCCGAGCCAATGACCGCACCGACTCGAAAGATTCTCATCGCCGGCGGCGGCTTCAATCGCACGTACATCGGCTACATGGCGCAGCTGACGAGCAAGAAACGGCCGCGCATCTGCTACCTGCCGACTGCCTCTGCCGATGATACGACCGGCATCGTGTACTTCTACGAGGAGTGCGCCGCGCTCGATGTCGAGCCGCACGTGCAGCGGAGCTTCATCGAAAGCCTGACACAAACGAGAGGATGGGACGAGGTGCTGCTGTCCATGGACGGCATCGTCGTGTCGGGTGGCAACACGCTCAATCAGCAGGCGATCTGGAAAGCACAGGGCATCGACGTGGTGCTGAAAGCGGCGTGGGACAAGGGCGTCGTGCTTGGTGGCGCAAGCGCCGGCTCGTTGTGCTGGTTCGAGGAAGGCACCACGGATTCGCGCCCGAAGGCGCTCTCAATCGTGAAGTGCCTCGGCTTCCTGCCCGGCAGTCACTCGCCGCACTACGACGCCGAAGCGGGCCGGCGGCCGCTCTATCAGAAACTGATCGGCGCCGGCACGATGAAGCCGGGGTATGCCTGCGACAACAACGCGGGCATCTACTTCGAGGAAACGACCGCGAAACGAATCGTCTCGGCTCGCGATGGCGCGAAGGTGTACTACGTGAGTGTCGTCAACGGTGCAGTGGTCGAGAAGACACTCGAGCCCGAGCGAATCAGTTGAGCCGCCCGAGCTGACGTCCTCATGCTGACGCGGATTTCTCTCCGGAGCGTGGCGCTCCTGCTGGCGCTGGTCTCGGGATGCGGCGCCCCTGGTGGTCGAGTGGCGGATGCAGACGGGATCGACCCGTCACTGCGCGTGTTCATCGACTCCATTCGCGCCGTCGACAACCACAGTCACGTCAACAACACCGCGCCGGCCGACTCGGATGCCGATGCGCTGCCACTGGATGGCATTCCGTTCGAATTGCCGGCACCGCTGCGACCGGACAACCCGAAATTCCATGCCGCGTACGCGGCGCTGTATCAGGACGTCGTCACCGATACGTCGGCCGCTCACGCCGCGGCGCTGCGCGCCACGATGCAGCGCGTCGCAAGGGAAAAGGGCGATTCGTTTCCGATCTGGGTGCTCAATCAGATCGGCACCGAGGTGCAGTTGGCGAACCGCATCAGCATGGGGCCCGGGCTGCCGACGCCGCGTTTTCGCTGGGTGAGTTATGTCGATGCGCTGCTGCTGCCGTTGTCCACTGTTGCGGAAGCCGCGACGACGACAGACCGGGTGAAACTCTATGCACTCGAACGCAAACTCCTCACGCGGTATCTGACAGACCTGCATCTCTCTCGCGTCCCCGCGACGCTTGATGCCTATCTGCACACCGTGGTGACACCGACGCTCGAGGCGCAGCAGAAAGGTGGATGTGTCGCAGTCAAGTTCGAGGTGGGTTATCTGCGCGCCCTCGACTTCGCCGACGTACCTGCCAGCACTGCGGCCGCGATCTATGCGCGCTATGCGACGGGTGGAATTCCAACGCACGCCGAATACACGGCGCTGCAGGACTATCTTTTTCGCTACATCGCCCGTGAGGCGGGCCGGCTGAAGATGGCCGTGCACATCCATTCGCTGGAAGGTTTCGGCAACGCGTATGTGGTGGCCGGTTCCGACCCGCTACTGCTCGAGCCGACGTTCAACGACACGACGCTGCACGCGACGAACTTCGTGATCCTGCACGGCGGCGGCGTGTTCGCCACGCACACACAGGCGATGTTGTGGAAGCCGAATGTGTATGCCGACCTCTCCATGCTGACGCTCGCCTACACGCCCGACCAACTGGCGCAGATCCTTCGCAGCTGGCTGTCCCAGTTCCCGGACAAGGTGCTCTTCGGCTCCGACGCCGTCGGGCTCGGACCGGATATGGGATGGGACGTGGTGGCGTGGATGGCGCAGCGGAATGCGCGCGACGCACTCGCCATCGCACTGTCGGGCATGGTGCGGAGCGGCGATGTCACGCCGGCGCGCGCGCGCACGATCGCGACAATGGTGCTGCGCACCAACGCCTCTCGGCTCTATGGGCTGGGCCTGAAGTAGCGTCCCCCCGGCTGCAGCGATGACACTGTGCCGGAGGGCGGCTATTCTTCCAGGCATGCCGACCATCACCGAGCACGACTTCATCCAGTCCATTGCCGACGCGCTGCAGCACATCTCGTACTACCACCCGCTGGACTACATCCACGCGCTGGCGGATGCGTACGAGAAGGAGCAGGGCCCGGCCGCCAAGGATGCCATCGCGCAGATCCTGACCAACTCGCGCATGTGCGCCGAGGGGCGCCGACCAATCTGCCAGGACACCGGCATCGTGGTGGTGTTTCTGAAGGTCGGGATGAATGTGCGATGGGATACGACGATGTCGGTGCCGGAGATGGTCGACGAAGGCGTGCGACGCGCCTACTTGCTGCCGGAAAATGTGTTGCGTGCGTCGATCGTCGCTGATCCGGCGTTCTCACGCAAGAACACGCGCGACAACACGCCGGCAGTCGTGCATTGCGAGATCGTGCCGGGCGATACCGTCGATGTGAAAGTGGCGGCGAAAGGCGGCGGTTCGGAGAACAAGTCGAAGTTTGCAATGCTCAATCCGAGCGATTCGATCGTGGACTGGGTCATGAAGACCGTCCCCACGATGGGTGCCGGATGGTGCCCACCCGGCATGCTCGGTATCGGCATCGGTGGTACGGCGGAGAAGGCGATGCTGATGGCGAAGGAATCGCTGATGGAACACATCGACATGGCGCAGCTCAAGCAGCGCGGACCGCAGAACAAGATCGAGGAGTTGCGCATCGAACTCTGCGACAAGGTGAACGCACTCGGCATCGGCGCGCAGGGACTCGGCGGGTTGTCGACCGTGCTCGATGTGAAGATCTTCGACTTCCCGACGCACGCCGCGTCGAAGCCGATCGCGATGATTCCGAACTGCGCGGCCACGCGTCACGCGCATTTCGTGCTCGATGGCAGCGGCGTGGCATCGCTGCCGATCCCGAAACTCTCCGACTGGCCGCAGGTCACGTGGCAGCCGGATGTGAATGCGAAGCGCGTCGATCTGAACACACTCACGCCGGAAATCGTCGGCACGTGGAAGGCCGGTGATCGCCTGCTGCTGCACGGCAAGCTGCTCACCGGTCGCGACGCGGCGCACAAGCGTATTGCCGATCTGTATGCGAGTGGTGAAGGCCTGCCCGATGCCGTCGACTTCACGAATCGTGTGATCTACTACGTCGGACCGGTGGATCCCGTGCGCGACGAAGCGGTGGGACCGGCAGGCCCGACCACGGCGACCCGCATGGACAAATTCACCGAGATGATGCTCGAGAAAACGGGACTGATCGCGATGATCGGCAAGGCCGAACGCGGGCCGACGGGGCTGGAGGCGATTCGCCGGCATCAGGCGGCCTACCTGATGGCCGTCGGCGGTGCGGCGTATCTCGTGTCGAAGGCGATTCGCTCGTCACGCGTCGTCGCCTTCGCGGACCTCGGAATGGAAGCGATCTACGAATTCGACGTCGAGGACATGCCGGTGACGGTCGCGGTCGATGCGGCGGGCAGCAACGTGCACGAAACCGGTCCGCGGGAATGGGCGGAGAAGATCCGGCAGTTGCCGGTGCTGGCGGGGTGACGCGGCCGACCGGCGTATCAAGGGGTCAGAGTCCTTGAAAGTTTTTCAGCGTTTCAAGGAGTCAGAGCACTTGAAAGTTATTTCAAGTGCTCTGACCCCTTGATCGCGATCCCGTCGATCGCGCTCACGCGCCAGGCCACGCCCGCATCGCCATCTGCACCACCCGCTGCATCGCGTCAGTCGACGCACCGTGCTTCGCGAGCATGCTGAGCCCCGACGTCACCGCGCTGAAGTAGTCCGCCAGCGCTGCCGTATCACAATCCGGTGCGAGTTCCCCGTCAGCACGTGCACGCACGAGCCGCGCGCTGAGCGTCGCGTGACTCGACGCCACCGCGGAGGCCAGCGCCTCACGGATCTCGCTCGAATGCGTGGCCGCCGCGCCACTGATCGATTCGCGCACGATCAGGCACGCCGCCCCGGACTGCTGACATCTGGCGTGCGACGACACCACGTCCTCAAGAAGCCGCTCGACCGCCCGCCGGCCATCCCGCTCGCCGTCCAGCAGCGTCGCGCGATGCGACTCCTGGGCGTCCGTGTACCGGCGCAGCGCCGCAATGAACAGCGACTCCTTGTTGCCGTACGCCGAATACAGGCTCGGCTTGCAGATGCCCATCGCTTCGGCCAGCGCCTGCACCGACGCGCCCTCGAACCCGTCGCGCTCGAAGACGGCGAGCGCCCGATCGAGAGCTGAGTCCGTATCGAATTCGCGCGGTCGCCCTCGAGTCATCGTGACAGTGCCGGGTTGGGAAGGGATATTGACAAATCTATACTGCACAGTATGTATACCAGTCAGTATACATCGCCTCGGCATGGATGGACAGCCGACGCCCACATGTCACTCCCGGAGGAGCACCACCATGCTGTTCGATGCCTTTACGCTCGGCAAAGTGACGCTGCGCAACCGCCTTGTCATGGCCCCCATGACCCGCAATCGCGCCACCGCTGACCACGTGCCGACCGAGATCATGGCGACCTATTACGCCCAGCGCGCGAGCATCGGCCTGATCATCTCGGAAGGCACTGCGCCTTCGGCCGATGGTGCCGGCTACGCCCGGATTCCCGGCCTCTACAGCGACACGCAGGTCGCAGCCTGGAAGGCGGTCACGGATGCGGTGCACGCGGCGGGCGGTCACATCTTCGCGCAGCTGATGCACACCGGCCGCGCCTCGCATGTTGACAACCTGCCAACGGGTGCGCGCGTCGTGAGCTCGAGCGCCACGTCACTGCCTGACCCGGTCTATACCGACACCCAGGCTTTGCAGCCGGCGTCGCCACCGCACGCGCTCACCGAAGCGGAGGTCGCCGTCGTCGTCGCGGAGTATGCAGACAGTGCGCGTCGTGCGATCGCGGCGGGCTTCGATGGGATCGAATTGCACGGCGCGAATGGATACCTGATCGACCAGTTTCTGAATGGCAACCTCAACACGCGTACCGACAGCTACGGCGGAAGCGCCGAACATCGCAACCGCTTCGCGATCGAAGTGGCGAAAGCGACTACCGACGCGATCGGCGCGGACCGCGTTGGATTCCGCATCTCGCCGCACGGCGGTTTCAACGCCATGGGTTCATTCGATGGCGACGACGCACAGTTCGTCGCGCTCGCGTCGGCACTCGGCAAGCTCGGTCTCGTGTACCTCCATCTGGTGAATCACGAGTCGATGGGAAATCCGCCATTGCCAGTGGCGCTGCCTGGTCAGCTCAAGGATGCGTTCGGCGGCACGTTCATCGCCTCGGGTGGGCTCGATGCGGAGAAGGGCGAAGCGCTGTTGCAGAGCGGCGCTGCGGATCTGATCGCGTTCGGTCGCGCCGCGCTGGCGACGCCGGACCTCGCCGAGCGACTGGCGAGCGCGGCACCGCTCAATGCGCCGGACTTCGGGACGTTCTATACGCCGGGTGAGCAGGGCTATACCGACTATCCGGCGCTGGCTGCGATCTGATGCAGTAGCAGCTGCCTCGGCTTGGTGGCAGGGGGAAGGGACGACGGGTGCGATCATCGGGAATCGAGCGGATTCCTGATGGTTGCGCGCGTTGTCGCATGCGGCCGAATCGCCCGCGGCGAGAGGAGCAGGTTGGCGCAGAACCAGGTGATGAGCCGTTCTGGTGCCGCATTACGACAGAGAGGGTGACGCTCTCTGTCGGAGTATGAATGCGCATCACTGTACTGACCTGTAGCGCCGTTCTCCTCGCTGCCTGCATCGACGGCACTTCTCCGACCGACCCTGGCAGCCAGGTTGCGACGGCCGGCATCTACGTCACGAACGCGAACAACACCGTCGTCATGTTTCCGCTACCTCTACACCGCGATCTCCGGTCCGCTGCCGTCCGCCACGCTGCCGAGCTCCGGTACCTTACCGCTGTCGTATCCCGGCGGCGTGTTCCTCGACACGTCGGGCCCGCAGCCCGTGATTTGTCTCGTGGACTACGGCTCCACCGCCGTGTACGTGATCCCGGACCACAGGACCGGCGCCCAATCTTGGCGTGCAGAGCGTGGTGACGATCAAGGGCGCCGCCACCGGATTGAGCTCACCGCTCGGAGTCACGGTCGTGCACTGATCGCGTAACTCCTGCGCGGTTCAAGGGGTCAGAGCACTTGAAC
>JANLPZ010000229.1:0-10872 GCA_031367535.1 Gemmatimonadaceae bacterium
GGGGGCGCGGGGCCGCGGGGCAACTGCGAATGGCTGTTGAAACTGCCTGCGCGAGACGCTGTTACAAAAAAATGCTTTTGCCGTTGCTTTTCCACCGCGGCCCCGCGCCCCCTCGTGAAAACTCTTCAGTCACAATCATCACAGATGCGCGCCGCGAGAGCGCAGTTCCTTCAAATCAGTTGCACGTCCCCCGCGAGCTCCGCGCGAAAACTGTTCCGGTAGATCTCGAGCGGGTCAGGTCAGACGAAGGCGGCGTCGGATGTATCGTCGGCCTTGAAACCGCCGGCGCGGGCGAGGTCGGCGTAGTACTGGTCGCGCACGCCGAGTGCGTTCACTTCGCACATCGATACCAGCTCGCCGTTCACTGGCACGTGGAAGACGCATTGGGCGAGGCGGCGTTGGCCTTCGTCACTGCGCAGTTCATCGCTGCTCATGAAGTGATGACTGACGATCACCAGCGGCTGCACCTTCAGCCGCCCGCTGATCAGATCGCGCAGCGCTTGCATCGGTGCTCCGGGGCTCAACCGATCGAGCCAGTGCCACAGGTATTTCGGCAACTTGCCGAGCACAAAACCAGGGGCGCGAAGCGCCATGCCGAGTGCACGGGCAATCGCCGTGCGGGTGGTGTCGGTCTTGAAGCTCACGCCGCCGAAACGACGGAAGAACTCGTCCACCGTGTCCGCATGCGGCGCATCGGCAGATGGACGCAGCGCGTGAAATGTCGGAGCCACACCATCACGATGCGCCACCAGACCATGCAGGATCCGGTTGCACGACGGATGACCGAACCAGACCTGCGAGCGCAGCAGTTCCTCTGTTTTCGCCTTGTCGCCACCGGTGAGCGTGAACGCGATGCGCCACCACAGTGCTTCGCCGGTCACACCGCCGCCGAAACCGTCCTCGGTGCGACCCACCTGCGCGATCGGCTGGAAGCTGATCATGCGGAACACCCGCTGCCCGCCGGTCAGCCAGCGCATCACATCGGGCACGCCATCGAGGTTGTCGCGCGTGACCGTCATCGTCGTTGCGGCACGCATCCGTCGGCCGGTGCGCTGCTGTGCCGCCTCCAGCAACGCCACGAATTCATCGCGCAGCGGATTGAGCTGCGCTTCTTCGGTCGCGCCCTTGTACGCCGCGCCCACCCGTCCGCGCTGGGTCGTGTCGACGTGGATGCTGACTTCGTCCAACTCACCTTCGACGAGGTACCGCTCGAGCAGGCCGGGCCGGCGGCGAAACGAATCGCCATGGGTCATCAGCATCGGCACCAGTTCGAGCGAGTGCGCGTACTGCAGCAGCGCGATCACGTCCTCGGGCGGGCGCAGCGTCACTTCGCCGTCGGTGAGCTGCAGATTGCCGTCGGGCCCGAGCGTCGGCCGAAGCGCCCGCATCTGCGCCATGATGGCTTCGATCGGCTCCGCCGGAATCCGGTTCGCGGCTTCGCCGAGATAACATCCGCGGCACGCGAAATCACACCTCGGCATCGCCCCGATCGTCGCGCCGCAGCCGTTGCCCTGCACCCCGAGCATCTGCTCCTTGGTGCGCAGATCAGGCGTCAGCGCATCCCAGTTCCGACGCAGCAGCGCACGCGACTCATCGCGCACCGGCTGCGAGAGCACATTCAACACGCGCCTCGGCGGGCGCGCGAGCGGTGAATTCGAAGACATGTGAGGCGAGAGCGAGTGAAACCGTTCGAGAGATCTCCCTGTCTACGACGTCAGTGGCACGCTCGGATCTGTATCCCCGTCGTTCGTGCGCGGTGGCAACGGTCCGTTCAGTTCGCAGACTCCAGCCACTCATTGTGTCGATAGAGCGGGGAGGTCGGAGGGTGCGCCTTGCTCGAGGCTTCGTACTTCGCTGCCATCGGAACTGCTTTGGGTGAGGAGCGCACGGAGCTCACGGAGGGTGCGCGCGGCAGCGTTCGGCCCACCGCGTACCGAAGGAAATTTTGAAACAGCAGTTCACAAAAAAGTCAGCGATGGCTCGCGCTGCGCCGACCGTTGCAAGCGACGCACTCCGTGCGCTCCGTGTGCTCCCATCCCAAAGAACCTGCGAGCGACACGGACGCCCGCAACCGCGCTAAAATCGCTCGCCCGGAGTAGCGCATTCTGCGCACGACACGCAGTTTCGCGCATGCCGAACGCCCCGCACGATCTCGCGTCACTCGACGATGCGCTCAGTCTCCCGACGCTGGCGCTGATCAACACGCTCAAGAACCTCGATGGCGACATCATCGTGCTCGGCGCCGGCGGGAAGATGGGCCCGTCGCTCGCACGCATGGCGCGGCGAGCGCTCGATGCGGCAGACGGGGATCAACGACGGGCGGTGATTGCAGTCTCGCGCTGGTCCGATGCTGCTGCGGTGTCGGCGCTCGATGCCGCGGGTGTGCAGGTGATTCGCGCCGACCTGCTCGACCGCGCATCGGTGGACGCGCTGCCGTTTGTGGCGAACGTGATCTTCATGGCCGGGCAGAAGTTCGGCACCGGCGGCGATCCGTCGCAGACGTGGGCCATGAATACCATCGTCCCGGCGTGGTGCGGTCAACACTTTGCCGGCGCACGTCAGGTCGTCTTTTCGACCGGCAACGTCTATCCGCTCACATCACGCGAGAGTGCGGGCGCCAACGAATCCATCGCGCCGGCGCCGGTCGGCGAATATGCGATGAGCTGCCTCGGTCGCGAACGTGTCATGACCGCACTCGGCGCGCGTCACGAATCACCGGTGGCGCTCTATCGTCTCAACTACGCCTGCGCACTGACCTACGGCGTCCTGACCGACATCGCAGTGAAGGTCCGCGACGGCACACCGGTCGACCTGACGATGGGCGCCGTGAATGTGATCTGGCAGGGCGATGCGAACGCGATTGCGCTGATGCTGCTCGCACACGCAGATGTGCCGGCGGTGCCCGTCAATGTCACCGGACTCGATGAACTCGCAGTCCGCACCCTGGCACTCGCACTCGGCGACCGTCTCGGTCGCGCGCCGGTGTTCACTGGTACCGAAGCGCCTGATGCGCTGCTCTCCGATGCGCGTGGTCTGCATGCGCGGTTCGGCGAGTCATTGACGTTGATGCCACTCGACACCCTGCTCGACTTCACCGCCGACTGGGTGCGCACCAAACGGCCGTTACTTGGCAAGGCGACGAAGTTCGAGGTGCGCGACGGTCGATTCTGACCGCGCCTGTCGTGACGGGAATCCGTGCCCGCGAAGGACGAATTACACCGCGCCCGTGATGCAGCAGGCGGCCCACAGGTAGTCGAGCTTGAGCGGCTGCTTCATGGACAGCACCGCCAACGGCACGAACACCGCCAGCGTGATCAGTACCACGCAAACGTCATGAACACATTCGAGCAGGTGAGGAGCAGGACGAACCGGATCAGCGGCAACATGGTATACAGGTGGAAAGATCATGATTGTGTCACGACTCGTCAGAACCGGACGCCCGTCATTATCGTAGTCTCAATGGGAGGCAGCCGCGTCCCGGTGCCTGATTCCCGCCGATGGAGCCCATGACGTGAATGTCCGCCAGCATCTCCTCGCCGGTCAGGTCATCCCAGCGCATCCGCTGGCCCTGACGGCGGCCCGGACGCTGGATGAACGTGCGCAGCGGGCTCTCACGCGGTATTACATGGCGGCCGGTGCCGGTGGCATCGCCGTCGGTGTGCACACCACGCAGTTCGCGATCCGCCGAGTGGGGCTCTATCACCCCGTGCTGCAGCTTGCGATCGAAACGGCCAATGCGACGCTCGACCATGCCCCACGACCGTTCGTGCGGATCGCGGGTGTGATCGGTGAGACGGCGCAGGCCATCAGCGAAGCGGGAATCGCCAGCGCGCTTGGCTACGATGCCGCACTGCTCTCACTGGGCGGTCTGGATGCACTCGACGAGCGCGCGCTGCTGACGCACTGTCGGCATGTGGCCGACGTGATGCCGATCATCGGCTTCTATCTGCAGCCGGCGGTGGGCGGTCGCGTGCTCTCCTATCGTTTCTGGCGCGACCTGGCCGAGCTGCCGCAGCTGATCGCTGTCAAGATCGCGCCGTTCGATCGGTATCGCACGATGGATGTGGTGCGCGCGATCGTGGCCGCGGGTCGCGACGATGTTGCCCTGTACACCGGCAATGATGACGCCATCGTCGCCGATCTCACGACACCGTTTCCCGTCCGCCGTCATGGCCGCGCCGACACGACGCGCATCGTCGGCGGGCTGCTCGGACAGTGGGCCGTGTGGACGCGTCGCGCCGTCGAACTGCTGTCACGCATCAAGGCACTCGGCGATTCTCCGCTGGCACCCAGTCTGCTCACCGAAGGCGCCGAGCTGACGGATGCGAACGGCGCGATCTTCGACTCACTGCATCGTTTCGCCGGCTGCATCCCCGGCATCCACGAAGTCCTCCGCCGTCAGGGTCTACTGCGCGGTATCTGGACGCTCGATTCGCGCGAGACGCTCAGCCCTCGGCAGACTGACGAACTCGATCGTGTCATGCAGTCGTATCCGTGGCTCACTGATGACGCCTTCGTCGCCGAGCATCGAGAGTCGTGGCTCACACCGTGATCTCTGCGTAGTTCGCGGCCAGACAGTTTTCGCGCGGGGCTCGCGAAGAACGCGGGGACGAGCAACTGATTTTTTGAAACTGCACTCGCGAACACGCCCTTTCGTCAGCATTTGCAGTTTCCCCGCGCCCCCGCGTCCCCGCGCGAAAACTTTTTGCTTCGGAGATCACCGATTCTCGAGACGCGAGCGCCGTTAGAACAGCAGTCGCACTTCCCCGCGAGCTCCGCGCGAAAACTGTGAAAGGCCACGAACGACGCAGACCTAGAGAGCTGCGCCGTCTCGGAGCGCGCGCCAGGCTCGGAGCGAATGCCAGGCGTCGTCCATCGAGAGCTGTGCGGTTTCGAGCAGGCCCTCGATGACTGCCACTCGCAGCGCCGCGTCGTCGGCATCGTCGTGCGATGTCGGTTCCTCGAGCATCGTCATCGGGTCCGGCGGCACCAGGAGACCGGCGCGGATCAACTCACGCATCGCGCGCGGCGCGGCATCCTCGAGCCACGGTGCGACCGCGTAGCGCCCATCGTCCGTGCGCAGCAGCACCACTGCCACGAACCGCTTGTCGCGACCGACCCAGATGCGCTGACCCTGTCGGGTGCGGCGCGCCACCAGGAGACGCGCGCCGATGTAGAAGGACGCGCCCGTGGGCACAGAATCCGGAACGGCGACAGGTTGCAGCGGTGACATGACGGAGAGTGTCGTACGCACATGAACGGTTGATAACTGGCCGCGGACGCAGCCAGCCTCATCCACCCGAATTTGCGGTCCGCGCAATCGACCAAACAGCAGACGCGGCTGTATTGTGCGGGCAACGCGCGTACAGCTCGCCACGTAGCCAGCGGACGCACCCAGACCACTCTCCCCAGTGCCCATGTCCCGTCATCTGCGCGTCCTGCTCATTTCGTCATTGCTCGGTGTGGCCCCGCTCGCCGGCCAGCCCGCCGCCATACCGGCCGCGGCGCCCCCGGGCACCGGCGCCCTGCCATCGATCGCGGCAAAAACCGCTGCCATGGTCAAGAAGGACGGCCTCTTCCCGCTCTACTGGGACGAGCGCACCGGCAAGCTCTATCTCGAAATCCCGCGGATGGACCAGGAGTTCATCTACTTCACCTCACTGCCGTGGGGCGTCGGCTCGAACGACATCGGCCTTGATCGCAATCAGCTCGGTCGCGAACACCTGGTGACATTCACGCGCAGCGGCCCGCGTGTGCTGCTGATCGAGAAGAACAGCGATTTCCGCGGCATCACCGCCGATGCGAATGAGGCGCGCGGTGTGGAGGAGAGCTTCGCACGCAGCGCCTTGTTCGGCTTCACGGTCGAAGCGCAGGACGGTGAACGGGCACTCGTCGATGCGACGCAGTTCGCCGTGCGCGATGCACACGACGCCGTTGGCGCGCTGCGTCGGTCGCAGCAGGGCACCTTCGCGCTCGATCCGCTCCGCAGCGCGGTGTACATGCCGCACACGAAGGCATTCCCGCGCAACACAGAAATCGAAGTCACACTGACACTCGCCGGCACAAACCCCGGTCGGTACGTGCGTGATGTCACGCCAAGTCCGGAAGCGATCACTATCCGCGAGCGCCACAGCCTCGTCGCGCTGCCCGAGCCGGGCTTCAAGATGCGCGAGGCCGATCCGCGTTCCGCCTTCTTCGGCATCACTTATCAGGATTACGCGCAACCGCTCAACGGACAGTTCGTCCAGCGATTCGCGTCACGCCATCGCCTCGAGAAGAAGAACCCCGGCGCGGCGCGCAGCGAAGCGGTGAAGCCGATCATCTACTACGTCGACAACACCGCGCCCGAACCGATTCGCACTGCACTCGTGGAAGGCACGCGCTGGTGGAATCAGGCGTTCGAGGCCGCCGGGTACATCAACGCATTCCGCGTCGAGGTACTTCCTGATTCGATCGATCCGCTTGATGTGCGCTACAACGTGATCGAGTACGCACATCGTGCCACACGCGGCTGGAGCTACGGTGGTGCCGTCACCGATCCGCGTACCGGCGAAATGATGAAGGGCCACGTGATCCTCGGCTCGTTGCGCGCGCGTCAGGACTTCCTGATCGGCGAAGGGCTCGACCAGCCCTATGCCACCGGTACGGAGAAAGCGGAACGTGTGCAGGCGATGGTCCTCGCGCGCATCCGTCAGCTCGCTGCCCACGAGGTCGGCCACACACTCGGCATGGCGCACAACTACATCAGCAGCGCGCAGGGCAAATCGAGTGTGATGGACTATCCGCATCCGATGATCTCACTCAAGCCGAACGGTGATGTGGACATCACCAGCGCCTACGAAACCGGCATCGGCGAGTGGGACAAGGTGGCCGTCACGTGGGGCTACGGCGAATTCCCCGGCGACGAGAAAAAGCAGCTCGACAGCGTGCTCGTTGCGGCGCGCGCGAAAGGCCTGACCTTTCTCACCGACCAGGACGCACGCCCCGTCAGCAGCGCGTCACCGAACACCCATCTGTGGGACAACGGCACCGACGCGGTGACGGAGTTGAAGCGGATGATGACCGTGCGCGAACGTGCGCTGGCCAAGTTCGGCGAAGCGGCGATCAAGCGCGGCGCACCGATGGCCACACTCGAAGACGTGCTGGTGCCGGTGTATCTGCATCACCGCTATCAGCTCGAAGCGGCGATCAAGGTTGTCGGTGGTGTGAACTACGCCTACACGATGCGTGGTGATGGCGTCGCCGGCCCGGTCTCCGTCTCGGCGGCGAAGCAGAATATCGCCATTGATGCGATCGCCGATGTGTTGTCGCCCGCGAATCTGGCGCTGCCACGTTCACTCATCGCGCAACTGCCGCCACGTCCCTTCCTGATTCAGAGCACGCGCGAACTCTTCGATCGGTGGACTGGCATCACGTTCGATCCGCTGGCGCCCGGCGCGACAATCGCGAACGTCACGTTCGACCTGCTGCTCGATCAGGAACGTGCTGCGCGCCTTGTCGCCCAGCAAGCCGTCGATGCAACGCTTCCCGGTTTCGGCGATGTACTGAAGCGATTGGAATCGCGCATCTTCGCCAGCAACACCGGCAGCGTGTACGATGCCTCGTTATCGGCACTGGTGCAGCGCGCGTACGTGGACCATGTGCTGACGCTCGCCGAAAGCGCCGAGATGCCGCTGGTGCGTGCCGAGGCGCGTTTTGCGCTGATGAACCTCCTCGGCACAGCGCTTCGGCCGGGCGTGTCAGGTCGCGGCTCCGCCTATACTGAACAGCTCGCGGCCGACATCAAAGGTTGGCTCGCCGGCACCTACAAGCCGGCCGAAAAGAAGGTGAAGATCACCGTGCCGCCGGGGAGTCCGATCGGCGACTGGTGATGCTTCAGTATCGTTGTGCATCGAAACAGCCTTGACGCGACGGCGCAACGGCGCAACGAGGTCCGAGCGCACACGACCGACTTATCTCAGTGCATCGATTTGAAGGGCTGTGGGAACTGCCATCGCGAGCGCAGTTCCCACAGCCCTTTTGGTCAGTATTGATTGCGGAGTCACAACTCGCTCGCAGGACCCGTTGCGCCGTTGCGTCAATGCCGTTGACGATCTCAGAGCAGTCCAAGACCTGGAGAGCGCGCAGATCATGATCGATCACATGGAGAGGCCCGCATGACCGCACACGAGCCAGAGAAGGCCAAGACCTGGATGCCCGTAACGTCCGAAGAGCGGCTGGTGGTGGAGGCCATGGCGCAGCACACGCCACTCGCGCGCAACATCATCCGCGAGAGCGAGGCGACGGACAGTGTTGGTGCACGTCTGGCGGATCGTGTCGCGGCGTTCGGTGGCTCATGGACGTTCATTCTGATCTTCCTCGCGTTTCTGGCGGCGTGGACGCTGCTCAACACCGAGATACTCGGGCCCCGTCGCGAAGCGTTCGATCCCTATCCGTACATCTTTCTCAATCTGTTTCTGTCGATGATCGCGGCGTTGCAGGCCCCGGTGATCATGATGAGCCAGAACCGGCAGGGCGAGAAAGATCGGATGCACGCGGCCAACGATTATGAAGTGAACCTCAAGGCCGAACTCGAGATTCGCGCGTTGCACGACAAGCTCGACCTGCTGCGCACGATGGACTGGCAGGCGCTCGTCGAACAGCAGCACAAGCAGATCGAATTGCTGACGGAACTGGTGGAGCGTCGGGACGGGCGGCCGAGCGCGTGACCGTCGTGCGACGTTGAGCGCGGCGTTGTCGCGGTGCTCGTGCTCAGGTCAGTAGCGCCTGGACCCAGCTCTCGCTGGCCGGTCGCTCGAAGTTCGCGCGCCACGCACCGACGGTCTCGACCAGCGTTTCGTAGACGGTCGTGTCGGCATCGACGCTGCCGGCCGCCGCCGCCGATTCAAACTCCGCGCGCGGCGCCACGCGAATGCCGCCACTTTCGTCGCGCCACGCCACGCGTCCCGACGCCAACAGATCCGCACCGACCGCCGATTGGACGCGCCCGATGGTGCGGAACAATCCATCGATCGAGCAGCCTGACGCACCGGTGGCCGCTTCGTCGAGGGCGATCGCAAGAAAGCGTTCGTCACGCCACTCACGGGCACACACCAGTGGCACGCCATGCGCCGCCCATTGCGCCAGATGGCCATCCACTGCGTTCAGCAGGGGCGCCGGATCAGTGACCGGGACGTCGGCGACGAACACCCAGAGTCGTGCGCGATCAGGAATGGCGCTGAAATCGATGCGTGGCATGCGCGAAAGTTAGTCGGCGCTGCAGCGTGTGGCTGGCGACGGTCGCTGAAGACGCTCGCTGACGAAGGAAGCCGATGACGCGTGCCGATAACGCTGGCAGGCGACGCGGCTCACGCCTGCCGTTTCGTCTCGCCCTTCCGACGATACATCGCCGCGTCGGCGGCACGGACGGCCGCATCCGGATCACCACCGACCGGCATGTACGCCTCGCCCACCGCAAAGTTGATCAGCGGCAGCGGACCACCGGCACGCTCGCGCTGCAGAATTTCGCGCAGGACCTTGATGCGTTCCGAGACATCGATCTCCGCAATGCCCTGACCCACCACGATGAATTCGTCGCCGGCGTAGCGGATCACATGATCGTCGGGCCTGAAGCTCGATTGCAGCACGCGCGCGAAGTGCTGCAGCGCTTCGTCGCCGACATGATGCCCGTGCACGTCGTTGATGTCCTTGAAGTCATCGAGATCGAAGAACAGGATCGTCGCACCGGTGAGTCGCGAATCATTCAGGATGTCGGCCAGGCGTCGACGATTGAAGACGCCGGTCAACGGGTCGCGATGCGAGAGTGTGCGCAGTTCGTCTTTTGCCGTCAGCAGGTCGGAATTCCGGCGCGTCATCTCGGTGCCGATCCTGCCGTACACCGCCAGCACGCAGCCGAGTGCGATCAACCACTCCGCACCGGCATCGAACGCCGATGACATCGCGACGAACGTCGCCGCGTCCCGGTGCATGCTCTCCGCACCGCTGGTGAGCAGCATGTTGTGCGCAATGCCTTCCGCGAGCGCGAGCATGCCGCGCATCGCAAAACCCACCGCCAGCCATCCGCAGGCGGCCTGTCGGGTGATGATCAGCTGCAGTGCGGCGCCGCCCAGCGCGGCAGCAATCGTCGCGGACATCAGCACACCGAGCACTTCGAGCGAGCTGACGCGGACGCCGACCGCCAGACTGATGACGCCGAGTGCTGCTGTGAGGATCCAGAGCGTGCGCCGTTCGGGGGCTTTCGTGCCGAAACCGACGGCGCCAGTGATCAGCAGCACAACGAACGACGATTTGAAGAACAGATACGGAAACCGCGTCGCCTTGAGCAGCATGGCGGTCTGCGACGCCGGCATCCAGTAGGCCAGCATGGTGACCGTGGAGAACAGGTTGGCCAGCCAGGCCGCCACCCAGGCGCGCAGCTCGACTCGGCGCGTGGAGCGCATCAGCACGTCGAAAAAGAGCGCAATCAACAGCGCCGACGTGATCTGGACCGCGGTACTCCAGCGCCAGAGATGCGCATCCATCAGAACAACACTCGCGAAGCGGGTCCGAGCCGCGGGCCAACCAGCATTGGCGCGCGTGCGCCGCGCCGTTCTCGGCGGGCCCATGGGTGGTGTCACCCAGCGCATCTCGCATGCCAGCGTCGACCGCCTCGGCGGCATCCTGGGCGCGCGTTGTTACGAATCGCGTCGCACGGCCCAGACTGCCGGATGATGTTTCGGTGGTCGGCGGTCGCGGGCGTTTCAATGGGACGGAGATCTTGAAAAGCGCAATCAAGGGGACGGAGATATTTATACTTTGATCAAGATCAACGTCCCCATGATCGAACCCAGATCGACGCACATGCCCAGCGCACGCCGGACGCGCTTGTCGGCG
>JANLPZ010000051.1:0-11510 GCA_031367535.1 Gemmatimonadaceae bacterium
TCGACAAGGGTGGCATCGTCAGCGGCGGCTTCCGATTCATCGGCGACCGACTCACGAGTGACCTGGGCCTGATCGGCGGTATGGGGACAGGCGGCGTGGGGTGCTGCGTGCCGAGCGTGAACTTCGTGTGGAATTTCGGGCGGAAGCGGCGGTGAGGCAGGGTGTGTCCGTCGCATGCCGCAGGTACAGAGTCAGCCCGCGCGTGCGCACATGTGGTGACGGCTGCGAGCGCGGCAGAATGCGCCAGCTGGCCTGAACCGCCGTCGAGCACTGCTCGACCCGCTGCCGGAATCGCTCGTGCTGTGACTGGTGACGTACCCACTGCCCGACCGAGTTGCTGTCGGCCCGCCGAACGCCCGGAACCACTTGTCGACGTGGCGGCCGAGACCGAACGCGAGAACGTATTGATACCGGGAGTCGTCCAGCGCGGGCGTCGGCTTCCGCAGTTCCGTGCGGCAATACTCACGCGCCGACGCGAGCTCCTTGCGCAGCAGCAGGCGTGCCTTCGTCGAGGTTGATCGCGATCCGTTCAGTGCGGAGCGCCATGCGGCGACCAGCAACACCGTCAATCCAGTCAGCGCGAACAGGCCAAGCGCGCCATATCCCGTCACCAAACCCCAGCAGATCGACGCGGTCAAGAGCACCAGCGGCACCAACACACGCAGCAGGTGTGGCCCGGGGTGCACGAGGCGCGAGTGGCGGACTGCGACGCACCGACGGCGGTCCGCCCCCATGAGCTCATGAACTCCGTCCCCAGGACATGAGCTCTCACTCACGCGTCGATCGCACCCGACGTTCCATCGCGACGCGCAGCGCCTTCGCCTCGCCCCACGCCTCGTGCGCCAGCGTGTGTGCGCTGGAGAGCGCTGTGATCGCGGGTGCGTGACCGTCGTGCAGCGCTGGCGGCGCAGAGCGAGGAGGTAACAGTGTCTCGGCGTGCACGTCGTCCGGGTCGCCGAGTCCCGCAGTCCGATGACCTTTCAGTCGATCGAGGATCAGGTCACGCACCTCCTGTGGTTTGGCCAATCCACGCAAACTGGCGCGGTTTCGCGACTCTCCGTGCTCGCCTGAGCCACCGCCTGCCACTTCGATTTCCACGGTCGAGAATCCGAAAAATCGCTCCAGTGGTCCCTGCGTCACGCGCACGTTCTGCGCGTTGGCGAAGGTGAGGGTGATCTCCTTCGTGTTCCAGACGCCCTCGCGAATCATCACGCTTCGGTCGGTGATCACGTACCATCGCATCTCGTAGTCGAGTCGCATCGTGACGTAGAGCGTGGCTGCCTTCGCGATCGCGAACAGGATGAGCGGGATCACGAGCAACAGGAGTCGCACATCAGCGATCACGAGCAACGTGCTCACGACGACCACTGCGAGAGACCATGCGGCCGCGTAGAGCCCCCACTCGAACAGCTTCAAGCGCAGGAATCCCGGGTCTGCACGCTCGATTCGAAGCACATCATTCGGACCATCTCCCGCCGGCGGGTGCGGCTCGCTGTCCTCGATGCGGAGGAGTGGCAGAATGATTCCCTTGAGCCACTCATACATCGCGCGTTCCTGGTGGCTGTGATTCGAGGAGCTGGCGCACGGCGCGCAACTCATCGCGAATTCCGGCCAGCGCGTCGATCGCAAGCGCTTCGCCATCAACCGGTGGCGCATCATGCAGCGGCCCGACGGTGAGCGCGACGGATGGCTGCGTGGCGCTGCGATGCCCTCGCATGCGCGCGTAGAGGTAATTCCGAACGTCCTGATATGCCGTCAACCCCGGGATCGATTCCGTCGCGGCCGAACTGCCGGACGCCGTCTGGATCTTCACCGTCCCGATTCCGAGCCATCGCTCGAAGATGTTGCGCGTCACGTGAATGTCCTGAATCCGCGCGTACGTCAGGTACGTCTCGCGTCGCCAGAGCAGGCCGTGCGACACCGCGACGCCGTCGTCATCGAATCGGAAGCGCAGTGTGCGATAGAGGAAATAGTACGGCACCAGAACGGCCAGGAACGCCACGTTCGCCAGCAGCGCGTAGATGACGTAGAGCTTCCAGAGTTGCCCGTCGGGTCGCGTGATTGCCTGCACCTGTGTCGCATTGACCGGTACGAGGTGCGCATCGCCATCTGACATCATCGCTGCCTTGGAGAGTTCGTGTCGTGCCAGCGCTCGGTGTCACGTATTGTATCTGCGAGCGTCGGAGCGCGACGGTGATGGGATCGTACTGCGTGCACTACAGGGTGCGCCAATGTTGCTCGCGATGCGATCCGATCGGCAATTATTTTGGCTGCTTTCGTCAGGGGGCGGAGTGCGGGAACTCCGTCCCCATGCGCTCCAACCGGCGAGCATCACGTGCTGTCTGACGTCACACAGCGCGGGCAACCTGCGGCCGCGGTCGTCAGCGTTTCCCCGCCGCGAGACGGTCGCACGCGGCGCCATGGTTTTCTCACCGACAGCACCTCATCGCTTGACGACACCCTCGCTGCCTCCGTCGGGTCGCATGGGCCGGTTGACCTCCCTGCGCGCCATTCCGGCGCTGACGCTCGTGGCAGCTGCGGCATGCTCGAGCGCCGGGTCTGCCGGCTGCGGCGAGACAACATCGCCCAAAGCGGACGCCACCCACGCAATCGGCGCGTCGCTTGACGCGCGCGTACCAACGTTGCTGGCCGACTATGGCGTGGCCTCCGTCAGTCTGGCGTTGATCGAGGATGGACACGTCGCGCTGTTCTCGCAGGCGCTCGGCTGGATCAGGCTCGACTACTCCACTGGCCCGGTCTTCCTGCACACGGGTTGAACAGCCGACCCGGAGGCGAGCGCACCGTCGCGTATTTCGATCCGGGCCGCCGACGCGGCGCGGTCGTTCTCACGAGCGGATCACATGGCCAGCGGCTGTATCACGACGTGCTCGCCCTGCTCGATCCGGGCGCGCCGGTTGTTGATTTTCTCGCGCCTGAGTGAGTCGGAATGCACTGCGCACCCGATGGCGTTGGACAGGTGCCGCGACGCGCGACGCCAGGATGTCTGGGGGATGTCTGGGGACGGAGTTCATGAGCTCATGAACTCCGTCCCCATGAGCTCACCGCGTCGCGTTCTTCTCGTAGCGCATGCCGAGTGCCGCGATGTCACCCGTGACTGTGATCGCGACTGACGCTTGCACGATCGATGAGGTGTTCTTGAAGACCGCCATAGCCTGCGCCGGAAAGCTGGCGTCTACCGCACCGCCGGCTGGCACGGTGAGCAGACTGTCACGCGTCCCTGCGACTTCAGTGAATACGACGATCGCCACCGGCCCGACGTTCTTTCCGCGCACCGTGAATGCGCCGCGCTGGCCACCGCCCAGCCGGAACGCCTCGTCGGGCGCTATCGACGTCGTGCTGGTCAGCGACGAACACGCCGCGAGTCCCAGCGCAAATGCGAGGCTGCCGGGGCGCGTGAAAATCGAGTGGGGCATGACAGACTCCGTGAACGGGATGATGGCGGCGAAACCCTCGATCTGTTCGATGAATCGCAGCATCGGGATGCAGGGTGATATGCGTCGCACCCGTTGATGAGTGAGCGTCTGTGACCGATGCGATTGCGAGGCCTCAGACACCCCGTCCGTCAGATCCCACTGTACCACGCATAACTGCGCGCGTTGGTACTCAACTTCAGGTCAGCCACCGAGTCGGTGACCAGCAACCGTTCGATGAACTTCACGCTCTTATAGCCCAGCTGCCGCGGCACGCGCATACGCAGCGGGCCGCCGAATGCCACCGGCAGCGCGCTGCCGTTCATGCCCCACGTCACCAACGTTTGAGTGTGCATCGCTTCGTCGATATCGATGCTGTCATACCAGCCGTCGGCCGCGTAGTAGACGACGTATTTCGCCGACGGTCGAATGCCACACGCCTGCAACACGGCGGACAGCGGCGTCCCCGTCCACTCGGCAATGTATGACCACCCTTCCTCGCACGTCACGGCGGTGATCTGTGAGCGCGTCTCCATGCCGCGCAACGTGTCGAGCGAGAGCGGCACCGGCGTGTCGACGAGGCCGCGCACGTCGAGTGTCCACTTCGCGAAGTGCTCCGCCCGATGGCGCGCGAACGCCTCGGTCGGCGCGCTGATCTCGTTGGCGAACGGCTTCGCCGCGATCATGCTGCGTGGAAACTCACGCGCGAGCGCATTCCGTCCGAAGAGTCTGTGCGCGGCGTAGCTGAGTGTATTGCCGGGCGCGAAGACGCCCTCCGCATCGGGCGGCACCAATCCAAAGCGCCGACCCGCGGACGTGACGGCAACGCCGAGCGCGGCGACAGCGGCGGTCGCACCACCAGCGAGCAGTGAACGACGAGTGATGTGATTCAAGGCCGTAACTCAGGAGTGCCACTGATCATTGCGAGCATCAAGCGGCGAAATCCGGCACGGGCGATCATCAGCACGTGCACGGCGACAAACAACACCAGCGCGATTATCGACGTGAAGTGCAGCGTGCGCGCCGACTGATGTCCGCCGAGGATCGTCACGCTCCACGGCACGACCGCCGCGAAACCCGGTGACATCGCGAGACCCGTCCAGATCACCAGCGGAAAGAGCACGAAGAGCACGCCGAGATACGCGATCCGCTGCAGCACGTTGTAGATACCGGGCCGATGCGGAATGTCTGACTGGCCGTACCGATGTTCAGCGATGCTGGCACGAAGCGCGCGCCAGGTGCGATCCTGTCGCGCCGGCACAAGTCGACGCGTGAAATGCCCTGCGGTGCCACCAACGACGATGTACACCAGGCCGGCGAAGATCACGAGCCACGCCGACTGGAAGTGCAGCGACCGGCTCCAGCCGTTCTGATCGGGCAGCGTGTATCCGTAGCCCGTCGGCACCAGTGCGCGCGACGACGGTATCGGGAGCGAGAAGAGTGGCGTCGTGTTGACGTTGCCGACTTCGCCCCAGTAGAAGCGTGGGTGGGAGACGATCAGCTCGACGCCACTGATCATCAGCGCGATCGTGGCGATGGTGGTGAGCCAGTGCGTGACGCGGACGAATCGTGGGTGGCTCGGCGCCAGAGGGTCGGCGGACGCGTCGGCCAACGGTGCGACGCTACGGGCCAACGCCGCGGAGTGCTGTCGGGCGTGCATGTCAGGATGGGCGGATGGCTGAGTCACCGGCGCAATGCCAGAAGCTTAGCGTTGTGACGGAGACTCCTGTACGGACCATCGCCAAGACACGGACCATGCGTGCCCCTGTGACGACAAACCACTCCTTGACTCCGGCCCGCTTAGTATCTATGCTAGATACAGTCACTGTCTACCCATCGTGAATACTCATTTCGCCGTCGCGGTTCACATCCTGGTCTTCATTGCTGAACAGGGCGGTGTTCCCGTGACGTCGCAAAACGTCGCAGGCAGCGTGGGTACGAACCCCTCGTTCGTCCGTCGGGTGGTGGCGCTGCTGGGGCGTGCAGGGCTGACGAAAGGGCAGGAAGGCAGCGGAGGGGGAACGATCCTGGCGCGAGATGCGGCGAAGATCACGCTGCGGGACGTGTACCACGCTGTCGATGAAACGCGGGTGCTGGTGCCGATACACCCGTCACCACACCCGATGTGCAAGGTTGGTGGCAACATCACCGGCGCGCTCGGCGCCACGGTGCAGCAGGTCGAAGAAGCGGTAGATGCACGACTCGAGCGGACTACGATCGCCGAGCTGCTCGCTGACGTGAACGAACGGGCTCGACGCAAGGCGAAGGCCTAGGTCGAAAGGGCATTCCACTCGCTCACCCAGGAGCAACGCATGGAACGCAGAACATTCGTGAGCACTGCTGCACTCGGCGTCGCAGCGCTCATGGTACCGCGCATCGCTACGGCACGGGATACAGTGTCCGCCGCGCCCGACGCTGCGACACTGCACGTGAATCCCGTCACCGGCGACGATACGAAGGCAGGCAGCGAGCGATTGCCTCTTCGCACGCTTGCAGAAGCGGCGCGCCGTGTGAGCAGTGACACCGGCCGCGGCAGTCTCACCGTCATCATGACGGAAGGGATTCACGCGATCGGCGAGACCGCACGCTTCGCACCGCCGCCCGGTCGCTTCACGAAGTCAGAACGTCTCGTGATCCGTGCCGACGTGCTGCCGGATGAAACCGCGTGGGACCATGGCCGCATGCCGACGCTCATCCACACACTTCCGGTCGAGGACACATGGAACGGTAGGCCGGACATGCTCGGCGGTGCGGCGGACGGCATGCTCATCGAAACCAGTCACGTCACCATCCAGGGTCTGCGTATTCTCGGAATGCCGGTGGTCGAGAGTCCGCGTGCCGGAGAGATCAAGCGACTGTATGCGATTTCGCGACTGCGTCCCGAACTCGATGA
This sequence comes from Gemmatimonadaceae bacterium, assembly GCA_031367535.1. Lineage (GTDB taxonomy): Bacteria > Gemmatimonadota > Gemmatimonadetes > Gemmatimonadales > Gemmatimonadaceae > JACMLX01. The sequence continues at coordinate 6,325 of JANLPZ010000051.1, forward strand.
TCTTGAAATTGCGCAGTGTGTGTTTGCGGGCGATGAGGTCGTCGCGCCGAATCACGTCGGCATCATCGCGCGCGGCAACGGCCTGGTCGTGCAGCACTGCATCTTCCGCGGACTCAAGATTTGAGCTGTGTATTGGAGCGGCGGAAGTACGGGTCACACCATGCACCATTGCGTGAACTCCGATCTGTATGGGAGTGCGGTCTGGACGGCGGGCGTCGCCGATGATTTCGCGTATCACAACAACGTCGTGGCGCACTGCAATTACGTGTGGACGCATCAGGACTCGGCGTCGGCCAATGCCGATGCTGGCGCCAAGTGCGCTGCGCCGACGGCGCCGCCAGCGCGCAGCCACTATCGCGTTGTCGACAGTCATTTCTCTGACAATCGACGCCTCACAGGGAGTGGCACGGGCGCACGTCTCGAGTACCACGACATCGACTCCTCGTTCCTGGAAATGGTTCGCACCACGACCGCTGCGCAAAGTCATGTGTGGGAACACAGCCAGGAGAAGCGTACGTACCTGCATCCAGAATCCGGCACAGCCGCAGCCGCGACGGGCGCGGGCCTTTTCATGACTCGCAGCTCCTGAACACTCTCGGAATAATTGTGCGACGAAATACAGCGCTGCAGAGTGAGCTCCACACACGCATTCACGCCGGCGCATCGCGCGCCTGATGTTCGCTCCCCTCCGAATTCCCAGTCGTCCATGCGCCACAAGCAGCTGTACACCTTCGCATTCATCGCCACCGTCACAGCGCTCGCAGCTCCGAGTGGCTTTCACGCACAGGCACCTTCCTCTTCTGCAACGTCAGCGCTCTCGCATCGCTTCATGGAGCAGCACGTTGTCTCCGCTGACGGCACACGCATCGCCTACCTCGTGGCCGGTACCGGTAGGCCCTTGGTGATGGTGCACGGATCCATGACTGTGGCGGACGAGTGGCTGCCTGTGGCTGATCGGCTCGCGACGACGCGCCGGGTTGTCGTGGTCGAGCGCCGCGGACGCGGGCGCAGTGGTGATGCTATAGCGCATTCGTTGGCCATCGAGGCGCAAGATCTCGCAGCAGTCATTGCACATGTCACTCGCTCGAGCGCGAATACGCGTGAGATTCAGGGCGCGGGCTGCTGAGCGCCAGCGTGGCGTGGAATGCCACCGAGTACGCGCCCTACTCTGCAGGCGTTCCGGAGCTCACGGTCCGAAAGGTCACGATCCCGCCCGTGCCGCGCTGTCCTGGCATAGTCATGCAATGCCGAGCGCCGCGTACCTCGTCTCCGGCGAACTCACGGTCGAAGAACCCGGAGGTGCGACGCGCGTTGTCATGGCGGGGGAAGCATTTGCCCGAGCTGGCACGCGGCGCACAGATCACACCTGAGAATGCGTGATTCTTCGCGGCACCGGTGCCGGTGCTGCTGCACGTGCCGAGCGTGATCGTATTCAGCATGCTTGGTGCGTTGCAGTTCGCGCCGACGTTTCGACAGCATCACCGAACCTGGCATCGCGCGGCGGGGCGTGTGCTGGTGGTGTGTGGCTTCACTGCCGTGCTGACGGGATTGTGGATGACGCTTACCTACGCGTGGCCCGCAGGCGACGGCGTGGCGCTGTACATCGAGCGACTCGTGTTCGGATCAGCGATGCTGGTGTCGCTTGTGATGGTAGGCGATGCGATCCGCCGTCGCGACTTCGCCGAGCATGGCGAATGGATGATTCGCGCGTATGCCATCAGCATGGGCGCAGCCACTACGACAGCCTGACGAGACCGCGCTTCGGTGGCACGAAACCCGTCTGCCTGCTGACATCGTCGCGCACGTCACTCATGGAATCGTCGGCGTACCTCCTGATGCGCGGTCGCTACATCGACATGTATCCGTCGCAAGCCGGACTCGTCGCGACCATCGCGTGAAAGCAATCCCAACCGGCCTGCGCAGCGTGCATGCATTCGAGCATCACCAGACTGCACAAACACAGCGTTGCACACCAGACTGTCGCTCGCACTCGTTCAGTCAGGTCGCGTTTGTATGCCGCCGCACTATCGGCCTGTTCGCATCGTGACCATACTGCGGTACGCAGGAGCCCACGATCACTTAGAACGTGTGCTCATCCATTGGTTATTCTGGCGTGAACCGATCTCGTACGTATCTGGAGAATCGGTCATGGTGCAAGCTGCGATTCGCGCGCACCGTCACGAACAGCTGGCCAGAGATGATACTGCAACGCTTGAAGAACGAGACGCGCGAGATCCACGCAGCGCTCGAACGCCAGATGCCGCTCCTCGACGCGGATCTGCACGCGGCTGACTACCAGCACATGGTGCAGAAACTCTACACCTATCACAAGCCACTCGAAGTTCTACTGCTGTCGTTGCCAGGCTTCGCGGCGATCGGCCTTGACTACTCCGGCCGCGAAAAAGCCCCGCGATTGGCGCGCGATCTCGCCGCATTGGGCGTGAGTGCCAGCGACGTCGAGCACATGCACCAATGCGAGAGTCTGCCACCACTCGCACATCCATCGCACCTGTTCGGCTGCCTCTACGTGCTCGAAGGCGCGACACTCGGCGGGCAAATTGTTGCACGGCACCTGCAGGCCAGCCTCGGCCTGACGCCGGAAACGGGCGCGTCGTACTTCAGCGGATACGGTGCGCAGACTGGCCCGCAATGGAAAGTGTTTTGCGCGCTTCTGACCGCGTATGCCGAACCGCTGGACGACCCGAATGACATTCTTGCCGGCGCACACGCCACATATGCGACACTGAGTGCGTGGATGCGCGCGACCGACGTCGCACCGGCACCAACGTCGAGCATGCGACTCTCCATGCAGGTCGCACTCGCATGAAGAACGTCGGGCCTGACGATGGCGAGGCTCTGCCGTGGGCAGATGGCGTATACAGCATCAAACGATTCGGCACCAGTCTTACCAACTGCGACAGCGAGCCGGTCCAGGCACCGGGATGCATTCAGGCGCATGGCGCACTGGTGGCCGCACGACTTTCGGATCTGACGATTCTGCAGGTCAGCGAAAATTCCGCACGGTATTTCAGTGTCGCACCCGACAACCTGCTCGGCCAGCCGCTGCAACGCCTGCTGAGCAGTGACGACCTGATACGACTGCGTTCGATGCTCGTCAGTGACGCGCTCGAGGGCAATCCGCTGTTTGCCTTCACGCTACCGGCGCGGGCGGACATCGCACCGCTGGACGTCTGTGTGCACACGATGAGCGGCGTGCTCATCCTCGAATTCGAGTCGAGCGGCCGCGGCGCCGAGCCGCTCCGACATCCGGCGGGTGATTTCTTTTCGTCAGTGCGCGCGGCCGTTGGCCGGATGCAGACGACGATGGGCCAGCTGTCGTTCTGCACGCGCATCGCGGACGAAGTCCGCGGGATCACCGGTCTGGATCGCGTGATGGTGTATCGCTTCCACCCGGACTTCCATGGCGAAGTTGTCGCGGAGAGCAGAGTCGCGGAGCTGGAATCGTGGCTCGGACTGCACTATCCGGCAGCAGACATTCCCAAGCCAGCGCGTGACATCTATCAGCGCATCTGGATTCGGCCAGTGCCCGACGCCGCAGGACCGCTGATCGAAATGGTACCGCTGGCGAATCCCGACACGGGCCAGCCGCTTCCCATGACGCACTGCGCACTGCGCGGCGCGTCGGTGATGTACACCGAATATCTCGCCAACATGGACGTGGCGGCGTCGCTGACGATGCCGATCCTGATCGAGGGAGCGCTGTGGGGGCTGATCGCATGCCATCATCGGACGCCGACCACGTTTCCGCACGCGATGCGCGCCGCCTGCGAGTTGCTCGCGCAAGTCGCGTCGCTGCAGCTCAAGTCGTCGGATCGCATCGCAAGGCTGGAGTATGGGCTCAACGTCGAGAAGGTGCACCAGGAGCTCGTGGCCAAGGCCGCAAAAGACGGTGACCTGCTGGCGCTCTCCGATAGCCAGTCGTCGCTGCTCGACGCGATCGACGCCGGCGGCGCGGCCCTGTACCACATGGAGCGGTGGTGGACGGCCGGGACGACGCCAAGTGAGATCGAGCTCGACGCGTTGGCGGACTGGGTCAATCTCCGTCCCGAATTTCTGTCGGTGACACATCCGGTGTTCGCCACCGATATGCTGTCGCGCGAGTATCCGGCCGGCGCGGCCATCAGCGCCGTCGCGAGTGGTGTGATCGCGGTGCGGGTATCCCGGCTCCGTCGCGATCTCATCATGTGGTTTCGTCCGGAGACGATGCAGACAGTGACATGGGCGGGGCGTCCGGACGACAAGCCGCTGGTGCCAGGCCCCAATGGCATGCGCCTGACACCACGTCGTTCGTTCGAACTCTTCGTGGAGTCGGTGCACAATCGCTCGCTCCCATGGACCGATGCGGAAATCGACGGGGCATTGCGCCTTCGATTGCTGATCATGGATCTGGCGATGTCGGACGGAGAACGCATCGTTGCATTGAACGTCGACCTGGCGAGCAGCAACGAGGAGCTGGACGCGTTCGCGTACGTGGCATCGCACGATCTCAAGGAGCCGCTGCGGGGCATCCATCGGTACGCGCATCAACTGGTGGAGAGCGCCGATGCGTCGAGCGTGGAGAATCGCCAGCGGCTCGACAGCCTGATGCGACTCACGCTGCGCATGGACAGCCTGCTGGATTCCCTGCTGCACTATTCACGCGTCGGTCGGACCAATCTCGAATTCGAGCCAGTCGATCTGAATGACGCCGTCGCCGATGCGCTGGAAATGGTCGGCGTGCGCGCACACGATACCGCGGTCACCATGGTGTTCGACCGCCCGCTGCCCACGGTGCTCTGCGATCTGGTCCGCGTGCGAGAGATCTACAGCAACTTGATCAGCAATGCGATCAAGTACAATCGCACGCCGCATCCCCGCATCGACCTCGGGTACCTGGGCCCCGACGAACCCGGGCTGCGGCCGAATATGCCGGCGGAGGCAGCGGGCAAAACCGTGTACTACGTCCGTGACAACGGTATTGGGGTCGACACGCGACATTTTGAACAGATCTTCCTGATGTTCAAGCGGTTGCATGGACGGGAGGAATTCGGCGGCGGTGTCGGTGCGGGCCTGACGGTCGTGAAGAAGGTGGTGAGCCGGCATGGGGGCCACGTCTGGCTGGACTCGACGGTGGACGTCGGCAGCACCTTTTACTTCACCCTCCCATCGCTGGCGCAGCTGAATCG
>JANLPZ010000066.1:0-5276 GCA_031367535.1 Gemmatimonadaceae bacterium
GGCGCTCAACACCGGACTGCGCACACCGCGCAGCTGCTGCGACAGCTCATCGTCGTAGGGGCTCATTTGCGCTTGCGCGATGCGTGCGATGAGCAGGCTCGCGAATACCAGAATGATCACGGCCACGATGATCTTGATCACCCGCTCGAACTTGTGCATCGGATCCATCGGCTTACCGAGCCTTACCGCGTGGTGAACGACTCTGCGCCGCATGCGCCGCGATCACGGCCTGTGCGGCTTCCTGCGGATCGTCAGTGAGCAGCAGCAGATCAAGATCGCCGGGACTGATCTTGCGTTCACCGAGCACGCGCGACTGCAGCCAGCGCACGAGGCCGGCCCAGTAATGCGTGCCGAACAGCACCACCGGAAATTGAAAGATCTTGCCGGTCTGAATCAGCGTCACCGCTTCGAACAGTTCGTCGAGCGTGCCGAATCCGCCGGGAAAACAGATGAAGGCATTGCTGTACTTGATGAACATCGTCTTCCGCACCATGAAGTAGCGGAAGCTGACGAGGGTATCGACGTACGGATTCGCGCCCTGTTCGAACGGCAATTCGATATTGCAGCCGATGCTCGGTGCGCCGGCCAATCGCGCACCTTTGTTGGCCGCCTCCATGATGCCTGGACCCGCGCCGGTGATGATCGAGAAGCCCGCTTCGCCAAGAATGCGCGCGACTTCGGTGGCGGCGAGATACTGCGGGTCATCGGGTGATGTGCGCGCCGAGCCGAAGATCGACACCCCTTTCTCGACTGATGCGAGCGCGTCGAATCCCTCGATGATTTCGCCGGTCATGCGCAAGACGCGCCACGGATCGGTGCGCGTGAAGTCATCACGCGGACCGGGTGCCGACAACAGTTTCGCGTCTTCGGTGAGCGGCACCTGATCGCGAATGTCGGTGTCGATGGTCGGCTTGATGAGCGGCGCCGAGCGCTTGCGCGCGACTTCAGGCTGCGCGGTCGTTTTGGGCGGCTGCTTCGTCGGCGAAATGACCGTCGAACTGATCGGCGTGTCGCGACCTGCGCTGCGATGCCCGTCCACGTGGCGTTCGATCGTGCCTTGCAACGCCTCGGCCTCGGCTTGCTGCATCGTCGCGACGGTGGCGGTTTTGCCGCCGGCGGTTGTGGCGCCGGCGCTCTTGCCATTGCGTCGTTTCGGCGGTGGAGCAGCGGCCGGGGATGGCTTCGGCGTGGACTTGGCGCGCTTTGCGGGCATGCTGACAGGGATGGGGTCTCGCAGTGGCAACGACAGACTTGAAATGCAGTGCGCTAGAATTGTAGCGCGGTGTTCCCCGCAACCCGTCGCGCTGACGAGCATTGTCGACGCGATGTGCCCTTCCCGACGTTTTCCCGTGCGTTTTGCCCCACGTCATCATCGTCGTCGCTGACGGCGTCCGTCCTGACACACTGGCGTCGGCGATCGATGCCGGCGAAGTGCCCGCACTGCAGGCGCTGCGTGAGGCGCAGGGGTTCCACACGCTGACAACCGTGTTTCCGAGTGTCACCGGACCGGCGTACGTGCCGTTCCTGATGGGTGAACACCCGGGACATGTCGGACTGCCGGGATTGCGCTGGTTCGACCGCAGTCGCCGCGACACCGGCTGGCCGCACTTCACGCGCAGCTACATCGGCAGCGAAATGCGCAAGGTCGATCGCGATCTGACGCTCGAGAAGCCGACGGCGTTCGAACGCTCGGGCGGTGGCCTCGCAATGATGAACATGATCGGCCGCGGCTTGCCGCATCGCAACAAACTCACCAACAGCGTGAAGTTCGCTCTGCGCGCCGGCTACACCCACTTTCGCGGCGATGTTGCGGGATGGCTGGATGTGGATCGTGCGCTGAAGGCGGAAATGCTCGGTCGTGTGTTGTCGGAGCGACCACCGTTCACCTTCGCCAGTTTCTGCGGCGTGGACAAAACCAGCCACAGTGTGGGTCACAAGGCGAAGATCGTGCGTGAAGCGCTGACGATCGTGGATGGTTTTGTGGCCGATGTGACGGCGGCGGCAACACGCGAGGGATGGATGCACGAGCTGGCATTGTTCGTGGTGAGTGACCACGGGCATGTCGATGTTCTGGGGCACGACGATCTCGCCGACCTGTTTCGCGACGAGATCGGGCTGCGCGTGCTCGCACATCCGAAGATCTTCGGCGTGCGTGATCCGGAAATGGCCGTGATGGTGAGCGGTAACGCGATGGCGCACCTGTTCGTGGAGCTCGAGTCGCGCTCACGCCCGTGGTGGCCTGCACTCTCGGGCAAATGGAACGACACGGCCGAGCTGCTGCTGAAGCGACCGTCCGTCGATCTGCTGCTGCTGCCGCACAGCGAGACGTCTGTCGAAATTCGCGGTGGTGACGGCCGTGGTGCCGCGATGCTGCGACGCGTCGGTGATCGTTATCACTACGAGTGCAACGCCGGTGATCCACTGGGCATGGGCGACGTGCACGGTGCGAGCGAAGCCGAGACGTGGGAACGATCGCTGCAGACGGACTACCCCGATGCGCTGGTGCAGATCATGTCGCTGAATGATTGTCGGCGGACGGGCGATTTCATCATCAGCGCGACCCGGGACTGGGATTTCCGCGGGCGGTATGAGCCGATCCCGCACAAATCATCGCATGGCGCGCTGCATCGCGAGCATATGCTTGTTCCGATGCTCACGAACGTCCCGAACTCCGTCCCGTGGCGACGAACCCAGGACGTGTTTCATCGTGCGATGCAGCATCTCGGTGTTTGAGTGACTGACTGCGCGTTTCCATCACGGGGCATCAAGAGCAACCGCGTCAACGCAGAGGCGCCAAGCAAAGGAGAGGCGCCAAGGAATGCGATTGAAACTGCAACTGCGAGCCGCAGTTGCATCAAATAGTAGTTCCCTGCGCCTCTCAAGTCCCTGGCGCCTCTGCGTTGAAGCGGTTTCGAGAGGCCCAGAACACGAACCAGTGAGCCAGAACGCGGGAAACCCGCGCGTGTGTGAGTACAGCAGGTCTACACTTCTCAGGACAGGACAATGACGGACGGGGCGCGGGGGTCGAGTACGGGGTTGCTCGCAGTCGCAGTGGCGATTGTGGTGGGCGCGTTTCTGGTGGCGGGCGCGGCGCGGGATGTCGGGCGCAAGAACGACGTGATCGAGGTCACCGGCAGCGCCCGGCGCGCGATCGTGGCGGATCTCGGCCTCTGGCGCGGCAGCGTGACGGTACAATCGCCGACAATCCAGGGTGCGTACGGCGAAGTGTCCGGCTACGGCGAACGGGTGCGCACGTGGCTCAAGGCGCGCGGGCTGCCCGACAGCGTGATCGCCGTGCATCCCGTCGAGACGACGCGCATGATGGTCACCAATAGCGAGGGTCAGGAGACCGGCGTGCTGGCGGGCTACAAGCTGTCGCAGACGATCGAGGTGCGACTGGCCGATCCGCGCGCCATCGAGAAGCTCTCGCGCGAAGCCGGTGCACTGGCGGGTCAGGGTATCCCGATCGAAGCTGCGGCGCCGCAATACCTCTATACGAAACTGGCCGAGCTGCGAATTGCGATGATGGGCGAAGCGACGGTCGATGCCCGGGCGCGTGCCGACGTGATTGCCAAGGCGGCTGGCTCGAAGATCGGCAACGTGCGCAGCGCGAACACCGGTGTGGTGCAGATCACGCCGCGGTATTCCACTGACGTGTCGGACTACGGCATGAACGATGTGACGAGCATCGAAAAGGACATCACCACGGTGGTCAAGGTGACGTTCGCGCTGCAGTGACCCTGAGGCGACTGGCGGCAGAAACCTGATTAGCTTGTCTCTGCCGCGTTGCCCGTTCGCCGCTTGCGATACGTCGGTGTGACAGCCCGCTCGACGAGCGCCAACGCTCCATCGACCAGCAGCGCCAATGCGGCGGCGGGCAGGGCGCCGCTCATGATCATGCGCGTGTCTGCCAGCGCCAGGCCGGTCACAATGGGCTCACCGAGCCCACCGGCGCCAATGAAAGCCGCCAGCGTTGCGGCACCAACGGTGAGCACTGCAGCGGTGCGCACGCCGGCCATGATCATTGGAGCGGCGAGTGGAAGGCGCACCATCAGCAGACGCTGCACCGGCGTTGCGCCGAGGGCTTCTGCCGCTTCGATGGCAGCCGGATCCGCATCACGCACACCGCTGAACGTGTTGCGCGCGATCGGATACAGAGCGTAGAGAAACATCGCGACCAGTGCCGGTACGACGCCGATACCGAGCAGCGGAATCATGAATGCAAGGAGCGCCAGACTGGGGACAGTCTGCAGCACACCAAGCACGCGAATCACCGGCTCGGCGATCTGTCTCGTGCGCTCGAGCAGCAGGCCGAGCGGAATCGCGATGAGCGTGGCCGCGAGCAGCGCCGCGACAACCAGCAGCAGGTGACGCAGCGCGAGCGATGCGATGATCCCACGCCGGTTCCACAGGTAGCCGAGAAAGCCCGTTGACGCGGCGGATGTTACGCGCGCCGACTCGCTGGTACTCGCGAGCAGGCCGAGGCTCGCCAGCGCATCATGCGCCACCACACGCACGTCGGTCTGGTCAACCTCAAGGCGCGAATTGAGTGCCCGCATCGCGAGTGCATCGATACGGCCGGAGAGCAGCGTCAACACGGCGATGACATCGGGGCGCGTACTGGTGACGCGCGGGCTGAGCACGGCGGACGCGTCATATGGCGGAAAGACGTGGCGATCATCCTGCAGCACAACGAGCGTGTAGCGCGCGAGCAGCCCGTCGGTGGAGTAGGCGTCGATCACATCGACTGATCCCGCGAGCAGCGCCTGATACTTGAGCGCTGGCGCGAGCGGACGCACGCTTTTGAGGCGCAAGCCGTACACTGCGCTGAGCGCCGGCAGTCCATCCACGCCAGCAATGAAATCCGATGTCATGCCACCGGAGAACGTGAGTGGATCGCGCGCGAGGTCGGTGAGTGTCTGCAGTCTGAGGCGAGCCGCCGTTTTCGGAAGCACGGCGATGGCGTATGTGTTCTCAAATCCGAGCGATGGCAGCCAGCGCACCCCGAATCGCTCGACAGTGGCGCGCTGCACATGTGCGAACACCGCTGCGGCATTGGCCATCGTGGCAGCGGGCAGCGTGTCCTTGAGAATCACCTGCAATCCGGTCCCGCTGTATTCCGGATACACATCGATGGCGTTGGTGCGGAGCGCGGCGAACGCGACATCGGTGGCGCCGAGCCCGGGGCGTCGCGTGACGGCGATCCCGTGGGATTCGAGCAGTTGCGCGAACATCTCGGCGAGAATGTAGGACTCACCGAACGGCTTGGACGCGAC
>JANLPZ010000077.1:0-5937 GCA_031367535.1 Gemmatimonadaceae bacterium
CGCTTCGTGAAGCAGACCGTGAATTTCGACGATCCGGGCACGTATCATCTGTACTACGGTGATGCATCGGGTCGCCCCGGCAGCATCCTCACGTTTTTCCCGTGGCCCAACGCACGACGTGGCCGCGTCGGCGCCGGACAGGTGGCCGAAACGCAGCTCGCGATTCCCACAGGCGCGCTGGCGTTCTGGATTCAGCGACTGACCGAACATCAGATCACGTTTCAGGGACCGCTGCGCCGCTTCGACAGCGAAACGGTGCTCACGTTCACGGATCATGACGGCATGCCGCTGGCTCTCGTCGCGACCGATGCTGCATCCGCGCAGCCGGGATTTGATGGTGGCGTTGGGGTGAGCGAGGCCATGAGCGTTCGTGGCATGCACGCCGTCACACTGTGGGTGCATCGACGACCCGCGACGGCCGAGGTGCTCACGGGTTCACTCGGCTTCCGCGAAATCGCGACCAGTGGCGACATCGTCCGGTACGCCGTCGATGACGCGGCACCGGGCACGCTGGTCGACATTCGCGAATTACCGACCGGCCCCGGTGGCACCGGTGGTGCAGGCACCGTGCATCACGTCGCGTTTCGCGCCGCCGATGATGACGCGGAGTTCGGCATTCGCACGCAGGTGAGTGCCTCAGGTCTTCAGATCACCGAACAGATCGACCGCACGTATTTCCGCTCGATGTACTTTCGCGAGCCAGGCCATGTGTTGTTCGAACTCGCGACCGACGCGCCCGGATTTGCCGTCGATGAATCGGCCGAGCACCTCGGGGAAACGCTGCAGTTGCCGTCGCAACATGAACACTTGCGCCCGATGCTTGTCGAGCGCCTACAGCCACTGCATCGTCCCGGTGCGGAGTTGAATCCGGCATGACCATCGCGACCCTCGACTTTGCGCACGTGCACGTGGCACCACCGGCAGGATCAACGGATCCGCGCACAGTGCTGTTATTGCATGGCACTGGTGGCAATGAACGCGACCTGCTCGAACTCGGCGCCGCAGTGGCGCCGGGCCTGCGGTTGCTCGGCGTGCGCGGCAAGGTGGTCGAAAATGGCATGCCGCGATTCTTCCGCCGGTTCGCGGAAGGTGTGTTCGACGAGGCTGACATCATCAAGCGTTCCGCAGAGCTGGCCGCGGTCGTTCCAGCGGCTGCGGCCGCCTATGGCTTCGATGCGAGCAAGGTGTTCGCACTGGGCCACTCGAACGGCGCCAACATCGCCGCGGCGTTGATGGTGCTGCACCCTGGGGTGCTGGCCGGCGGCGCGCTGCTGCGCGCGATGTTCACGCTTGCGCCGGCGACACCAGCGGTGCTCACCGGCACGCGTGTACTCCTCGCCGAAGGGACGATTGACCCGATCGTCCCGCAGTCATCCGTCGACAAATTGGATGCGCTGCTTACGGATGCAGGCGCCGACGTGACGCTGCACTGGGAGCCCACCGGTCACGGCCTGACCCCGGCGGACGTGGCGGTCACGAAGCGCTGGTTCGCGGGCGCCAACGCAGGGTAGCGCAATCGGACGGCGTGCACGCATATCTTGCGGCGTGCACCCGTCCATCGCCGTCGTGTCCGTGGCACTCGCTGCGGTCGTTTCGCTTGCGCCGCTCACGTCGCAAGCGCCACCGCGTCCGCCGGATGCCAGGCGCGGGCTGGCGCTGCTGCAACACTTCAATGACAGTCTGCCGCGCAACCGCGGGAACGCGCTGCGCTGTACGAGTTGTCATCTGGATGATGGCAAACGCGGCACCGCCATGTCATGGATCGGCGTCACGGCACGATTCCCGAAGTATCGTGCGCGCCGCGGAAGCATCGAAAGCATCGAGCAGCGTGTGAACGAATGTGTGGCTCGCAGTCTGTCAGGACGCATGCTGGCCGAGGACGGCGCATCGATGCGTGACATCGTGGCGTACATGGATTCACTGGGCCGCGAGACGGTACCGGCGCGGCCTGATACTGTACGATTGGTGGGCGACATCGTCCGCGGAGCGCAGGCGTACGCGTCAACGTGTGCTCGATGTCACGCGTCGAACGGCGGTGGTGCGCTGGCACCCGCGGTGTACGGTGCGCGCAGCTACTCGATCGGCGCCGGTCTGGCGCGACAGAACGTGCTCGCGACCTTCCTGAAGTGGAACATGCCGCAGGATCGTCCGGGTACACTCGATGCGCAGATGGCGGCGGACATTGCCGCGTTCGTGCTGCGCCAGCCGCGCAGCGATCATCCCGGCAAGGAGCACGACTGGCCGAACGGTGACGCGCCCGCGGATGTGGCGTACGCGACGGACGGCGCCCGTGCCAAGGGACGACCGATGCCGGCTCCGCGCCCGCTGCTGCGGCGTCGTGTTGCACCGGTGCCGGCAACTACGCGATGAAATCGCGCGTTCGCCTTGGTGCGTCTGCAACAGTCACATGGAGGCGACACTGATGCCGCGTCCCGAGTCGCAGGACACTGACGACGACGAGAGCGCGCCACCAGGCAAAGTGCGTCTCGACAAATGGCTGTGGGCGGCCCGTTTCTTCAAGACGCGTGCGCTGGCGGCCGAGGCGATCGATGGCGGCAAGGTGTCGGTGAATAGTGAAAGGCCGAAGCGCGCCAGGCTCGTGACTGCAGGCGATGAAGTCAGTGTGCGCATCGGGCCATACCAGCATGTGGTACTCGTTCGTGATGTGAGCGGACGCCGTGGGTCGGCGAGCATCGCGCAAACGCTGTATCAGGAAACGCCGGCAAGTATCGCAGCGCGCGCGTTGGTCGCAGAGCAGTACAAGAGCGCCGCGATGACATTCGCGTTTCAGGAAGGCAAGCCGAGCAAGAAGGAGCGTCGCGCGATCGACCGCGTGCGGCGTCGATGAATGCAGCGCGCGAGTAACATCGCGCCGTGCGTAGCGTGGACTTGTTGAAGTCCCATCGTGGGGCTGCGAAATTGAGAAAGGAATCTCACGACACGTTTCTCATAGTGGCCTCACATGGCGTTTGTCCTCAGTCGGTCAGTCAATGAAGTGGTCGCCCGGACGCTGGGACTCGAAATCGAGCCACGGCGCTGGGACCCGGGCTTCATCGGCGCCGCACCGCCGGTACTCGACGTCGGTGCACTCGCCAATGCGATCGAGGCGATCGGCAAACAGGGTGAGCTGAGCTATCTCCGTCGCACACTCGGTCGCGCCGAGTTCGACCAGTTGGTGTCCGACGGTGCGGTGCCGATCGTGCTGTTGCCGGAGCGTGTCGGCGATGCATTGGAAGCCCATGTGATCGTGCGCGCACGTGGACGCGAGTTGACGGTGGCGTCGATCACCACGCGCGGCATCGGGGCCGAAACGACGGGATCACTCGACGCGGTGTGGCAGCGTCTCGCATCACGCGTGGTGTACGCACTCGTGCCAGTGCGATTGACGCCAGTCCTCAGTTCGCGCGGCGACGGCCTGATGCATGACAACCCACGCGAGCAGCTGACGCCGGTGGAGCGGCTCGGCCAGTTGCTGCACGCCGAACGGCGCGACATCGAGTTGATCTACCTGTATGCGGTGCTGGTCGGTCTGTTCAGCCTGACGGTGCCACTGGCGGTGCAGGGTATCACGCAGCTGGTGCAGGGTGGCCTCGTACTGCAGCCGGTCATTCTGCTGATCCTGTTCGCCATCATCGGCACGCTGGCCACGGGCTTGATCGGACTGTTGCAGGAGTCGGTCGTCGAAACGATTCAGCAACGAATCTTCGCACGGCTCGCGTTCGAATTCGCCTACCTCGTGCCTCGAGTGCGTTTCGAAGCAGCGCAGTCGTCGAACCTGCCGCTCCAGATGAATCGCTTCTTCGAAGCGGTGTTGATCCAGAAGTCGCTCTCCAAGCTGCTGCTCAACGTCCCGACGGCAACCTTGCAGGTGCTGTTCGGGCTGACCCTGCTGTCGTTTTACAACCCGAGCTTCATTGTCTTCGCGCTGGTGCTGATCCTCGGCGTGTGGGTGATCTTCCGCGTCACGTATGCGCGCGGGCTCGAGACCAGCATCATGGAGTCGAAGTACAAGTACAATGTGCTGGAGTGGTTGCAGGCGATGGCGCGATCCATTGCGGCGTTCAAGTTCTCGACCCGCTCCACGCTCCCGATGGAGAACATGGATGGCCACGTCGCGAACTATCTCAAGTACCGGCGCAAACACTTCAAGGTGCTCGTCACGCAGTCGCTCAGCCTGATCGTCTTCAAGACACTGCTGACCGGAGCGCTCCTGATTCTCGGGACGACGCTGGTGGTCGATCGCTCGCTGTCGCTCGGTCAGTTCGTGGCGGCGGAACTGGTCATCGTCACGGTGCTGGCTGGTGTCGAGAAGTTGATCCGTTCGCTGGCCACGATCTACGATCTGCTGACATCGGTCGAAAAGGTCGGACATGTGATGGACCTTCCCGTCGAGGAGATCCGCGGCCTGCAGTTGCCCGAGTCGAAGGCGGGACTGGCGATTGTCGCGCGCGGCTTGTCGTTCACCTATCCGGATCAGCAGAGTCCCACACTGTCGGACATCAACCTCGATATCCGACCGGGCGATCGTATCGCCGTCACCGGCGTCGATGGCAGCGGTCAGACGACGCTGCTGCGTGTACTCGGCGCGCTGCACGACGAGTTCGAAGGGTCGTTGACGTACGACGGTGTCACGCTGCGCAGCATGAATCGCGCGGCACTGCGCGAGCAGATCGGCCAGGTGCTGTCGACCACCGACCTGTTCGACGGCACCATCGAGGAGAACATCAGTGTCGGGCGACGCTTCGTCGATCGTGCGGCGGTGCTGAAAGCGCTGCGTGACGTGGATGTGGACGACATCGTGCAGGGAATGCCGAGTGGCATCCAGACACGAATCACCAACGGCGGTGCGAACCTGTCCTCCGCAGTCGCGAGCAAGCTGCTGGTTGCGCAAGGACTGGTCGGTCAGCCGCGACTGCTGCTGCTCGACGACTTCTTCCAGAATCTCGATGACGACTATCGTACACGTCTGATCCGGCTGCTCACTGACCGCGCGACGACGCACACGGTGATTGCCGTGTCGCACGATCCGGAATTTCTGGCGGCCTGTGACCTGATCATCGTGATGGAGGGCGGCCACATCAAGGAGCAGGGTACATACGCCGAATTGGCCGCGAGTCTCGGTCGCGCATCGGTGCACGGCATGACCGTGCCGGTGTCCTGACGATGGCAACGACTCCCGCTCCCGCGCGTGATGTGCTCGCGGACCATGAACACCTGGAATCCGCCAAACTGCTTGTCACACCGCAATCACATCAGCTCTTCTTCCGCATCGTGCTCGGCACACTGATCGCCGCCGTGCTGGCGATGTTCCTGCCATGGCAGCAGTTCGTCGAAGGCAAAGGTGAAGTCACGGCCTTTGCGCCAAGTGATCGGCCTCAGGTTGTACCGTCCACGATCGGCGGGCGCATCGTCGAGTGGTTTGTGCAGGAAGGCGAAGTGGTGACCGCCGGCCAGCCGATTTTGCGCATCACGGAAGTGAAGGACGACTACCTCGATCCGCGCACGATCGATCGCTACAACGAACAGCTCACCGGCAAGTCCGCTGCCGTCGCATCAAAGCGCGACAAGGTGCGACAGACTGCCACGCAGATTTCACTGCTCGAGCAGAACCTGCAACTGAGCCAGCAGAAGGCGCGAACGAAGGTGGCGCAGTACGAGGCCGACGTGCGCGCCGCGATGATCGACTCGAGCACCTCGCTGACGCAGCTGCAACGTCAGCAGACGTTGTATGACCAGGAGCTGACGCGGCTCACCGATCTCGAGAATGCACGCGTCAAATACCAGAACTCGATTGCGAAGTTGCAGGAGAAACGTCAGGCCCTCGCTGCGGCGCAGATCGAACTGAACGCCGTGGCAATCGACTACGGTGAGAAGATCGCCAAGGCGCGCTCGGAACAGGCGTCGACGATGGCCGAGATCGGCGAGGGATCTGCCGAT
>JANLPZ010000178.1:0-29446 GCA_031367535.1 Gemmatimonadaceae bacterium
GTACGCAGCATTTTCGGGGTGAGAATTCCGAGCGCCGTCAGACCGACCAGCAGGATCGGCAATTCGAACACCGCGCCCATGCTCAGCGCCAGTGATGTCGCGAAATCGAAGTAGTCGCGCGCCGTGATCATCGGTTCCAGCGCGGCCGTCTGGAATTCCATCAGAAACTTGAGCGCGAATGGCAGCACGAAGAAATAGGCGAGGCTGGCGCCCATCATGAACAGCGCCGTCGCCGCGAACAGCAGCGGGATGACCACGCGCTTCTCGTGCTTGTACAGCGCTGGCGAGAGAAACGCCCAGAGCTGATAGAGGAGCACCGGCGCGGCAATCGCGAAGCCCAGTCCGAACGACACCTGCATCACGATCGAGAACGAGTCGCCCGGATGCGTGAAAATCAGCTTGCGACCCTGCAGATACGGCAGGATGGGGCGCTCGAGCAGTCCGATGAAGTCGAACTTGATGACCAGCAGAAATCCGATGCCCACGCAGATGGCGACGGCGACAACGATCTTGAGGAGCCGCGTTCGCAGCTCCTCGAGATGGTCCAGAAAAGGCATGTCGCTCATCGGAACAGATCGTCCAGGTTACGGAGACGTGCTGCGCAGTCGTTCGCGGGCCAGATCGGCTTCGTCGCTGCGTGGATAAGTCTTGACAAGCAGATCAAGCACTTCCCGTGCCTTGTCCGCCTTGCCCTGCGTGCGCAGGAGTGCCGCCCGTTTGAACATGGCCGTCGGGGCCTTCTCGCTGCGCGGGAAACGCGTGTACACACTCAGGTACGCCGCCTCGGCGTCGAGCGGTTTCGTGTCCCGCTCGAGCGTCTCGGCGATGTAGTACTGCGCATCGCCGGCGCGTTCATGCGTCGGATACTGCGCCAGGAAATCGGTGAAGCCGGCGCGCGCGGCCGATGTGCTGCCGCGGCGCAGCTGATCCAGCGCCATCGTGTAGAGTTGGTTCGGCCCCGGAGCGCCGGCGGTGGGAGACGACATCGCCGGTGGCGTGCTGCTGTCCACCGGCTTCACGGGCGGCGTCGACGTCGTCGCAGGAGTCGCCGGTGCGGTCGATGGTGAAGACGTCGGCGTGGCGGCCGGCGGCACAATCGCCGGTGACGCCTGGATGATCGCGTTGCGCTGTTCCAACTCGGCGCGCAATTCGGTGATGCGCGATTGACTTTGGCCCGTCAGTGCCCGGATCTCGATCAGGCCATCGCGCACCTTGAACAGATCGCCAAGCACATTGCCCTGGAACGACGCGATCTCGCCTTTCAGCCCACGCAGTGAGTCGTTGAGAATGACCATCGTGCGAATGACGCTGTCGAACTGCACGCGGCGCGTGGAGTCACGATACGCGTATTCCGAGCGCATCGCCTTCAGATCGGTCTGCAGCAGCAGAATATCCTGCTTCGACGCAACGCACGCCGACAACGCTGCCGACCCGAGCGTGAGACAGAGCAGTCGCGCGGCGGTCACTTCGGCGGCACCTGCAATGCATCCGCACCACTGAGAATTTCGAACTCGGCACGACGGTTCTTCGCGAACGCCGTGTCATCATCACCCGTCGCCGCAGGACGCTCCTCTCCGAACGACACGATGTCGATTCGCGTCACTGCGATGCCGCGATCACTCAGGTACTTGCGCGTGGACGCAGCGCGACGGAGGCCGAGTGCGAGATTGTATTCATCGCTGCCGCGTGCGTCGGTGTGACCCGAGATGCGGATGCGGATCGCCGTGTTCGTGCGGAGAATCGGCAGCTTCGCATCGAGGCTGGCGCGTGCCGCATCAGTCACGTCGGAGGCGTCGTATTCGAACAACACCGGCGCTTCGAGAATCGCGCGCAGGTTGGCAGCTTCCGCGGCGCCGGCAGATGCCGCGGCGGCCGCATTCGCGCGCGCAATCGAGTCGCGCACGAATGCCTCGCGTGCGCGACGCGCTGCGCCGTCATCGATGGCCGGTGCGGTGCTCGGCGACATCGGGACCGGCGCGACCTCGACCTGCTTCTTCTTGCAGGCGCCAAGCCCAAGGGAAATCAGCAACAGCGCTGCGCCGACGTGGCGACGGGGCATTCCGAACTCCAGAACATGAAAGGAATAGTGAAACGGCGGTTTCATCGCACCAGCCGCGGAGACCATGCAGCCAGACGCGCACCACCAGCGGTGGTCAGCTGACGGGCCCGTCCGGTCTCCGTGTCGATCACCCACAATTGCCGAACACCGGTCCGCGTCGAACTCACCACGACATGTCGTGCATCGGGTGCCCATGCCGGATCTTCGTTCGACCCCTCGGTCGTCAACTGCTTCACTGCACGATCGCGCAGCGTGATCATCATCGACTGAAATCGTCCGGCAAGCTGCGACTGAAACACGATCGCCCGCCCGTCAGGGGACCAGTCCGGACTGGACCGGTACGCCTGATCCGAGGACGACAGCGCCGCCAGCACATCGGCGTTGGTGCCATCCTCGTCGGCAATATACACATCGGGTCGCCCTGACCTGCCCGATGTGAATGCAATCCGTCGGCCGTCAGGACTGAATGTCGGCGATGTATTGTCGGACCCGCGACCGATCGAGATGCGACGTGACGCACCACCGCCGGCGCCAACGACATACAACTCCGTACCGAAGTCATCACCATGCGCGTAGGCGATACCAGAGCCGTCCGGCGTGAAGGTCGGCGAGATGTTGAGGCCACTCGGCGGCACCACGCGTCGCGATGCACCGTGGAGATCGGTGACATACAACGCACTGCCCGCCGGTTCGAGCGCGGCATAGACCACCGACTGACCGTTCGGACTGAAATTCGGTGACAGTGCACGCACCGACGACGTGATGGCGACCGGATTCGCACCATCGCTGTCGATCAACCAGATCCGTCCATCGGCGACGTACGCAACCCTGGATGCGGCCGCGCCACGTTCGCCAGTGATCCACTCGTTCGACAGGTCGCTCACAGCGTGCGCGGCAAGGCGCCATGTCGCGCTGCCAGCGGTGCCGGGCAGCGACGTTGTCTTTCGCTGCAGCACCTGCTTCGCGGCGACGTCGAAGAGCACGATGTTCACACCACCGGACACCAGCGTCAGTTGCACGACACCGTTGATGCCGAGCCGCGCGGCCGCAGCGTAGTCGATCGGCGCGGCACCAGCCGGTGACGGCAGGGCTGTTGCCTTCGGCAGCACCGTGACGCGATCACCGAAGTCGAGATCGCGCATCACGATCGTGCGCAGCGAATCGCCCGCCGGACCACTGACAGGCAGCACGAAGATGCCCGGGCGCTTGCCGCCTTCGCCGTAGATGAGTCCCAGACGGACGCCGGGTTGTGCCCGCACGACTGCGGTACCGGCGAGCAACGACAGCACAATCGCGCGACCTGCGTGTCGCAGCAACGAATGACGGAACCGGATACTCACCTCAGCACAGTGGGATCAAAACTGAAGACGACAGGCAGCACATCGTCGGGGAAACCGGCGGGCAGTGCGCCGAAGGTACGACGTTGGCCCACGGCCTCGACCGCACCGATGCACTCGAGGTCGAACGCGTAGACTCCCGACCTCGTCAACAAACGCAAGTCGGACACCGAACCATCGCGATGGATCAGGAACGTGACATCCGCCCGCAGTGCACCACCGGCTCGCGGCTTGAAATTGAGCGCGATCTGGCGCGTGATGTTTTCCAGATACCCGGGGTACGGAAACGCGATCCCCTGCACTCTCACGTTCGCGACATCTCGACCGCGTCCACCCGTCGGTCCGCCGCCCGCCGGCGTCTTGCCAGGCGCGGCGACATCACCACCGGCACGCGGCGTGACAGGCTTGACCGGCTTGACGGGCTTCGCCGGTGTCGCGGGCGCCTTCACGACCGGTGGCTTCACGACCGGCGGCTTCGCGACGGGCTTGGCGAGCGTCGGACCTGCGTCCGGAACAGTGGGAGCGGGCGCTGGTGGCGTGGGCGCTGGCGTGTCCGGCACCGTCGGTCCAGCCGCCACTGAGCCCAGTGCGCGTGGCCCAGGCGGTGCGGCGACCAGCTCCACGGCGAACGCCGGCGGCAACGGCGGTGGTGCGGTCAGCCGAGTGAGAAGGACCGCAGAAAAAATCACCAACGCATGCAGGCTGATGGACCAGAAAGCTGCGACGCGCGCTGACAGCGGCCGACGGATCGGCTCAACCGCCGAGCGCCGCGGCGATGCAGTGGCGCCAGTCATTTCGCGGCTTGGGGTTCGGCCACGAGACTCACGTTCTGCAGCCCCACCTCGCGCAGCGTCGCCAGCACCGTGACGACATCGCCGTACGGTGCGCCTTCGTCTCCCTTCAGATAGATGGTCCGACCAGCGGCGCGCGCCGACAGTGATTTCAGTGCGTCACGCAATTCACCGCGCGCCACGCGCGCATCCTCGATCACGACCGTCCCGTCCTTCGTCACGGAAATCATGATCGGATTGTCCACCTGCGTCGCGCGCACATTCGCTTTCGGCAGCTTCACGTCGACGCCACCGGTGAGCAGCGGCGCGGTGATCATGAAGATGATCATCAGCAGCATCATCACGTCGATCAGGCTGACGACGTTGATCTCGGCGTTGAGCGCCTTGCGCTCGCGCACACGACGGCGGCGCATCAGATCCGGCCGTCACGCACGAGCAGCGCCACAACATCGGTGCTGAACGCATCGAGTGCGCTGGTCAGGTGATTGAGGCGACTCGCGAAATAGTTGTAGCCGAACACCGCGGGGATCGCAACTGTCAGTGCAAGTGCCGTCGCGATCAGCGCTTCCGCGACACCTGGCGCCACCGCACTGATGTTTCCGCTTCCTGACGCCGCGACACCGAGGAAGGCGTTGATGACACCGAGCACGGTGCCGAGCAGTCCGATCAGCGGACTGACGGCGCCGATGGTCGCGAGCCATGGCAACAATCGTTCGAGTCGATCGCGTTCACCGGTCGTTTCCTTGTCGAGCACCATCTGCAGCGCGTCGACCTGCGGCTGCGAGAGGCGCGCCGTGCGCTCGACCGAACTCGCAATGGCGGGCTTCGTTTCCGACATGAAACGTTCCGCGCGGCGCAGAATCGAGTAGAACGGCGATCCGACGCCGAGGCGTGCGCGCATCACCGCATCGTCAAACGAATCCGCATCGGCGATGTGTGCAATCAATGGTTCGGCGGCGTGACCGACACTGCGGAACTCCCGCAACTTCATCGCCATGATCGTCCAGCTGATCGCACTCAGGATCAGCAGGAAGACGAGCACCGCCCACGAGACTGGCGTACCGTGTGCCAGCAGTCCGACGATCGATCCGGTCGATTGTGCTTCGATCTGCAGCAGCGCGAGGATCGGCATCAGACGGCAGCGGCGCCGTTGAACAACGGTCGTGCGATGAACATGGCAACAAGTCGTGAGTGAGACGAAGAAAGGCCGAGCCCGGTGGCCTCGCCCTGTGTACCCCGTGCAGCCTGCGACGATCAAGCCGCAAAACTAACCGCGCCCGCCTGCTGAGGCATGGAGCAGCTCAGCAAGCGGGCGCGGCGTGGCCCAGGACGCAGGACCGCGTCAGGGCATGCGACTCACCAGTCGCGCGCGCATACCGGCGTGAATCGCCGGCTGATCGTGCCCGACCACGACAGCCGTGGCGCTCTCGGTCGTGACGCGCACCACGCTGACCTGCGCGACGGCATTCGGTGGTGCAATGTCCTTGTTCGTCTCCGTCAGCGACTCGCCTTCAGCGAACAGCGTGAACTGGTCACCGACCTTGCTCGTCGCACCCTTCGGCAGCGCAATGACGATGAAGTTCTGAATCGTCGGCAGCACCACGCCTCCGGCCACATACGCAACCTCGTACACCGGGCCGTTCATGACATCCTGCGGACGCACTGTAGACGGCACCGGCGTGGTGTCGAGCGCCATCAGTGCATCACCGCGACGCATGTTCGCATACATGTTCGTCACGCGGGCACGTGCCGCGCGACCAGAACCGAGCGCCATGATCTCGACCACACCCGCCGGCTGCATCACTCGGCTGCGCCGCTTGTTCTGCTCCACTTCGGGTCCAAGCTGATAGACACCGAAATGCTGACCGACAACGGGCTTCGTGCCAACCGGCAGCAGCACATTCACGTCATCATAGATCTGGAACTGATCGCGTAGCGCGCCACTTGCAACGACACTCGGATCAGCGCGCGAGACCAGCTGGCCGCCAGTCGAGCGGGCGTTCGCAGGCACGAGGAAGGGTGCCGCAGCCGCTTCACCACGACGAACCGTCGGGCGCAGCGCCCGTCCGTTGATCGTCGCATTCTCGAGCACCGACATGCTCTGACCGGCCATCGGCCGACCAAGTGGCATGGAGCGCGTGAGGGCTGGCGTATCCGGTTCGGTGTCCGGTGCGGCGGCCACGGTGCCATCGGGCGTGAACGTCGGCTTGCCATCCGCGCCGACGTACAACTTCTGGCCGGGATAGATCAGGTTCGCGTTTGTGATGCGACCGGTGTTGGCGCGGAACAACTCAGGCCAGCGGACGCCGTTGCCGAGATATCGTCGCGCGATTTCGTAGAGCGTGTCACCCGGGCGCACCGTGTGGAGCACCGTGCCTGGCTTGGGCGCCGGCGTGCTGTCCCGTCGCTGCGCTCCAGCGATCACCGGGGTGCCGACCAAGGCGAGTGCGAGGAGCACAACGCCGAAGTGGCGCGAATCGAAGGCTATCGGAAGACGGCGCATACTGGTGGGGAGCGCGGGAAACGTCCACAACAAGCGCGACGCGCGGAGCGGTCGCACCACGGAGGGGGCCGCCGCCTGCGCGGTTCCCCGAGTCAGGGACGAGTATCGGACGGGGAGGAAACGTGAGAGCCTCCTCCGCCGGGTTCTGGCAGAGGAGGCTCGTCAGGCACGCGGGGACGGAACCCGATCAGAACGGCAGATCGTCCTCTTCATCCTCGAGCGCACCCGGGAAATCGGAGAACTCATCCCCGCCCGTCTTGGCGGCCGATGCGGCCGGCTTGGCAGCGGGCGTTGCGCTGCGTGACGCCGGCGGCCGAGAGTAGCTGCTGCCCGAGTCGCCGTCGGCACCGTCGCGACCGCCGAGCAGGATCAGCTCACGCACGCGAATCTCGGTGGAGTAGCGGGTCTGACCTTCCTTGTCCTGCCACTGCCGGTACTCGATCGACCCTTCGACATACACCGGCTTGCCCTTCTTGCAGTAATTCTCGACCACATCGGCCAGCTTCTGCGTCCCCTGATTCCAGGCGATGCACTTGTGCCACTCGGTCTTTTCCTGCTTCACGCCCGCCTGATCATTCCAGGTGCGGGACGTGGCGAGTGAGAAGCTGGCGACTTTTCCGCCGCCGGCGGTGGAACGGACCTCGGGATCATTCCCGAGATTCCCCATCAACATGACTTTGTTCAGGCTGCGTGACATCGGCATCGTCTCCAGTGAGGACGGTGGGGCTGGTGACTCGACGCGAGTGGCGCCGGTCGGAACGACGGTACAGTGGGACGACTCTGAGCCGTACCCGAATTTACTGCAGTGATCATCATTTTCGTGCAGGACCTTCACCGCTGACCGTGCGCACACGGCGGAGCACGAGCGCATCCTCGACCGGTGAGCGATAGTACCCGCGACGCCGGCCGATCATCTCGAATCCTCGACTGGCGTACAGTCGACGCGCCGGGTCGTTCGAAACACGGACTTCAAGCCACACCGCTTCGCAGTCGGCAACGTCGGCGGCACCGATTGCGGCATCCAGAAGTCTGCCGCCCAGGCCTGTCGCCTGAAACGCCGGATCGACCGCGATGTTCGCGATCTCGCCTTGCTGCGCGACGATCCGCGCCACGACATACCCCACCATCACGCCGTCGATCTCCGCCACGTGAAACCACGTGTACGGATCGTCGAACTCCGGCGCGAATGAGTCCGGCGACCACGGGTCGGAGAAGACACGATGCTCGATGCGGAGCACCGCATCGAGATCACTGACCCGCGCCTGCCGCAGCACGATCGTCGTCACGCCGTTGGCAGCGGGCGCGCATGGGCAGTTTCCCACTGCACCTGCGCTTCGGCGAGTCGGCCGTAGTCCGGCTCCCACGCGTCACGAGAGACCTCGACGACACCGATCTGCAATGCGCCGCTCACATCGGGCTGCTCCGCGACGTCGATCGGCGGTCCGACAATTGGGCATCCAATCGCTGTCGCACGAGCATGCACCAGTGCAACTGCAACGCGCTCGACGGCTGAGTCGACAGACCATGAGTTGTCGACATGCTTCGTGACAGTCTGCACGAACCATTCACCACGCAACGCGTCGAGCACGCAGAGACACGTTCCGGCAGGCGCGTTGGCCTTCGCGGTGGCGATCAACGGCAGTGACGGCACCGCGTGCAGACGCGCACCACTGCCGCGCGCGAGTCCTTTGCCAAGTGCCGCGGCCACACGCAGCCCCGTGAAGCTTCCCGGGCCACCGCCGACGATCACGTCGGTCAACTCGCGCGCGGCGATTGCCGCGTGCGCAAGCAGCTCGGCGATGGTTGGCGCCAGCAGTTCTGCAGAGCCCTGTCGCTCGATGCGACGCGAGGCCTGCAACACGTCATCGATGAACAGTGCGACCGATGCCGCTCCCGCGCTGGCGTCGATCGCGAGCTGCACGCGCCGCGTCATGCCGACCACACCTCGGAACAGTCACGCGCGACGTCGTTGTCAGGCACATGCGCCAGCATGACGCGCAACGTCGGATCTGGAAGCAACTGACCGGCGCGCTCGGGCCACTCGACCAGCACAATCGCGTGTGGATCGGCGAGTACATCATCGAGACCGAGCGATGCGACGTCCCGCTCAGTCTCGAGACGATACAGGTCGCAGTGGACGACGCGCACACGCGGTGCGACGTACTCGTGAATCAGCGCGAAGGTTGGACTGGTCACAGGTTCGGTGACGCCGAGTCCGCGACAGATCGCCTGCACGAGCGTCGTCTTCCCCGCGCCGAGCTCACCCATCAGCGTCACCAGTGCCGGCGCGCGCAACTCGCGACCGATCGCGAGGCCACGCGCCTCGAGCTCACGCAGCGTCAGGCGCTGAATCGATTGACGCACCTCAGCGGCCACGTGATTTCCTCGCGCCACCGCGCCCGCCGCGACCGCCTTTCGATCCCTTGCCGGCGGCATCGGCCGCCAGTGATGACACCCCGGTGCGCGCTCCCGCCGTGTCACCACTGCGCACCCGCAATTCAAACAGCTGATCGCGCAACCGCGCCGCGGCCTCGAAGTCGAGCTCCTTCGCGGCGACCTGCATCTCCTTCTCGAGCTGCGCGATCAGCGCCGGTACATCGGCCGCGTTGTACCCGCCAGCCGGCTCCGCCACTTTCTTCTGGCCATAGTCGGCCAGCGGAGAGCCATCCGTCTCCTCGGCCTCTTCCATGCGCGCATCGGCGACACGTGTGGAGAAGCGAACCTGCTCGATGCTCTTGCGCACGCCGCGTGGCGTGATGCCGTTCGCTTCGTTGTGTGCGACCTGAATCGTGCGACGACGATCCGTCTCGTCGATGCACCGCTGCATCGAGTCCGTGATCCGGTCCGCGTAGAGAATCGCGCGCCCTTCGAGATGACGGGCGGCGCGACCAACGGTCTGGATCAATGAGCGATCGCTGCGGAGGAAGCCTTCCTGATCCGCGTCGAGAATCGCGACCAGCGACACCTCCGGCATGTCGAGCCCTTCGCGCAACAGGTTGATGCCGATCAGCACGTCGAACTCACCGAGTCGGAGCCCGCGCACGATCTCCATCCGTTCGATCGCATCGATGTCGGCGTGCATGTACCGCACGCGCACGCCGACCTGCTGCAGGTAGTCGCTGAGGTCCTCCGCCATGCGCTTCGTCAGCACGGTCACGAGCACACGCTCGTCCTTGCGTTCGCGAATGCGGATCTCGTGCAACAGATCGTCGACCTGCCCACGCACAGGCCGGATCTCGATCTGCGGATCGACGAGTCCCGTTGGTCGAATCACCTGCTCGACGACCACACCTTCGCTCAGCTCCAGTTCGATCAAGCCTGGCGTGGCCGAGACGTTGATCAGGCGCGGCGTCAGCGCAAGGAATTCGTCGAACACGAGCGGGCGGTTGTCGAGCGCACTCGGCAGACGGAAGCCGTAGTCCACCAGCGTCAGCTTGCGCGCTCGGTCGCCGTTGTACATGCCGCGAATCTGTGGCAGCGTGACGTGCGACTCGTCGACCACCACCACGAAATCATCAGGAAAGTAGTCGAACAGACAGGCCGGCCGATCGCCGGCATTCCGTGCCGAGAGATGCCGTGAATAGTTCTCGATGCCGGCGCAGGTCCCGATTTCGGCCATCATCTCGAGATCGAAATTCGTCCGACCTTCGAGGCGTTGCGCTTCGAGGAGTTTGCCGTCGTTGCGGAGCATCGTCAGCCGCTCGGCCAGTTCCTCACGAATCGCTTTCGCGGCTTTCTCGAGCGACGGGCGACTGGTGATGAAGTGTTTCGCCGGATACACGGCGGCACGCTTGAGCGAGGCGATCAGGCCGCCGGTGATCGGATCGATCTTCGTGATGCGTTCGACTTCGTCGCCCCAGAACTCGACGCGCACCGCCTGTTCTTCGTACGCGGGAAAAATCTCGACGGTATCGCCGCGCACGCGGAACGTGCCACGATCGAACGCGACATCGTTGCGCTGATACTGGATACCGACCAGCAGTCGGAGTAGATCATCGCGTGCGATCTTCTGGCCCTGATCGACGCTGATCATGCGCTCGCGATACGACACCGGGTCACCGAGGCCGTAGATCGCAGACACGGTCGACACGATCACGACATCCTCGCGTTCCATCAGGCTCGACGTCGCGCGCAGGCGCAGACGATCGATGTCCTCGTTGATCGACGCGTCCTTCTCGATGTACGTATCGCTGGAGGGGACATACGCCTCCGGCTGATAATAGTCGTAATACGAGATGAAATACTCGACCGCATTCTTCGGGAAGAAGCCCTTCAGTTCCCCGTACAGCTGCGCGGCGAGCGTCTTGTTGTGCGAGAGCACGAGCGTCGGCCGCCCCCAGTGCGCGATGACACTGGCGACCGTCATGGTCTTGCCCGAGCCGGTGACGCCGAGCAGCGTCTGGTACCGGTCCCCGCGCTCGAGGCCCGACGTGAGCTCCTTGATCGCCCGCGGCTGGTCCCCGGCCGGCAAATACGGCGCCTGGAGGTCGAACAGCGATTCTGGCATGCGCGAAAGATAGACTATCGGCGTTTATTCGGGGAGTGCGAGGACTGCGTGCTCTGTCTTGGCGGACCTCTCGAAGAGCCTTTGGCGGAGAGGTCTCGGAGCACTCCGAGTGCGCCACGTGCAGCGATCTCTGCGATACGGGGCATCGCTGACCTTTTCTGGGGGGATAGCACGGGGAGGTCGGAGAGTGCGCCGTTTGCAGCGTTCGGCGCAGCGCGAGCCATCGCAGACTTTTGTTGGAACTGCTGTTAAAAAAGTCTTCGGTGCGCGGTGGGCAGGGCGTGGCATCGCGAGCCCTCCGCGCGCTCGGTGCGCTCCCCACCCAAGGCAGTTGCGATGCCACGCGATGCAAGAAAGCGCGAATACGATGCACTCTCCGGCCTCCCCGCCCTATCCACCCAGAGCAGTTGGCGATGCCGACCGCGCTATTCCTCGGTCGAGATCCGCTCGCGCCTCGCAACGTCGCTGATGCCTTTCACGCGGCGGACGGCTTTCACGATCTGCTGGAGATGTTGGAGGTTTTCGACTTCGACCATCATGGCGCCGACGGCGCGGCCATCGATCGCCTTGAGATCCATCTGGCGGATGTCGGTCCCGGTGCTGCTGACGGCGCTCGCGACATCGGCGTACAGACCGCGGCGGTCCGTGCCTTCGAGCGCGAGGCGCACGATGAAGCGCTCACCGAATTTCTCCTGCCAGTCGATCTCGAGCCGCCGCTCCGGTTCGTGCGCGAGTGGCAGCAGGTTCGGGCAATCGGCGCGATGGATGCTCACGCCGCGGCCGCGTGTCACGTAGCCGACGACTTCATCGCCGGGCACGGGCTGACAACACTGCGCATACCGGACCATCACTCCGTCGACGCCCTGAATCTTGACGCCACGATCGTTCTCGGTGCCGCGCACCTTGTTGACCAGCCGCTCGATCACACTCGGCTTCGCCGGCTCCACCGCGTCGTCGACGGACGGGAACAGCACCTTGATCACGTTCAGCGTCTGGATCTCGCCCTGCCCGATCGCGGCCAGTACATGCACGGCATCGGTCAGGCCGAGTGACTTGGCGACACCATTCAGCATGTCGTCGGTGACCTTGCCGAGTCGGCGGCGGCGCACTTCGCGTTCCAGAATTTCGCGGCCAAGCTTCTGACTCGTGACCTGCTCTTCCTGCCGTAGATACTGACGGATCTTGGCGCGTGCGCGACTCGTGCGCACATGCGCCAGCCAGTCACGGCTCGGCTTGGCCGACGGCGACGTCAGGATCTCGATCGTCTCTGAATTCTTGAGCGGTCGCGACAGCGGCGTGATGCGACCGTTGACCTTCGCGCCCTGGCATCGGAGTCCAACAGCAGTGTGCACCGCGAATGCGAAGTCGATCGGCGTCGCGCCTTTCGGCAACTGCACCACATCGCCGGTCGGCGTGAACACGAAGATCTCGTCCTGATACAGGTCGAGCTTGAGGAACTCGAGAAACTCGTCCGGCGACTTGGTGTCGAGCTGGAATTCGAGCACCTGGCGGAACCACGCCAGATGGCGATCCAGATCACCCTGCTCCTTCGAGCCTTCCTTGTACAACCAGTGCGCCGCGATACCGTAGTCGGCCGTCTGGTGCATTTCGCGCGTGCGGATCTGGATCTCGAACAATTGCTTGCTCGGTCCGAACACGGTCGTGTGCAGCGACTGATAGCCGTTCGACTTCGGCTGCGCGATGTAGTCCTTGATGCGTTCCTGCACCGGCTTCCACTTCTCGTGGATCACGCCGAGCGCGTGGTAGCAATCGGGAATGGAATCGACGAGCACACGAATCGCGAGCAGATCGAAGATCTCCTCGTACGGCTTGTTGCGTTTCTGCATCTTCTTCCAGATCGACCAGAGATGCTTCGGTCGTCCAGAGACGTCGGCGTCGTGCAGACCGGCCAGGTCGAAGCGCTCCTTGAGCGGCAGCGCCATCTGCGCGATCAGTTCCTCACGTTCGCCACGACGCGTGCTGACCTGCCGCGCGAGCGTGCGATACTCGTCCGGCTCGAGATACTTGAAGGCCAGGTCCTCGAGCTCCCAGCGCACTTTCGCCATGCCGAAGCGATGGGCGAGCGGCGCGTAGATATCGCGCGTTTCCTGCGCGATGAGGCGCTTCTTGTCATCGGGCATCCAGTCGAGCGTCCGCATGTTGTGCAGGCGGTCGGCGAGCTTGATGATGATCACGCGCGCGTCACGCGCGACCGACAGCAGCAGCTTGCGATAAGTCTCGGCCTGTCGCTCTTCCTTCGACGTGAACGGCAGATTGCCGATCTTCGTCAGACCATCCACGATCTGCGCGATCTCAGGTCCGAATTCGCGTTCGACATCAGGCACCGTGATGGCGGTGTCCTCGACCACGTCGTGAATCAGGCCGGCGGCGATCGTGACGGAGTCGAGCTGGAGATCGGCGAGGATGCGCGCGACCTGCACGCAGTGCACGACGTAGTCCTCGCCCGAACGACGCTTCTGACCGGTATGCGCGCGCGCGCTGTAGCGATACGCGCGCTGCAGCAGGTCGCGATCGAGACGCGCCGGCAAAGGGCTACCCGCGCCCCATCCCGGAAAGACTTCATCCGTCAGCTTCACCGAACCGTCGATAGCCACCCAGCCTCCGCAAAGCTCACGTACCTGCCCCGCCCGATCACGACATGGTCCCGTACCGGAATACCCAGCAGTGTTCCCGCCGCGACGAGCTGCGATGTCACCATCCGATCTTCCGGCGACGGCGTCGGATCACCACTCGGATGATTGTGCACCAGGATGATCGACGCGGCGCGCTCGGCGATCGCTTCCCGGAATACTTCACGCGGATGCACGAGCGAGGAATCGAGAATGCCGCGCGTCACGAGCACGTCGCGTTCCAGATGATGCTGCGCATCGAGAATCGCGATGTGAAACTCCTCGACCGACAGCGCCTCCAGATGCGGTGCAAATGCGGCCACCACATCCTGCGGCGAATGCACGGTCACCCGTTGTCCGTGCGGTTCAGCCGCCGTGCGTCGCCCCAGTTCCAGCGCCGCCACGATCGCCATCGCCCGCGCGGGACCAACACCTGCGATGCTGCCGATTGCGGCAACTGGACGGCCGGCGAGCACCCGCAACGATCCGCCGACCTCCGCCAGCACGTCATGCGCAATGATCAGCGATGAACGGCCACGCATCCCGCTGCCCAGAATCACCGACAGCAATTCTGCCGCCCCCAATGAGCGGGCGCCGAGCGCTCGCAATCGTTCGCGCGGACGCTCGGCCGGTGCCATGCGCTCTATTGGTATTAGCGGAGATGCGACGCCGGCGGTAGTCGTACGGAGTGAACGGTCAGTTGTCACGAACGGTGCCGGGAATGACATGGGGGTCCTGGTCGGGGTGAAGTCGGGAATCGGACCACCGACGATGCGTCCAACCGACCCGAATGCCGGTACCGATCCGACGCACGTCGGCCCCTCGCGGTGCAGGCCCATCCACGGGTATCGTTCGCCGGTGGTCCGCGGTGCCGCCGCGCCCGATCGCCCCGGACTCTCTCACCGCCACCGAAACGTCATGAGTTTGTGTCGGACCGGGTTGGTTGCCATCGGCTGCAGCGTGCTGCTGCATTCCGCCCTGCTCGCCCAGGCGCCAGGCTCGATGGAAATCGGCGCCTATGGTCAGATCACGAGGGTCGCACCCGAGCAGTCGCGCTTCGAGACGCGCGCGCCGCTGAGCCTTGGGCTGCGTGGCCGAGTCAACCTGCATCGCGGCGTGGGGCTCGAACTCGAGGCGTCAACGAGCATGGTGGATGGTGTCGGGAATCCACTCCGCCGCCGCTACAACCAGCTGGTCGCGCGCACCACCTATACCGTGCCACTGAGCGACTATTCCGGACTGATCCTCGGCGCCGGACTCGCGCGCAGCGACTACGAAGTCACGTACAATTTCGGCCCCGATGTGCTGCTTGGCGTGCGCACGATCATCAGCGGACGATACGCGCTGCGCTCGGATGCGATCTTCAACTATCTGCCGACCAGCGGCGCCACTGAGTTCGGCCTGCGCACCGGCATCCAGGCGTTGCTTGGTCCCGTCGCGGGCCCGACGGCGCGCGACCGACGCTCCGGGAACCTCACGGTGCAGGAACCCGGCAGCCTCGAACTCGGTCTGTTCGGACAGCAGTGGCGCCTCGATCCGGTCTGGAACCTGCGCAGCGGCCCCGCCATCGGCAGTCGCGTCGGCGCATTCGTGACATCACGTTCCGAATTTGAAGTCGAGGCGACGTACGGGCGACAGGACGTGCGGGGCGGTGGCCGGCCCGGCGCCACCGGCGGTCCGCTGCCTGGCGGCGCGACGTTTCGCGTGACGACGTTCTCGTTTCGCTACGTGCACAACATTCCGGTCGGGCCCCGATTCGCGCTGGTCGCGGGCGCCGGTCCCGCGCGCACGTCGTACGAATACGTGGATCACTGGGGCGCGTCGGCCTTTGCTGGCACGCGCGTCGCGCTGACGCGGGTCCTGCAGCTCCGCGGTGATCTCAGTGCACATGCGATCACCGGTGAGCGCGTCGTGGACTTCGGTGCACGCCTCGGACTGAGCACGCTGTTCAGACTCGGACGCTGACCACCGCAGCACGACAAACACCAGCGGGGCGCCCCGGTGCCGGTGGCGCCCCGCTGGTGCTACAGAGTCAAACGTTCACTTCCGCTTCTTGTCCTTCCGGTCACGCTTCGACTCTTCGACTGGGGCCCGCGTCGCGAGCTCTTCCGGCGGGATGTCCTCGAGAATGCCGAACGAGTTGTAGCGCCGGGTCGGTGCGGCGCCATTCTGCGCGGTGCCGTTCGGGGCCGGTGGCGGGCTGAACGCCGCCATGTCCATCGGTGGCAACGGCAACGGTTCCTGCTCGTTCACCACCAGCTGCGCCTTCATGAACCGCTCCGAGAACGTGTGATACACGTCCTGCATGAGGTCCACAAACATCGTGTAGGCCTCCTGCTTGTACTCGACGAGCGGATCCTTCTGGCCCCACGAGCGATAGTGAATCGCGTTGCGCAGCTGGTCCAGATCGTAGAGATGATCTTTCCACTTCTCGTCAAGCACGTTGAGCATCACGAGCGACAGCATGCGTCCGGAGAATCCGACGCCTGTCTCGTCGGCAATCGAATCCAGCTCGACGAGTTTCGTGTCGAATGTTTCTGATGCCGCCTCCACCGCCGCCGCCTGTGCCTGCGGCACATCACCGGGACGATTCGCCGCGCCGGCGGCGAACGCCGGCACCTGCAGCAGATACTGCATCAGCAGATCCTGCTGCAGCGCGGCCAGATCCCACTGATCGGGCGACTCGAAATCCGCGAGGCCGAGTTCGACGCGACGCCCGACGGCCTTCTCGACCATCTTGCGCGCTTCGCCACGCAGTTCTTCACCGCCCTCGAGTGCGAACGAGCGCAGCGAATACACGACTTCGCGCTGCTGGTTCATGACGTCGTCATACTCGAGCAGGCGCTTGCGCGCCTGGAAGTTCTGCAGCTCGACGCGCTTCTGTGCCTGCTCGATGCTGCGCGTGATGAGCGGATGTGTGAGCATCTCGCCCTCCTGCGCACCAAGGCGGTCCATCAGCTTGGCGATGCGCTCCGATCCAAAGAGGCGCATCAGATCGTCTTCCAGCGACAGGAAGAACTGGCTCGACCCCGGGTCGCCCTGACGGCCGGCACGACCGCGCAACTGGCGATCGATACGACGTGACTCGTGGCGCTCCGATCCGATGATGTGCAGCCCACCGATTTCCGTGATGTCGATCAGCTTGCCGTCGACATCGTGAATCTGTGACGGCTTCCCTGTCGTCACGCCGGCGCCGAGTTTGATGTCGGTACCGCGGCCGGCCATGTTGGTCGCGATCGTGATCGCGCCCGGCTGACCTGCTTCCGCGACGATCTCCGCTTCGCGCTGATGGTACTTCGCATTCAGCACGCTGCACTTCATGCCGGCGCGCTGAATGAGGCGCGCGATCGTCTCCGACACTTCGACATTCACCGTACCGACGAGAATCGGAAAACCGAGTTCGTGCAGGCGCTTCACTTCCTCGACGATCGCGTTGTACTTCTCGCGCCGCGTCTTGAAGACGAGATCCTGACGATCGTCGCGAATGATGTCGCGGTTCGTCGGAATGACGGACACTTCCAGCTTGTAGATCTGATGGAATTCCGTCTCTTCCGTCTCGGCGGTACCGGTCATGCCGCCGAGCTTTTCGTACATGCGGAAGTAGTTCTGAATGGTGATCGTCGCCATCGTCTGCGTCTCACCCTTCACCTGCACGCCTTCCTTCGCTTCGACCGCCTGGTGCAGCCCTTCCGACCAGCGACGTCCCGGCATCGTGCGCCCGGTGAACTCGTCGACGATGAGCACCTGCGCATCCTGCACGACGTAGTTCACATCCTTCTCGTACAGCGCGTAGGCACGCAGCAGCTGATGCACGATGTTCAATCGTTCGCTGCGCATCGCGTACTCACGGTTGAGCAGCGCGCGCTGTTCGAGCTTCTGCTGCGGCTCGAGCTCAGTCGACGCGTCGATGCGACCGATTTCGACGGAGATGTCGGGAAGCAGGAACGCCTCGCCGGTCATCTTGGTCATCAGGTCGACACCGCGGTCGGTGAGGTGCACCGTGTGTCCACGTTCGTCGAGCACGAAATGCAGTTCGTCCTCGATGTCGCTGAACTGCTGCTTGGCGGCCGGCAGCTTGCGGTCCGCGAGGTGCTCGAGCTCGCGCTTCTGCACCAGCTGCTTGACGCCCGTTTCGCCGAGGATCTTGAACAGCTTCTTGTTCTTCGGTCCGCCGAGTTGCGCCTTGTAGAACAGCAGGCTGGCGCCCTCCGGATCCTTCTCCATCATGCGTTCGCCGTCCGCCACGAGCTGATTCACGAGCGAATCCTGCTCACGGATCAACTTTGCGACCGACGCGTTGTGCGCCTGGTACATCGCATCGTTCTCGTTGCCCACCGGGCCCGAGATGATCAGCGGCGTGCGGGCTTCGTCGATCAGCACCGAGTCGACTTCGTCGACGATCGCGTAGTAGTGCTTGCGCTGCACGCGCTGGTCCAGTGAGTGGACCATGTTGTCGCGCAGGTAGTCGAAGCCGAACTCGTTGTTCGTGCCGTACGTGATGTCGGCATTGTACGCGGCGCGGCGTTCGAACGACCCGGGCTCGGTGTCATCGAGGCAGGCGACCGACAGGCCGAGCCACGAGAACAGATGCCCCATCCACTGCGAGTCGCGACGGGCCAGATACGAGTTCACCGTCACGAGATGCACACCGCGTCCGGCCAGTGCGTTCAGGTACAACGGCAGCGTCGCAACGAGCGTCTTGCCTTCGCCGGTCGCCATTTCCGCGATGCGGCCGAGGTGCAACTGAATACCGCCGGCGAGCTGCACGTCGTACGGGACCATGTCCCAGAGCTGCGGGTGCCCGGTGACATTGGCCGTCGATCCTTTCAGCCGACGCGCGGCTTCGCGCACCGTGGCGAACGCCTCCGGCAGCAGTTGATCGAGCGTCTCGGAAATCGCATCACGCAGCTCACCTTCCGCGCCGCCCTGGCCATCGTTGCCGACGAGGTCAGTGTCGATGCGTTCGCGTTCGACGGGATCGGCCGCCGAGCGCTTGGCTTCCTTGAGTTCCGCAACCCGTGCCTCGAGCGCGCCGGTCCGGTCCGCGAGTATCTCGCGGAACTTCGTGGTCTGCGCCTGCAGGGCTTCGTCATCGAGAGACACCAGCGCCGCTTCCTGGACGTGGATCTCTTCGATGATCGGCTTGACACGCCTGGCTTCACGCTGATGGCGCGTGCCAAACAGCTTTCCCAGCACATCCTTGAGCATCGCTCTCCCCTATTGGTACAGCGCCGCGCTGCGGATCTGCTCCGCCACGGCGTCCAGGACGAATCCTCGCAATGAGCGCCCCTCGCTTGCGCGACGACGCACCTCCGTGGAACTCACATCGACACGGCGCGTCGCCAGAATCTGTGCATCGTGGCCAACGCCCATCGGAGCGAATGTCTCCGCTCCGCGGGTGAGGACGACCAAGTGCACGAGGCGCAGCAAACGCTCCGGTTCCTTCCATCGAGCGAGCCCGGATGCGGCATCCGCGCCCAGCAGCAGAAACAGCTCGTCGTCCGGCCCTGATTCGCGATAGGCCGCTGCCGTGTCAACGGTAAAGGATAATCCCCCACGTTCGATTTCGGCCGGATTGACGGCGAATCGGAGGTCATCCGCAACCATCGCACGCAGCATGGTGAGCCGCTGCGATGGGGTGGCCGTATGCCCCGACATTTTCAGAGGTTGCTGCTGGGCCGGAACGAAGTCGAGCCGGTCAAGCGCGAGTCTCTCGAACGCATCCACCGCCGCCAGCCAATGGCCGACATGCGGGGGGTCGAAGCTGCCACCGAAGAGGCCGATCCGCACGGCCCCTCAGGGCTTCCGCGGCGGCGGAATCGCGGCCGGAATCGACGTGCCGGGGGCCGCGCTGGAATCGCGTACTGCGGCGACTGGCGGGCAGGTGCGTGCCACCTCGGCATCGTCACTGAAGCGCTTTCGGACTGCCACGCAGGCTTCCAGCGCTTCTTCCTTGTAGCGAATGATGCGGTACGACTCCACCATCCGCAGATAGGCGTCCTTCGCCTTTTTCGAGTCCGGATAGGTGTTGACGACGGTCTTGAAATACAGGATCGCTGGATCGTACGCCTTGCGACGGAGATAATAAAAGCCCGCCAGATACTCCTTGGTGGCGAACATCTCGTCGAGCAGCGCGATCTGCGCCTCGGCATCCTTCCGGCGCGGTGAATCAGGATACACCGCGACCAGCGTGCGGAACGTGGCCTGCGCGGTGGTCCCATACTGCGAATCGAGTTCCGGCGAACGCCACAACGCCTGATACTGCCGGGCGCTTTCGTACATCGCGTCATCGGCGAGTGAATCTTCCGGGAAGTTCTCGGCGACCTTGTTGAAGGCCTGCGCTGAGAGCAGATGTTCGAGGTTGCCACTGCGTGCCTTGCCGAGCAGGAAATGCGTGCGCGGCAGCAGCGTGTCACGCGCCGGCAGGTCTGTCGCCAGCTTCTCGAACGCGAGAATGGCGTTGTCCCAGTGCTTCAGGTCCAGCTCGCGAATGCCGGCCTCGAACAGCGGAATCGTCTCCCCGGCGAAGCGGTCGACGCGGAATCCGCCACCACTGCACGCCGTCAGCGCGACGAGACCGACCAGGAAACCGACGCGGATCTCGATCAGGCGGGGCGTCAGCATCCGGCCATCCCCGCGCAGGGATGACATCGGCTGGACACGTTCGGACTGGTGAGGGCGTGGGCGCTGGTGAAGAAATCGGTGCATGGGAGCGTGAAACGCGACAATCGCCCGGAACGGGCGCCAACGGCGGAAGCCTGCGATCCTGCAGGAGCTATAGACCCCGGTGCCGACGGCGGGTTCACCGCGGCCGACCGACGGAATCGTACGAAAATCCCAATCCCCGCATGCGCGCGGGCGAATAGAGGTTGCGCATGTCGACGACCACCGGCGCCCGGAGTGCGCTCCGCACGCGCGTCCAATCCGGCGAACGGTATTCATTCCAGTCGGTCATCAGCACGAGCGCATCCGCACCGTCGCACGCGAGATAGGCATTCGGCACCAGCTCAACCTGATCACCGAGCCGACGGGTGGCCTCGCGGCGCGACTCGGGGTCATGTGCCACCACGGTTCCACCCTGCGCGCGCACGGCGGCAATCAGCGACAGCGACGGCGACTCGCGCATGTCGTCCGTCTGTGCCTTGAACGCGAGCCCCCACACGGCAATTCGCTTCCCTGCCAATGATCCACCGACGAGGGCGCGCACCTTTTCCTCCGCCCGACCCTTCTGGTGTTCGTTGGCGTCGTGCACTGACTGCAACACGCGCAACGGCACATCATGATCGGCGGCCGTGCGCAGCAGCGCCTGCACGTCCTTCGGGAAACACGACCCACCGAAGCCCGGGCCGGGCTGCAAGTACGATGGCCCGATGCGCGGATCACTTCCGATGCCGAGGCGCACCAGATCGACATTGGCACCGGCCTTTTCACACATCAGCGCCATCTCGTTCATGAAACTGATGCGCGTGGCGAGCATCGCATTTGCCGCATACTTCGTCAGCTCGGCCGACGCGAGATCCATGAAGATGAGCGGCTTGCCGGAACGCACGTAAGGCTCGTACAGCTCCTCCATCAGCTCGCGCGCGCGCTGCGAATCGGTGCCGACGATCACGCGATCCGGATGCGTGAAATCATCCACCGCCGCTCCTTCCTTGAGGAACTCCGGATTGCTGCAGACGTGGAAAGGGACACGCGCGTATTGCTGCAGGACTTCGCGAATCAGTTCGGCGGTTCCGACCGGCACGGTGGATTTCGTGACGACGACCACCTCGCGCTCGGCGCTCTTCGCGATCGTCTCGGCGGCGGCCAGCACATAGCGCAGGTCGGCCGATCCATCCTCGTCCGCTGGCGTGCCGACAGCGATGAACACGAATTGTGCCTGTCGCACGGCACTCGCGACGTCGGTCGTGAACGTGAGACGTTCCGAACGCTGATTGCGCTCCACCATCACGTCGAGGCCTGGCTCGAAGATCGGCAGCACATTCTGGCGCAGCCCCTCGATCTTGCTGGCATCGAGATCAGCACAGACAACGTCGTTGCCGGTGTCAGCGAGACACGCGCCGAGCACCAGGCCAACGTACCCCGTGCCGATGACCGCGACCTTCATGTCAGTGCGTGCCTGCAGTGAGCGGCACCACGCTGTCGGCCAAACTGACGATCCGCGCGCGTGAGGCCATTGTGCGCCCGGTGGCGTTGCGCGTGTCGACGACGAGTGCCGCATGATCAACGACGAACTGCCAGTCGTACGCCTTGTGATCGGTGACGATGACCACCGCATCGGCCGTCTGCAGCGTCTCGGGTGTGAGGTCGATGCTGTGGTATTCGTGGCCGTCTTCGCGGAACATCGCGACATGCGGATCGTGGAACACGACCGTTGCGCCACGCTGCTCGAGCAGCCGCATGATGTCGAGTGCCGGGCTCTCGCGCATGTCATCGATATCGCGCTTGTACGCGACACCGAGGATCAGGACACGACTGCCGTGCACGGCCTTGCGCGTGTCATTGAGCGCGCGCGAGACCTTTTCAACGACGTAGTCGGGCATCCCCGAGTTGATCTCACTGGCAAGATCGATGAAGCGCGTCTTGTAGTTGAGCGTCCGCATTTTCCACGCGAGATAGTGCGGATCGAGCGGGATGCAGTGGCCGCCGATGCCGGGGCCCGGCGTGAACTTCATGTACCCGAACGGCTTCGTCGCGGCCGCATCGATCACTTCCCACACATTCACGCCGAGCTTGTCGCAGACGATCGCGATCTCGTTGACGAGGCCGATGTTCACAGAGCGGAACGTGTTCTCGAGCAGCTTGACCAGCTCCGCCGTTTCGGTGGACGACACCGGAACCACCGTGTCGATCACTGCGCTGTAGAGCGCCGTCGCGACTTCGGTGCAGGCCGGTGTCACGCCGCCAACGACTTTCGGCGTGTTCTTCGTGTGATAGACCGGATTGCCCGGGTCGACGCGCTCCGGGCTGAACGCGAGGAACACATCGCTGCCGACCGTGAATCCTGCCGCTTCGAGCGCTGGCAGCAACACTTCACGCGTCGTCCCCGGATATGTCGTACTTTCGAGCACGATCAGCAATCCCGGATGTGCCTGCGCCACCACAGCCTGCGTCGCGGCATTCACATAGGTCATGTCCGGGTCGCGCGTCTTGCCGAGCGGCGTCGGTACCGCGATCGAAATCGCATCCGCGTCGCGCATACGCGCCGCATCGGTGGTCGCGACAAACCGGCCACTGGCAACGTGCCCGGCCACCTGCGCTGCGGGAATGTCCTGAATGTGCGACTGACCGGCATTCAGCAACGCCACGACGCGCTCACTGACGTCGAAGCCGATGACGCTGAACCCTGCCTCGGCGAATTCCATCGCGAGTGGCAGGCCGACGTACCCGAGGCCGACAATGGCCACCACGGCCTTCTGCGACTGGATCCGGGACAACAACTGAGTCTTGTGCATCACGAAGTCGGGTGCAGAGGGAAGGCGATCGATGCGACGTTCATCGACCGTAGAACGACCGCACGGCGTCGACCACCGCATCACGCTGCGCGCCGGTCAACTCCGGGAATACCGGCAACGACAGGACTTCCTGCGCCGCGCGTTCGGACTCGGGGAACTGGCCCGCCTTGTACCCGAGATAGGCGAAGCAGGGCTGGAGATGCAGCGGCAGCGGATAGTAGATCGAGCACCCGATGTCGTGCGTCTTGAGATGCGCCTGCAGGTCATCGCGCCGCTGGGCGCGAATCGTATACTGATTGTAGATCGACGTGTTGGACGGGTCGATGTACGGTGTGACGACATCCGCCACATCCGCCAGCGCCGAATCGTAGAAGGCCGCATTCGCGCGGCGCGCCTCACTCCACTGCTCGAGATGCGGCAACTTGGCCAGCAGCACGGCCGCCTGCAGCGCATCGAGCCGGCTGTTGTAGCCGACAATCTCGTGGAAGTACGTCTTCATCGAGCCATGCGTGCGCAACTTCATCATGGTCGTGAAGAGTCCTTCGTCCTGCGTCACGATCATCCCCCCGTCGCCGTACCCACCGAGGTTCTTCGACGGGAAGAAGCTGTAGGTGCCGATCGTCGCTTGCTGTCCGGCCATCGTCTCGAATCCGTCCACGCCGCGCCGCGCACCGATCGACTGCGCCGCATCCTCGATGATCGGCATCGAGCCAAGTGCACTGCGGAACTGCTCGATCGGCGCCATCTGGCCGAACAGGTCGACCGGGATCACGGCCTTCGTCTTCGATGTGACTGCCGCCGATGCGGCCGCCGGATCGAGGTTGAAGGTGAGCGGATCGATGTCGGCGAACACCGGTGTCGCACCGACGTTGTGAATCGTGCCGGCCGTTGCAAAGAACGTGAACGGCGTCGTGACCACTTCGTCGTCACGGCCGATGCCGAGCGCGCGCATTGCGATGAGGATCGCGTCAGTCCCGTTGGCACAGCCGACGGCGTAGCGCGTCTTCGACAGTCCCGCGACCTCGCACTCGAGCCGACCGACCATCGGCCCGAGGATGAACGACTGATCGTCGACCACCTGCGTCAGCATCGTCATCACTTCGTCCCTGATGGTCGCATGTTGCGCCTTCAGGTCGAGCAGCGGTACGGAAATGGAAGTCATCGCGATCGATGGAGAAAGGATTCGGGACGGATCAGGCGCGGTGCGCAGAACGACTCGCGGTCAGCATCGCGTGCCAGTCCTGCAGCGGACGCACGCCAGGCTGCGCCGTCGACATCGCCTCGATCGCATCACACGCGGCACTCGCCGCCGACAGCGTCGTGGTGTACGCGATGCGGTTCGCGATCGCCGCCTGGCGGATCGTGTAGTCGTCGCGCTGCGCGTGTTTGCCCATCGGTGTGTTGATCAGCAGGACGATCTCGCGGTTCACGATCAGGTCCAGCGCGTGCGGTCGTCCCTCGTGCACCTTGAACACCTTGTCGCTCGGAATCCCCTGCGCCGTGAGAAACGCCGCGGTGCCGCTGGTTGCGATGATCCGGAAGCCCATCGCGTGGAACCGCTTCACGATCGGCGCCACCGTGGCCTTGTCGTGATCGTTCACCGTGACGAAGATCGCGCCACTGCGCGGCAACGCATTCTCCGCCGCCAGCTGTGCCTTCGCAAACGCGATGCCGAACGACTCCGCGATGCCCATCACCTCACCGGTGGAGCGCATCTCCGGCCCGAGGATCGGGTCGAACTCGCGGAACTTCTTGAACGGAAACACCGCTTCCTTCACACTCATGAACGGCGGCACGATCTCCTCGGTGAAGCCGATCTCCGCCAGCGTCTCGCCACACATCACGCGCGCGGCGACGGATGCCAGCGGCACACCGATGGCCTTCGACACAAACGGAATCGTGCGGCTGGCGCGCGGGTTCACCTCGAGGACGTACACCTCACCGTCCCGGATCGCATACTGCACGTTGATCAGCCCCACCACACCGAGCGCCTTCGCGAGCTCCACCGTGTGGTGCCGCATCACATCCTGATACTCCGCCGGAATCCGCACTGGTGGCAGCACGCACGCCGAGTCGCCGGAGTGAATGCCGGCGTCCTCGATGTGCTGCATGACGCCGCCGATCACGACCAGCTGGCCATCGGAGATCGCATCCACGTCCGCCTCGAATGCATCCTCGAGGAAGCGATCGATGAGGACCGGCCGTTCTTCCGACACGCGCGCCGCTGTCTCGAAGTAGTCGCGCAACGAGGCGTCGTCGTACACCACCTGCATCGCGCGACCGCCGAGCACATAACTCGGCCGCACCAGCACGGGATAGCCGATCGTCGCGGCGATGACCACGGCTTCCTCGACACTCGTCGCCGTGCCGTTGGCCGGCTGCTGAATGCCGAGTGACCGGGCGATCGCATCGAAACGACGGCGATCTTCGGCGATGTCGATCGCGTCCGGCGACGTGCCGAGAATCTTCACGCCGGCCGCCTCGAGCCCACGCGTCAGCTTGAGCGGCGTCTGGCCGCCCAGCTGCACGATCACACCCATCGGCTGTTCGCGTTCGACGATTTCGAGCACGTCCTCGAGCGTCAGCGGCTCGAAGTACAACTTGTCCGAGACATCGAAATCGGTCGAGACGGTTTCCGGATTCGAGTTGATCATGATCGTCTCGAAGCCACGCTCACGCAGCGCCATCGCCGCGCGCACGCAGCAGTAGTCGAACTCGACGCCCTGCCCGATGCGATTCGGGCCGGAGCCGAGAATCACCACCGACTTGCGGCCGCTGCGCGGCGCTTCGCTCTCTTCGTCGTAGCTCGAGTAGAGATACGGCGTTGCACTCGGAAATTCGCCAGCACAGGTGTCGACCATCTTGTATGACGGTCGCAGTCCGAGCGCGTGACGACGGGAGCGCACCGCCTGTTCGGTTTCGCCGCGCAGCGCGCCGAGCTGACGATCTGAGAAACCCATCCGCTTCATGCGACGCAGCAACGGCGGCGTCACGTCGCCGAGCGACGCGTACTCGAGTTCCGCGTCGAGCAACTCACGCATCTGCGACAGGAACCACGGATCGATCGCCGTGATCTCGAACAGTTCAGCATCGCTCATGCCGGCCTGCATCGCACGCTTCACCTGAAAAATGCGCTCAGGTGTCGGCTGACGGAGCATGCCGCGCAACGTCTCCATCGAACTGTCCGCAAGGCGATCGTCAATCAGCCGCGGACCGACTTCCCAGCCGGACCGACCGGTTTCGAGCGCGCGCAGTCCCTTCTGCAACGCTTCCTTGAACGTGCGACCGATCGCCATGCTTTCGCCGACACTCTTCATCTGCGTCGTCAGGCGCGGATCGGCGGCCGGGAATTTCTCGAACGCGAAACGTGGACACTTCACTACCACATAGTCGAGCACCGGCTCGAAACTGGCCGGCGTGGTCTTCGTGATGTCGTTCGGGATTTCATCGAGCGTCATGCCGACGGCGAGCTTGGCACCGATGCGGGCGATCGGAAAACCGGTCGCCTTCGAGGCCAGCGCCGATGAGCGTGACACGCGCGGGTTCATCTCGATGACGAGCAGTTCGCCATTCGCAGGATTGACCGTGAACTGAATGTTGCAGCCGCCGGCCTCGACACCGATTTCGCGAATGATCGCGCACGCGGCATCGCGCATGGTCTGATACTCACGGTCGGTGAGCGTCATCGCCGGTGCCACGGTGATCGAGTCACCGGTGTGCACACCCATCGGATCGAGATTCTCGATCGTACACACGATCACCACGTTGTCGGCGCAATCGCGCATCACTTCGAGCTCGAATTCCTTCCAGCCAAGGAGACTGCGTTCGATCAGCACCTGCGACGTCGGCGACTCGTCGAGTCCACGACGCACGATCGTTTCGTACTCCTCACGATTGTACGCCACGCCACCACCCGATCCCCCGAGCGTGAACGACGGACGGATGATCGCCGGATAGCCGGTGTCCTCGAGCAGCGCGTGCGCCTCGTCCCACGTGTGGGCAAATCCACCCTTCGCCACCGACAGCCCGATCCGCGCCATCGCCGCGGCGAATTCCTGACGATCTTCCGCGACACGAATCGCACGCGCATTGGCGCCGATGAGTTGTACGCCGTATTTGTCGAGCACCCCGGTGTCGTAGAGCGTGAGCGCGACGTTGAGTGCCGTCTGTCCACCCATCGTCGGCAGCAGCGCGTCGGGACGTTCCGCCGCGATCACCTTCTCGACGAACTCGGGCGTGACGGGCTCCACATAGGTGCGATCGGCCATCTCCGGATCCGTCATGATCGTGGCCGGATTCGAATTCACCAGGATGACTTCGTACCCTTCCTCGCGAAGCGCCTTGGTGGCCTGCGTACCCGAGTAGTCGAACTCAGCGGCCTGGCCGATGACGATAGGGCCAGATCCGATGATCAGGATGCGATGCAAGTCAGAACGCTTCGGCATGGACGCAAAACGGGCGGGACGAAAAAGGCTGGCGATCAGCCTCGAAATATAGCCTCACCCGACCCCAAGCTGGGCGCAGTTTGGGCGTTCTTGCGCCAGTGGCCCCACGGTCAGCGCGCCACCGGTGTTGGAGCAACCGCCAGCGCGACTCGCGCCGCGTCGAGCATCTCGTCGAGCAGCGATTCAAATGGCGTCGTAGCCTGCCAGCCGAGGCGCTCCGCAGCCCGTTGCGGGTCGGCGACCAGCGCGGGAACGTCGCCGGCACGGGACAGCCCCGGATCGTGGACGACATGCTGCTTCCAGTCGAGCCCCACGCGCGTGAATGCTGCCGCACAGAAGTCCGCCACCGTGCGTCCGACTCCGGTGCCGATCACGTAGTCGCCTGGAGTCGTCGCATCCGCCATGCGGACCAGCGCGTCCATGTGATCACGCGCGTGGCCCCAATCGCGTATCACCGCCGTGGCCCCAAGTGTGAGTGGCGTGGCCGTGCGATCGCCCGCCGCAATGCG
This sequence comes from Gemmatimonadaceae bacterium, assembly GCA_031367535.1. Classification (GTDB taxonomy): domain Bacteria; phylum Gemmatimonadota; class Gemmatimonadetes; order Gemmatimonadales; family Gemmatimonadaceae; genus JACMLX01. The sequence continues at coordinate 28,237 of JANLPZ010000178.1, forward strand.
CACGGCTGCGCGACAGATCTTCGTCGTCACATACTCCGCCTGCCGACGCGCCGATTCGTGATTGAAGAGCAGCGCCGTGCTGGCATGCAACCCGCGCCCATCGCGGAACGCCGCCACGAGCAGCGCGCCGTACGCCTTGCCCGCGCCATACGGTGTGCGCGGCGTGAATGGCGTCGACTCGTTCTGCGGTGCATTGGAGTCTGGTCCGAACACCTGACACGATCCCGCGTACACCAACCTTGCAGTTGGCACATGCCGCAGCATCGATTCGAGCAATCGCGCCGGCACGGTGCACAGTCCGTCCGTCGCATCGGCGGGCGATTTCCACGCCAGATTCGGCTGCGCCGGTGCGGCGAGATGATAGATCTGCTCAGGCAGCGTATCTGCGATCAGTGCATCGATCGAGCGGGGCTCGCGCAGATCGAGCTCGCGGAGCTGAACCGCCGCGGACGCCGCCGACAGTCGGGAGCGCGCTTCGAGTGGATCGCCCCGCGTAGTGCCGATCACGCGATCGCCGCGCGCGATGAGCTGTTCGGCGAGCAGTACACCATCCTGGCCGGTGACTCCTGTGATCAGAACTCGCGCCATGCCCGCTCCTGATGGAGGAAAAACAACGCGGGGGAGCCCTCGAAGGACTCCCCCGCGCTGACCGCGATCATCGCTGCATCACCGCAGTCGCAGCTCAGGCGACCGTGGGGACACCGCGCGGTGCGCGATGAATCTTGCCGGCCGACATGCAGGACGTGCAGGCCTTGACCTTGATGATCTTGCCATCAGTGTCGAGGATGCGCATGACCTGCAGATTCGGACGCCAGGTGCGACGCACGCGGTTGTTCGCATGCGACACGTTGTTGCCGAACGTGACGCCCTTCTTGCAGACGTAGCAGCGGTGACGATCGATAGCCATGACTCAGTTCTCCACGAATTCAATGCGTGCCATTTCCGCGCCATCGCCGTGGCGATGACCGGTCTTCAGAATGCGGGTGTAGCCGCCGGCGCGGGTGGCGAACTTCGGCCCCCACTCCTGGAACAGCTTGTCCGCCGCACCACGCTTGTGGATGTGACGACCCGCCAGACGGCGCGCGTGCACCGTGCCGGCCTTGGCCTTGGTCACGAGCTTCTCCACAAAGGGACGAAGCTCCTTGGCCTTGGCTTCGGTGGTTTCGATCGCACCCTGCTCGATGAGCGAGGTGGCGAGGTTGCGCAGCAG
>JANLPZ010000008.1:0-51106 GCA_031367535.1 Gemmatimonadaceae bacterium
CAGCTTTGCAGCATGAGGATGTTCCAAAGCCAGTAGTGCGCAGGGACGGCACCGCTCAAGTGGGCCTGCCACACTCGCCGTACCCACGCAACGTCGAGCAGGCCTTGCTGTGTCAGTCGACGTGGTTCGAGAAGCGCCTCCGCCCACTCACGGAGCGGTCCGCGAAGCCATTGATCAATCGGTACTCCGAAGCCGGTCTTCGGTCGGTCGACCAGCTCGCGCGGCACGTATCGATCCAGCAGACGACGCAGCGCCCACTTCCCTTCACCATTTCGGACCTTCATGCGCGCTGGCAGCTGCCATGCGAACTCGATGATCCGGTGGTCGAGCAGCGGGATTCTCCCCTCCAGTGCAACCGCCATCGCAGCGCGATCCACCTTGACCAAAATGTCGTCCGGCAAATAGGTCACAAGATCGAGGAACATCATTCGATCGGTAAGCGTCGGCAGGGACGGCATTGCGTGCAAGCCGGAAAGCCACGTCGGGTGCTCAGCCGCTCCGATCAGTGCGCGCGGATCATCCTCCTGCGAGACAAGTCCGAGATAGAACGCGTTTTCGTCGCGGGCCCCGAGGATTCGCGCGACTTTGTGTACCATGACACCGAGATCGGCGCGCTGCAGACGGCGAGGCAGCATGGCGCGCACCGTGCGCGCTGCGGTCGTCCACGCGTCCGGCGACAGCGCAGTGAGTCCAGTTGCGATCCCTCGCCGCACACTGCGTGGTACGGGTGCCATTCTCCTCCAGAGGTCGCGTCCTATGAAGTACCGCTGATAGCCTCCGAAGAGTTCGTCGCCACCGTCGCCTGTGAGTGCCACGGTCACGTGCTCGCGCGCGAGCGCGCAGACCAGATGCGTCGGAATCTGCGACGAGTCGGCAAAAGGTTCGTCGTAGATCGAGGGCAAACGTGGAATGACGTCCCGCGCCTCCTGAGCGGTCACGTAAAACTCTGTATGGTCCGTGCCGAGGTGGTTGGCCACCGCTTTCGCGTGTACGGCCTCATTGAACGCATCTTCCCGGAAACCGATCGAGAACGTCCGGATGGGCCGCGGCGAAAGCGCCTGCATTATCCCGACGACCAGGGAGGAATCGATCCCACCCGAGAGAAATGCCCCGAGCGGAACATCCGCGACCATTCGCAAACTGACGGCGTCACGGAGGAGCACATCCAATCGCTCGAGGATGCTGGCGTCGTCCTCCTGAAAGGGTGCGGCAAGACCGCGAGTCGCCGCGCTCGCGGCAGACCAATAGCGTTCGGGCGCGAGGCGCGTTGACGGTGTTGCGCCTGCGGGGATGCGAAGAATGGAACCTGCGGCAAGCTTCGAGATACCGCTGTATGCACTGTATGGCGTCGGGATGTAGCCATGGCGGAGGAACAGCGCCAGCGCCCCTTGATCGAGCGATGCGCTCCAGTCAGGATGCGCGCGGAGTGCCTTCAACTCCGATCCGAACAGAAAATTCCTGCCGCACCAGCCGAAGTAGAGCGGCTTTTCGCCGGCCCGATCCCGCGCGAGCCACAAGTCATTCTCACGTCGGTCCCAGATCGCGATGGCGAACATCCCATTCAATTGCGCAACGGCCTCGCGCACTCCGAGGCGCTCGACGACGGCCAGAAGAATTTCGGTGTCCGAGTGTCCACGCCACGCAATGGATGCACCATGGCTGTCCTCGAGTTCGCGGCGCAGACTGGCGAAGTTGTAAATCTCTCCGTTGAACGCAATGATGTAGCGGCCGGTGGACGACAGCATCGGCTGGTGTCCTTCGACCGTCAGATCGAGTATCGCGAGACGCCGGTGTCCGAGGCCGATTCCTGCCTGTTCGTCGCACCAGACGCCGGCACCATCAGGACCCCTGTGACGGATCGCGGCAGCCATGTGGCGGACGACGGCATTCAAACGATCTGCGCCGGTTTCGTGCCGCGAATCGAGCCACCCGGTAATTCCACACACGGCGGCTACCCGAGCGCCTGAGCTGCCAACGCGTAGTCGGCGAGCGACGTGTACACGAGCAACACGATCAGCACGACGACTCCAGCGGCGGCGCTGCTCACCCAGAACTTCTCGCGCCCAGCTTCGCTGACAGCGACCGCCGCGGGAATGATGAGCGCTGGCTCGATTGTCGAATAGATCTGCCGAGGTCCTGAGTAGGATCGGCCCACCGAGAAAAACAGCCACGAGAGCACGAGCGCCGTGATGAAAAATGGTCGCTGCGGCGACTGCCAGCGAACGAGCCAGACGAGAAACCCGCCGAGAACAAGCGCGACAATAACGGTGCGGGCCATCAGGAGTCCATCATAGCCGTTGCGCCACCGAAGGCTGGGAAAGGGGTTCAGCGGGGCACGCATCGCATCACGCGCGATGGCAGGCAACGTGGAATTGATCTGCAGAAAGTCCTCTGACTCACCGATGCGCTGCTGATTGATGGCGTTCACCACTTCAGGATCGAAGAAAAAACGATTCTCAGGCCGCAGGACCGTCTCGATTGCGGGTCGCAACGGTCCCAGAGCCGCGCCCGTCATTGCGAGGATCGCCAAGGCTACCAACCCTGGATAGACCCTCCACCGCATGGCAATGGCGACCGCGAGTGCCGCACCAAGAATTGCAATTGCATAGACTCGCAGTGAAAGAATCAGCCATGCGCTGAGGGCGCATACGAGCAACGCTGTCACTGCCTTCCCTCCGCGATGCAGCACGATGACTGCCGCACTCGTGAACGCGCAAATCAGAAATGCGAGCAGGGTGTCCTTCATATTCTGGGTGGAAATCCAGATGGACGTCGGCCAGAAGATCAGCGCAATGGTGGTGACGATGCGAGCTCGATTGCGCCATTCGTGATCGTGCACCAGCACCGTCAATGCGGGCCAGGCCGCGAGGGGAGACGCGAGAGCTATCGCCACGTTCAGCAGTGACATGTGCAGGTAAAGCGTCTGCTCGCTGCCGCCGAGCCGAAGCATGATTGAATTCAATCCATCGTACAGCCAATTCAGGTCACCGAACGACTCCTGAATGCCCGCTGCCTTTCGGACATAGCCAATTCCATCGACGTTGATGAGCGACGTGTCGCCTTCGAGGTACCCCGCCGAAAAATTGTAGAGCGCGAGCGGGATACGCACCGCAGCGCCGAGCACCGCGACCACGAAATAGACGGCCCAAGGCGACGCGGTGATCATCGCACCGTCGACGAGCGGCCGTGTCAGCGGGTGCGTGCCACGCAAGCGCTCAGCTGGCATGCGCTCGCATAAAGACAAACTCGTTGCAACCCTGTCGGCGTCCGACGCTCCGCACGGTCTGCAGAACGAAACCGCGAGGAGCGAGCCACGCGGTCACCTCGGGAATGGACGCCACCTCGAACGGGAATCCGCCCAGCCAGTCGACGTAGTCGTGCCACAGTGACATGCCGCGCTCGAGCGCGCCTTTGCGTGTCACGAAACGAACCATGCACCGGGCGGCGAGATACGGGAGGTGAATTGCCGTCATGGCGATACGGCCGAGGACATTCGCGTTGTACAATCGCTTGACGTGCGTCCAATAGCTGCTGATCCAACCTTGGTCGTTGTACAGCGCGAGGACGAGTTGTCCGCCCGATGACACTCGTGACGCTGCAGCGAGCACGGCCCGTCGGAGGTCACCCGTGTGATGCAATACGCCCCAGGAGTACACAAGGCCAAACTCGCCCAGGCCGTGGACGAAGACCGGATCGAGGATCGATCCCTGCCCGACGACCGTCCAACGACTTGTCGCGTCGCGTCCATAGCGTTCGCACAGCGCGGACGTGCACGCGACGGACTCGGCGTCGAAGTCAAACGACGTGACGTGAGCACCCAGTCGGAATGCTGCCAGCGAGTGAATGCCGCTGCCTGAACCGATGTCGAGAACACGCACGCCATGCAGCGACGTTCGATCGAGCAGGGCCGCCAACGCGTCCGTTGCGGCGTCAATGCGCGGCAAGTCGATGTCCCGCAGATATGCAGCCCAATTCGCACCGAAGCCGAAGCGCCCAGGCGTGCCGGGCGCGGCTTCAGCGATAACAGCTGGCAGGATTCCGTGCGTTTCGCGTGGCATGCTCAAATGTACTACGGTAGCTCCCGTTGGCCTGCGGTGCACGGCGGGAACGTACGTCGATCACACCATCGGGTGTTGGTCGTCTGCAGCACGCGAATCGACCCACCGGGCGAAGACCAAATTCACCGCCGCGGCCGCCAGATAGGCTCCGACGACAACCGACACTGCGCCTTGCAACCCGAAACGCGGGACCGCCAGTCGGAGGCCGATTGTGGTGGCCACGCCAAGCCCGAGGGTGATGGCCGACGCCGTACGAAACAGCCCGCGCCCGATCCATTGTGGCGCCATCATCGACGAGAATGCTTGCGCAACCGTGCCGATGAGCAGGACTCGGAAGAGCGGAACCGCGCCAAGAAAGCGCGGACCAGCCAGCGTGCCGACGACCCACGGGGCGAGAAGCGCCGCCCCCACACTGACGAGCGCCACGCCGCACACAACGAGCAGCAGGGCATGGCGCGAATGGCGCCAAGCGGCGTCCGCTCCCATCCGCGACACTCGGCCGTAAAAGACGGTCACGGCCGCCTGCGGCACCATGAGGGGAAGCATGGCGGCCTGCACTGCCAACTGATAAATCCCGGTCGACGTGAGAGGCAGCGTTTGCTGCACGACAATCACATCCACGTTGGCCAACAGAATGCTTCCCACTGCATTCAGGTGCAGTTGTGCGCCGCCCTTGAGCAGCGGCCGCAGATGCGCCAACGACATCATCGAGTCGCGACCGCCAGCACGCCAGAGACGACGTATCGTGACTACGCCGCCAACGACAAGGCCCGTCAGCGTCGCACTCAGCGCGGCAATCACGCCAAGGTGAAGCCACGCCAACAGCAGCACGAGCAACACGACGCCAACCGCGCGGGAGGACAGCTGGGCCATGTTGAGCGTTCGCAGCGCGCCGATCCCTGGCAGCATCGTGCTCGCGTATGTCTCAAGAACGAGCCAGGGCACCATCAGCATGGCAACCACGAGCGGTGCAGCAGGCAGCGGGCCGAAGAACCGCGTTGGTGCGACTGAGAACAAAGTCGAAATGACCAACCACGCGAGCAGCACGCCGATGCCACCGAGTGTCATGACATTCCAGAACTGCGCGACGAGCCAGTTACGGCCGGGGTTCAGCGCGGCGTCACGTACTATGACCTGCGACAACGAAAGGTGGCAAAGTCCTGCGACGAGGGTTGCCCACGCTGTCGCTCCGGCCGTGACACCACGACCCTCCGGGCCGAGCCAGCGCGCCGTCAACGCCAGCGTCACCAGACCGCTCACGAGACCGACGCCGCGTACCGCAGTCGTGGCCGCAATCGAAGCAAAATCCGGCGGCATCGTGATGCTCGGGCGCCACCAGCGATCGGTCACGCGTTGCTTGCACAGGTGCCGTGATGCGCCCAGGCGTCGACATACTGTCGGGCGACAACGACGCTGTCATGCCGTCTTTTCACGTACGCCATGCCCTCGGCAATACGATGCGGCACCAGATCTGGCGCATCCAGCACCGTGGCAAGCTGTCGAGCAAGTAGTACGGGATCTGCCGATGCATCGAGGATCGGATTTTCATCGCCCCACGAGAAGTAGGCACGCGTGGCAGGTGCGTTGCCGGATACCACGACCTTTCCCTGGGCCAGCGCCTCGAGGGCGGCCATGCCAGCGCCGAAGGAGTGCACCTGGTCGATGAGCACATCCGCGTCCAGCAGGCGGTGCAGAAACTGCTCATGCGTGAGATTCTCGAGAATGCTGAACTCAAAATCGTCACGCGACGCGCGCAACAGCTCGATCGCGGTGACGATGACATCCGTCCCCTTGAATCCGCGCCGCGACGGCGCGTGGACCAATCGAAGCTTTCCGGGGCGTCGGGCGTGCGCGATATCCGGCACGTCGACCGGCAAGGGGATTCGCGTGAAGCTGGCGTTCGGGAAAAATGCCGAAGCGTGGTCGTAGTCAGGCATGGGGCTCACGCAGACATTCACGTACGGTGCGAACTGCGATGTGCGTTGGCGCTGCGAGAGAATTCGCGGCTGACAGATCGCGCCGATTGCATCGAGCGCCTGACAGCTGGCGCACGGCGAGCGCTCAGGATCGCCTTCACGCACGCGAAGCAACGAGATTTCATCGCACCCGAGTCCGGTGTAGCTGATCAGGGAATCCACTCGCTGAAAGCCCTTCAAGTCACTATGGCGTTGCCACCGTGACGCATAGGCCGTGATCCCGAGCACGAAGTGTACGACGTCGAATCGGCCAAGCTGCTTGAGACGTCGTGGCGATCGCCACATCCGCTCGACGGCCTTGAGTGGTCCACTGCCTTCGACGCCGAGGTGTACATCGACACTCCTCGACTGGCGTGACACGCCATACGGCGTCGCGTGTACGACCTCGTGGTCAAGTGAACGCAAGCCCCTGGCGAGATACGATTGTACGCCTGACGCCTCGTTGACGAGCAGAATGCGCACGTTCAACCGAGCGAGTGTGCGGCGGCGATGAGCGTGCTGATGACACGGTCCACCTGAGCCGGTGTGAGCTGCGGCCCGATGGGCAGGCTTACGGCTTCGCGCGCAATACGCTCCGCAATCGGGAATGCGCCCGGCGACCAGCCACTTCTCGCGAACGCCGTCTGCAGGTGTGGTGGTATCGGGTAGTGGATGAGCGTTTGAATCCCCTCAGCATCGAGGAACTCTCGCAGTGCATCGCGCAACGGCGTCCGGATAACATACAGATGCCAGCACGGCCCTGCGCCGGGCATGACGGTCGGCAGCACGAACGGTGTAGCGCACAATGCGCTCGAATACCGCGCCGCAATCGCGTCGCGCCTGGCATTCCAGACTCTGAGATGCCGGAGCTTCACGCGCAGAACGGCCGCGTGCAGATCATCCAGTCGGCTGTTCACCCCCTGTACGTCGTTGACGTACTTGACGCGTGAACCGTAGTTGCGAAGCACACGGATACGGTCAGCGATCTCCGGATCATCGGTTGTCACTCCGCCGGCGTCGCCAAGCGCGCCCAGATTCTTGCCCGGGTAGAAACTCCACGCCGTCACGTCGGCCAGCGAGCCGACCGGACGCCCGCCGAGTGTCGCACCGTGTGCCTGCGCCGCGTCATCGACAACCTTCAATCCATGCGCACGCGCAATGCCGACAATTCGGTCCATTGCGGCGGGTTGTCCATACAAATGCACGGGCATGATCACTCGTGTGCGCGACGTGATGCTCGCCACAATACGATCCGGATCCATGTTGTACGTGAGCGGATCCGGCTCAACCGGCACTGGCGTCGCACCCACGGCTGCGATCGCGAGCCACGTCGCGATGTACGTATTGGACGGCACGACGACTTCGTCGCCAGGTCTGATGTCGAGGGCACGCAACGACAACACCAGCGCATCGAGACCATTGCCGAGACCGACTGCGTACGTCGCGCCACAGACTTCCGCGAATTCGGTCTCGAAGCGCGACAACTCCTCACCCAGCAGGAACCATCCGCGATCAAGCACGCCCGCGATGGCACCATCGATCTCGGAGCGGAGTTCCTCGGTCGCGGCCTGCAGATCGAGAAATGGCACGGGCTTCTCAGCGACGGCCACGCGTGATCTCCTCGAACTCGGCGTAGGTGAGGATGTAGTCCGCCTCATCGAATGGCGCACTCGCAAGCACGATGCCGACGGCGTTCGCAGAGAAGTTGCTGAGCCGCGTCCAATGCAGTGGTGGCACGTACAGGCCCATGGTCGGCGATTGCAGCACGAACTCTTCGGATGTTGTTCCATCGTCGATACCGACATCGATCTGCCCATTGACGACAATGATGAACTGCTCCAATTCTCGATGCGCATGCTGACCGCGAGTCGCGCCCGCGGGCGCGCCATGCAGGTAAAACATGCGCGCGATGGGAAAGGGGCAGTCGCGCGGGGCCTCGATCACGCTCAACGAGCCTCTATGGTCCGTTCGCGTCGCGATCTCGATCACGCGCGCAGTCACGAACGGTCCATTACGCGCGCCGGCATGCCGCGAACCGCGTCGCCAGGCGCCACGTCACGGGTGACGAGAGCGCCAGCACCGACAGTCGCCCCGTCACCGATCGTCGTGCCAGGCAGCAGGATCGCGCCAACACCTATCCGGGCATCGGCACCGATCGTCGGTCCCACCACCCGCGTCGGGTCATAGCCGTCCGATCCGATCCGATTGTCGTTCGCCGTCAACACGCCGCCGCTGATGAATGCACCATGACCAATACGCATGTTTCCCGCCATCCAGGCGTGGTCCATGATCCTGACGTCATCGCCGATCTCGACATTGTAGTTGATGGTCACGTATCGGCCCACAATGCACCGTCGGCCAATCCGCGACTGCTCGCGGATCGACGCACCGTCCGCGATGACCGACCCGGTTCCGACGTGAACGTCCGCATACACGACCGCATGAACGCCGATATTCACACCACTCCCGATGCGCGTCGCATCCGCGGCGTGCGGCGCGCGCGAAATCGCGGCTGCCCTGATCGGCTGCTTACCGACCACGGCGCCAACGCCGACCTCGACGTCGTCGTCGAGAACGACTCCGGAGAGGACAACGGCATGAGAGTGAATGACCACGCGTTTCCCACACGTCACGCCAGCGCGCACCACAGCGAACGGATGAATCGTGATGTCCGAAGGCAAGTCCGTCGGCTCCACGCAGGCGCTGGAATGAATCATGTTGCTCGCGGCAGCGACGACACTTGGCTTTCATTCACCGCGCGCTCGAGATATCGCCCGTACTCGTTGCCGCGATAGCGTGAAGCGACACGCAGAAGCCCCTCGGCGTCGATGAACCCCTCACGATACGCCACCTCCTCGATCGCGCCGATGCGAAGCCCCTGCCGGCGCTCGACCGCCGCAACGTAAGTGCTCGCTTCGAGCAGCGACTCAGGTGTGCCGGTATCAAGCCACGCGATCCCACGTCCGAGGCGAGCCACGCGAAGGCTCCCATCCAGCAGATACCGCCGGTTGAGGTCCGTGATCTCGAGTTCGCCGCGGCTCGATGGCATCAGATCCGCCGCGAGGTCGCAGGCGCGGGAGTCGTAAAAATACAAACCGGTCACGGCGAAATTCGACTTCGGTCGCTCGGGCTTTTCCTCGAGTGTCAGGGCGGTTCCATTCACGTCGACTTCCACCACACCGTAGCGACTGGGATCGGCCACGATGTAGCTGAAAATCGTCGCACCACGCACCTGGGCGTCCGCCTCGTGCAGTTCGCGACGCAGCCCCGCGCCGTGGAAGACATTGTCGCCCAGCATCAACGCAGTCGGCCGGCCTCCAATATAGTCGCGACCGATGATGAATGCCTGAGCCAAACCCTCCGGGCGTTGCTGCGTGATGTAGTGCAGAGAAATTCCGAGATCTGCCCCATCACCGAGCAATCCCGAGAATGCTTCGGCATCGCGAGGCGTCGTGATGACCGCGATATCCCGGAGGCCGGCCAGCATCAGCATCGACAACGAATAGAAAACCATCGGCTTGTCGTAGACAGGCAGCATCTGCTTGCTCGTCCACAGGGTCGCGGGATACAGGCGAGAGCCCGTGCCGCCGGCCAGCAGCAATCCGCAGCGGTCGGTCATGCAACAGGCCAGCAACGCTCGACGCGCCCGGCGCCGGAGCCTCCGGCGTGGTCGCACCCGCAGTCACGAACGGGATCAACTACGCGCACCATCATGCAGCCGTCCGAACCAGCTGGTTGTAGATGGCGATCGTCGCATCGGCTACCGCATGAACGCTGAAGCGGCGCTCGGCCAGTCGGCGACCGGCGGCACCCATTCGCTCGCGACGGCCGCGATCGACGAGCAGCGCGCGCAATGCACCCGCAAGCGCCGCGGCATCGCGTGGCCGAACGAGCACCGCGCTCTCTGCGTCAACGGCGTCACGACACCCTGGAACGTCGGTTGTCACGACGGCACGACCGCATGCCGCGGCCTCCAGCAATGCTTTGGGCAGACCTTCGCGATATGACGGCAGACACACGATCGCGCACTGCGTGTACACAGACGGCATGTCCGATCGATACCCCCAGAGTTCAACAGCGCCTCGCGCGCGCCATTCGGTCAGCTCATTCTGTGATGCCGCGCTCGGATTCGCGTCCTCAGCTCCCACGATCGCGAATCGCGCGTTCGACCCCTCGGCCCGCAGCATCTCTGCTGCCGCGACAAACTCCCTCACGCCTTTGTCGTGCAGGATCCTCGCCGGGAAGATGACGAGCAGACGTTCCTCATCCGGCGACGGCGTCTGCTTGAAGACGTCGAGATCGACGCCACTTCCGCGAATCACCGCGCGCTGCGCGTGCGAGCCAAGCCTGAGCGCCTCGAACACCTGCGCATCGTTGTCATTCTGAAACAGCATGACCAGGTTCGGATGCATCACTGCACGCCGGTACATGGCGAGGACGACACGGCGCTGGAGACTGCCGGACAGGGAGTCATCGAGGAAGAGCGAGCCAAGGCCAGCGACCGCGTTGAGGACTCCTGGCACCCCTTCTCGACGCGCGGCGCGAGAGCCGTAGATGACCGGCTTGATCGTGACATGATGAACGACCGTCGGTTGGATTTGCCGATAGAGCGCCTTCAGGGAACGATACGCCACGAATTCATCAAGCGGATTCCGCCCTGACCGTGACATCGGCAGCTCGGCGAAATCGACATTGTGGCTGCGCAGTACGTCCAGTGCACTCGCGTCATGCTCGACGGCGCACGACGAGGCCGCCGCCGTCACATGCCACCCTTCGTCTCTCGCCCGCAGCAGGATCGGTAGGCGATGTGACACCAGAAATGCCGCGTGATTGACCACCAATACCAAGCGACGTCGTTCTGTCACCGACCGACTAATTGGCACGCCGGACCAAGGTTGTCCGACGCGGCAGTCCTTCGGGCGCTTCCGGCACATCGAGGTGCTCCGCGGATCGCAGCATGATCTGCGGAATGTGCGGCTCGATATGAGCAAGTGCGCCGGAAGCCTTGTCAACCACCGTCATGCGATGTGTATACGGATCGATGCGGAGCAGCCAGATCAGGAAGGCAAGCGATGCGACAACACCGGCAGCTCCGAGCCACATGGCAGATTCGGACGACCGCGTGCCGATGACTGCACAGAGGGCCACGCTGAGGGCCGCCAGGTGGAGCAAGAGAACCGCCGCAGTATCGGCAAGGCCGAGATACACGAGTCGGTGAGAGGCATGATCCCGACCGCCCTGCGACACCGCGCGACCCGACCGAAGGCGACTGATCGTGACCAGGGTCGTGTCGATGAGCGGCAGCGCACAAAGCAGCACTGGTACGGCCACGCCCCAGAGGGCCGTTGACGAATGCGATACCGCGCTCTGACCGGCGCTCAAGGCAAGCGTCGCAACGACAAACCCGAGCGGCAGGCTTCCCGTGTCGCCCATGAACACTCGGGCGCGCCGGTAATTGTATGGCAGGTAGCCGAGGCAGGCGCCCGTGACAGCCGCCGAAATCAACGCCGTCGTGACGTCGCCTGTCTGAATCGAAATCAGCGCAACGACGCCACCAACCACCACGCCGGTGCCGGCCGCCAACCCGTCCATGTTGTCGAGGAGGTTCATGGCGTTAGTCACGCCGATGATCCAGATGATCGTCAACGGGATACTGACGACGTCGGGTAAACCCGGACCGAACCTGAGTCCGGCGGCCACTATTCCCATGCCGACACCGGTTTCGATCAACAACTTGGGCCCGGGGTTGACGCCACCGCGATCATCAATGGCGCCAAGCACCGCCAGCACGAGCATGCCTATCACCAACGGAATACCGACTGGGCTGCGGAGCCACACGCCAGAGCCAACGGCCATCAGCAGTATCGTTCCGACGATCGCGACGCCGCCCATCAGCGCCACGACGCGCGAGTGCCAGCGATCGGAACGAGGATGAGCGAGCCAGCCCAGAGAGTGCGCCCCGCGAATGACCAGCGGCGTGAGCAACGCAGCAACAATTGCGCTGCAGATCAGCACGGGTATCGGGCGCTGCATCAGCGCCGCAATCGAGTCCAAGGCATATCCCCCAGGGAAAGACGTCATCGTCACCCTCAAATCGGTACGCTGTTGTGCTTGAAATAATCAATCACCGACAGAATGATATCGTCGATAGTGTATTTCGGCGCATAACCGGTCAACGTGCGAATCTTTGTGAGATTCGGGGTCCGGCGCTGCATGTCCTCAAAACCGTGCGCGAATACTTCGCTGAAGGGAACATAATGCAGCTCAGACGCACTCCCAGCCAGCGTCTTGATCCGGACTGCAAGATCCGCCACGCTGATTTCATTCATGTTCGCGACATTGAACACTTCGCCGTACGCCTTTGGCTCATCGAGCAAGCCGATGACACCGTCGACAGCATCGGCGACATGATTGAAGCATCGCGTCTGCGAACCGTCACCGTAAATGACGATCGGCTCGTCGAGCATCGCGCGCTGGACGAATCGCGGAACCACCATCCCGTATTCGCCACTCTGTCGCGGACCGACGGTGTTGAAGAAGCGTGCACAGATGACCGGCAGCTGTTTCTCGGCTGAATACGCGAGAGCGAGAAACTCATCCATCGCCTTCGAGCACGCGTACGCCCACCGCCGCTTGGAGGTCGGACCAAGTCGCCAATCGCTATCCTCACTGAGGCTCTCGAGACCATCCTCGGTATCCATCAGCTTGCCGTACACTTCTGACGTCGAGGCGATCAGGACTGGAATGTCGCGCTCACTGGCAAGCTTCAGTACCGCTTCGGTGCCGCCCACATTCGTCGTGATGGTTTCGACCGGCTTCTCCATGATCAGCCTGACACCAACGGCTGCGGCCAGGTGCACAATTCGATCCGACTGCCGGACTGGAACGCGCATCCGCTGCACATCGAGAACGTCACCAACTGTGATCTGGAATCGCTCGTGGTCGAGCAGATGCCGCACGTTCTCGAGACTCCCGGTACTCAAATTGTCGTACACGTGAACGCTATGACCATCGGCAATCAGGCGATCGCACAAGTGACTGCCGATAAACCCGGCGCCGCCGGTGATGAAATAACGCATTAATGCCCAGTTGAAGGAGCGGCGAAACTGTTGCGACGGTCAACTTTCGACCGTGAACAGCCCAGATCGAAAAAGCTAATCGCGCTCGTTACTCCTTGGTACTCGGCAACTTGCGAAAGCGTCACAGCAGGAAACTGATAGCTGCACAGTCTCGCGAGAGACACTCCCCGCGCTAACGAGCTCAAGCACACGATCCGCCGTGCAGGTGCGTTCTCTGAACTTGCGAGACGCTGTGAGTATCGGCGTGCCATGACAGAAATTGAGAAGTTCAGCCGCACCACCGCTGCGGCCGGAGAGCACGAGTCATCTCAACCAACACGAGAGCGTCCCGACAATCCAACCACGCACAGAATGAAATGCTGAGCCTGGTCGATTGGCTGAGTGAATGGCTGTTCAGTCCTATCTGTCGTAGTAATCCCGATACCACTTCACGAACCGCTCCACGCCGACTTCGATTGGCGTCGCCGGCGTGAAGCCGGTGTCGCGCGTCAGGTCCTCGACGTCAGCATACGTCGCCGGCACATCGCCCATCTGCAACGGCATCATGTTCTTCGTCGCCGTCCTGCCGAGTGCCTTCTCGAGTGTCTCGATCAGGTACATCAACTCGACCGGATTGTGGTTGCCGATGTTGTACAGGCGATACGGTGCGAGACTGGTGCCCGGATCCGGTGCCGCGCCGTCCCATGCCGTATTCGGCGGCGCGATGCGATCATTCGTGCGCACCACACCTTCGGCGATGTCGTCGATGTAGGTGAAGTCGCGACGCATCTGCCCGTTGTTGAAGACATCGATCGGCTTGCCCGCCAGGATCGCCTTCGCGAACAGGAACATCGCCATGTCGGGTCGGCCCCACGGTCCGTACACCGTGAAGAATCGCAGACCGGTCGTTGGCAGCTTGTACAGGTGACTGTACGTGTGCGCCATCAACTCGTTCGCTTTCTTCGTGGCCGCATACAGCGACAGCGGATGATCGACGTTCTGGTGCACGCTGAACGGCATCGCCGTGTTGGCGCCGTACACGCTCGATGACGACGCATACGTGAGGTGCTTCACGCCGTTGTGCCGGCAGCCCTCGAGGATGTTCGTGAAGCCGACGATGTTGCTGTCGATGTAGGCGTGCGGATTCTCGAGCGAGTAGCGGACACCGGCCTGCGCCGCGAGATGAATCACCTTGTCGAAGCCACCGTCCGCGAACAGTCGCACCATGCCAGGGCGATCCGACACATCCAATTTCTCAAAGCTGAAGCCAGGCCTTCCGCTCAACCGCGCCAGACGTGCGTCCTTCAGCGTCGGGTCGTAGTAGTCATTGAGGTTGTCGATACCAACGACTTCGTCACCGCGCTCGAGCAGCGTGATGGCGACGTGTGATCCGATGAAGCCGGCGGCGCCGGTGAGCAGAATTCTGGTCATGACAAAATGAAGAGGATCGAACCACGCGGCAGCGTGCCGTCAGCGCATTTCCTGCTGCGCGAGCGCAAGGTCTGCGTCACACATCATCTGCACCAGTCCCCGGAACGTCACCTTCGGCTCCCAGCCAAGGACGCGCTTCGCCTTCGACGGGTCACCAAGCAGCAGATCCACTTCAGCGGGGCGCAGGTGACGCGGATCCTGCGTCACGACGGCGCGCCAGTCGAGGTCGAGATACGCTGCGGCGACCTCGAGAAACTCCTGCACCGAATGTGTCTCACCGGTGGCGATCACGTAGTCGTCCGCCACGTCCTGCTGCAGCATCAGCCACATCGCTTCGACGTAGTCACCGGCGAATCCCCAGTCGCGCTTCGCCTCAAGATTGCCGAGCGCGAGATTTTTCTGCGCCCCGACTTTGATGCGGGTCAGGCCGCGCGTGATCTTGCGCGTGACGAAGTTCTCGCCGCGTCGCGGACTCTCGTGATTGAAGAGGATGCCGCAGCTGGCCGAAAACCCGTAGCTCTCGCGGTAGTTCACGGTCAGCATGTGCGCGAACACCTTCGCGCAGGCATACGGTGAGCGCGGATAGAACGGCGTGCTCTCCGACTGCGGCACCGCCTGCACCAGGCCGTACTGCTCGCTCGAGCTGGCCTGATAGAACTTCGGCGTGATCCCAAGGCTGCGCATCGCTTCGAGCAATCGCAGCGTGCCTGTACCGACGACGTCCGTCGTGTACTCCGGGACATCAAAGCTCACGCGTACATGACTCTGTGCGCCGAGATTGTACACCTCATCCGGCATCACTGCCGCGAGCACACGCTGCAACGACGACGAGTCGCCGAGGTCACCGTAGTGCAGCTGCAGATGTTTGCCCGACGAGATGTGCGGCTGCTCGTAGAGCGGGTCGATGCGCCCGGTATTGAATGTGCTCGCTCGGCGCACGATGCCGTGCACCTCGTACCCCTTCGCCAGAAGAAATTCGGCGAGGTAAGAGCCATCCTGACCGGTGATCCCGGTGATCAGCGCCTTACGTGGTGACATGAATCATGTGGTAGACGACAGTGCGCGCAGCCCATCGCCGCGCCACAATTTCCGGCATAATCTAGTCGCAGCGGGCATGGCCGGCCACCGACACGGACCGGCCGGAAAACCACTGCACGTTCACACTTTCACCAGCACACCTTCGCGTTCGAGACGCCCGCGCAGCGCCGCATCGACGCGCACGCGCACCATCAGGTCCTCCCCGTCCGCCGCCTGTTCGAGCACCTCGCCCTGCCGGTACAACGTCGACAGCAGCTTGCCGTCGGCGACAGGCACCCGCACGCGCACGATCGGTCGCACGGCCCGCACGCCCGCGCGCAGGCGTTCACGCAACGGCTCGAGTGCTTCGAGTGACTGCGCCGACACGAACAGCGAGTCAGGGATCAGGTTCCCGACGCGAGTGCGCACGGCCTCGTCCACATCCGGTGCGAGCAGATCCATCTTGTTGAAGACATGCACGAGCGGCGTCTCGATCGCGCCGAGCTCCGTCAACACTTCGTCAACGACCAGACGATGCTCTTCCCAGCTCGCGTGACTGGCGTCGATCACGTGCAGCAGCAGGTCGGCCTCGCGCACTTCGTCCAGTGTCGCACGGAAGCTCGCCACCAGGTGATGGGGCAGCTTGCGGATGAATCCCACGGTGTCGGTGAGCAGGCAGTGATAGCCTTCACCGAGATCGATGTCGCGTGTCAGCGGATCGAGCGTGGCAAAAAGCCGGTCTTCCACATACACATCGTCCGAGCCGCTCAGCGCACGCAGCACTGAACTCTTGCCTGCGTTCGTATAGCCGACGAGTGACACGCGGAATGACCCTTCGCGATGCGCACGCAGCGTCGCCCGGTGGCGCGTCACATCCTGCAGCCGTTCACGCAGCACACGAATGCGATGTCCGATCAGTCGACGGTCGGTCTCGAGCTGTGTTTCACCCGGACCGCGCATGCCGATTCCGCCGCGGAACTTCTCGAGATGTGTCCACAGCCGAGTGAGGCGTGGCAGCATGTAGTTGAGCTGCGCCAGCTCGACCTGCATGCGCGCCTCGCTGCTCCTCGCGCGCGTCGCGAAGATGTCGAGAATCAGCTCGGCGCGATCCATCACGCGCATGCCGACAATCGCCTCGATGTTCTTGCCCTGCGTCGGGCTCAGTTCATCGTCGAAGAGGATCAGTGTCGCGTCGAGCTCATTCGCGCGCTCACGCAGCTCCTCGAGCTTGCCGCTGCCGAGGTACGTGCCGACGTGCGGCTTGTCGATCTGCTGCGTGAGTGTGCCGACGATCAGCGCACCGGCGGTATCCGCCAGTCGCGCCAGCTCGGCCAGATGTTCATCAACCTGATGTCGCGCCGCCGTGCGCTTGCGCGGGGCGCCGACCAGCAGCGCGCGTTCCTGCGGCGCGGTCAGTGTAATCGAGTCACGAGCGATGATACACCTCGGTTACGGGCGGAACGTCTTGAAGGCGTCGAATCGGGCGCCCTCGTTGAACTGTCGGTTGAACGTGCCGACGAATGACTGCAAAGTAACGTCGCCGATGAGGCGATACGGGATTTCCCCGCCCCGCAGCAGTCTCGGCCCGACCGCCTGGACAGCGCGGAATCCGATACGAACCGGCAGATGCACGACCATCGAGTCGCGCTTGGCGACGGAAAACGCGCTGTCAAGCGCGCCCGAGCCGATCTCGATGCTGTCGACGAGCAGCCTGTAGCGGAGCGCGGATGCTCCCAGCGAGTAGGCATTCGGATTGTAGATGTTGAGCAGCACTTCGAAGTCCGCGCCGTCGAGGCCGAGCGAGCGCACGCCGACACCGAGAAACGTGACATCGGGCTGTGTGAAAATCGCCTTGGCGGCCGTGGCGCACCCGGCCAGCGCCGCACTGCCGAGCAGCGCCATCATGACGAGCCCCCGCTTCATCCCCACGCGCATCGTGCCTCCGAAGAATCCCATTGATGAGTCACGCGTCACGATGGCGCGCCTGGTGACGCGGTTGTGTCACCCGGCTCGTCACCCCGACGCTCCGCAATCTTCGCCGCCCACCACTCGAGACGTTTGGCAATCTCCTTCTCATACCCCAGAGACGACGGTTCGTAGAACACGGCGTCCGCAATCTCGTCCGGGAGATGGGAATGCCCCGGAACACCTCCGGGCTGGTTGTGCGCGTACTCGTACGTGGCGCCATAGCCGAGCGACTTGTGAAGCGTCGTCGGCGCATTGCGCAGCTGCAGCGGTACCGGTGCGTTGGGCGTCTCACGCGCGCTCGCCAGCGCCGCGTCGAGTGCGACCTTGACGCGATTCGACTTCGGAGCGGTGGCGAGATAGATCGTCATTTCCGCCAGCGGAATCAGGCCTTCTGGCGCGCCGAGCATGTGGAACGCGTCGCGGGCCGCCACGGCCATCTGCAGCGCGCGCGGATCCGCGACACCGATGTCTTCGGCCGCCATTGCCATCGCGCGACGAAACAGGGTCATCGGATCTTCCCCGGCGTTGATCATGCGCGCCATCCAGTACAACGCACCCTGCACATCACTGCCGCGCAGCGACTTGTGATATGCCGACAGCAGATCGAAGTGCTGCTCGCCGCTCTTGTCGTGCCGCGGCAGTCGCTGTTGCAACGCGCGTTCGAGCAATTCCACCGTGAGCGTTGCCCCGTGGTCGAGTGCTGCGGCTGCCGCTTCGAGAGTTCCGATCGCGCGACGTGCGTCACCATCCGCCCACCGGGCCAATGCGTCGAGCGCTTCGTCGTCGGCAATCAGGTTGCGCGCACCGAGTCCGCGATCCGCATCGCGCAGTGCACGCTCGAGCAGGCTGCGCAGGTCGTCGGCCGACAAGGGCTGCAGCACCACCACGCGCGCGCGGCTGAGCAATGCGGCGTTGATCTCGAAACTCGGCGCCTCAGTCGTCGCGCCGATCAGTGTCACGGTCCCGTCTTCGACGATCGGCAGCAGCGCGTCCTGCTGCGCCGCGTTCATGCGATGAATCTCGTCCACGAACAACAACGTGCGCGATCCACTGGCGAGCAGACGTTGCCGCGCCTGCTCGGCGATCACACGAAGGCGTGGTACGCCATCACTGACGGCGCTGAACGGTTCGAATGTCCAACCCACGCGCTGTGCGATGAGGCGCCCGAGGGTCGTCTTTCCGGTCCCGGGCGGGCCCCAGAGAATCATCGAACCAAGCACGCCGCGCTCGATCGCATCGTACACCGGCGTGCCCGGCGTGAAGAGCTGCCGTTGCCCGACGTACTCGTCGAGCGTGCGGGGACGCAGTCGGTGCGCGAGGGGTGCCGAACTCACCGTGTCGGCGAACAATCCCGGCGGCGCGGCGGCGCCACTCGTGCCGCGTCGCGCCATCAGACGGGCTGCATCGCCAGCGCCTTGACGACGGTCCTGATCCCAGCCGTCAGATTTCCCGCTGGAGGAAAGGCGCCACGCGCCGGCCGCCACAGTCGCCCGCGCACGCGAGCGCGTTCCGCGAGACCGGCGCGTTCAAGCAGATACAGCCAGCGATCCGTGCGCGACCATGTCACCACTTCGAGATGCGCGGACAGTGAGAGTTGATCACCCGGAACTTCAAGCGTGATTTCGACACCGCCGGCGCCGATCATCGGAACCCGCAACGGATAGAACGCATCGAGCAGCGCCGCCTGTGTCACACCGTCGGCACGCCAGACGGCGTTGTTTCGCCAGTCATCGATGGTCAGCGCAAACAGATTCGGAAATTCCGGCACCAGCTCGAGAAACAACTCGACCATCGCTTCGGCGTTGCCGAGCGCACGCGTGCCGATCAGGCCATCACGACGCATCACGGCATAGGTGTCCGACGCGTTGCGGAAGCGCCGCCAGACAGAGACTTCGGGAACCGGTCCACGGAAGAATGTCACTCAGTCTCCTTCGCCAGCGCTCTCGCGAGCTCCAGCAATCGGTCGTGGAAGTTCAGCGCCGGATCGTCCAGCACGCGCTCCAGCAGGTCGTGCAAGATCCGGCCCAGCCTCGGGCCCGCCGGGATCCCGGCCGCGCGCAGGTCGTCGCCGCTGACCGCCAGATCCTGCAGCGCGATCGGGTCCGCAAACGCGATTCGAAGCATGCGACGGACCAGACCGCGCACCTCGGCGTCCGAGGGCGCTGGCAAGGCCGCTGCGCGCCGCGCCGCCCACACCGCCGCAAATGCCCGCAGCGTCCCGTGAACACGCAGCCGGCCGATGCGGGCGACGATACGGCGCAACGCGACGGCGTCGGATGTCGGCGCACCGGCAAGACGTGCGAGATCATCGCCGCACGCGATCCACGCGTCCGACACCGCACTCGCGAACGCGATGTCGTTGTTCGATGCGCGCAACGCCGTCAGCGCGACCTTTGCGTCGCGGAGACCGAGCGGCAGGAACGGCAACGCCAGTCGTACGAGCAGACGCAACGACGCGCGCTCCGGCCGGGCACTCGCCCACGGCAAAGGCACGTAATCGATCGCAGCGAAGTACTCGGATGACACCGGCACCAGCGCCGGCACGACGACCGCCAGCGCGCCGGACGTGCGCCAGTTCGCGAAGGCGCGCGACGGACTCCGCGCCTGCTCGAGCGTCTTCGTCCACTCCTGCAACACGCGCTCGACGGAGAGTCGCGTGAGCGAGGGAGCACTCTCGACGATCGCCGCCCACGTTTCCGGCTCGATCTCGAAATCGAAACGTGCGGCAAAACGCATCGCACGCAGTGCGCGCAGGCGATCCTCCGCCATCCGCCGCGATGCATCGCCGACAGCGCGCACTCGTCGCGCGCGCAGATCGCCCTGCCCGCCGAACGGGTCGCGCAACTCCTGCCGCGACGGCGACCACGCGATCGCGTTCATCGTGAAATCGCGGCGCGCCAGATCCTCGTCCAGCGAGACACCGAATTTCACCACCGCGTGGCGTCCGTCGGTTTCGACATCGGCGCGAAACGTGGTGACTTCGTGCAGCCGGCCATCGGAGCCGAACACACCGATCGTGCCATGCTCGATGCCCACCGGTACGGTGCGTGTGAACAGCCGTTTGACATCACCTGGCGTGGCCGACGTGGCGAGATCCCAGTCGAGGTCTCCCTGCCCCAGCAAGGCGTCACGCACGGCGCCACCGACGCACCACGTCTCATGGCCGGCCGCTTCCAGACGCGCCGCAATCTCTGCCACGGCCGCCGGAGGACGGACCACAGGCACACTCACGCCCGCGTCGTGCATCGCTGCCACGAGCACGTGCGTGACCCACATCGGCCGGCGACGGAAAAGGCGCTTCGCATCACCGAAACCTAACCCGGGACCGATTAGCTTTCGCCGCATGACGTTTCCTGAACTCGAGCCGTTGCTCGCCGCCTCTCGCGCCACCGACGCATTCCGCGCCGACATCGCGGCCTACGCCGCGCGGCAGCCGGCGGAGCGCATCGCCACATCGTCCATGAATCCGCGCGTCAAGGTGCTGCGGACCATCGCGCAGCTGCTGCATGCGGAGCCAACGCTCGCGATTGACCGCGTTCGACTGCAAGCCGCCAGCGGCTGCGCGGAGTACGCCGGTACCATCGCCGTTACCGATGATGCCGGTGTCGTCCACAGTTTCGACTTCGAGTGGAATTGCGACTGGAAGGCGCGTCAGCTCGGCTACGTCGACGGCTTCGGTTTCCCCGATCAGATTCGCGCCGCGCAGGAATTCGGCTGGCAGTGCTTCGAGCGCTGGACCCGGACTTCGACGGAGCCGGCGCAACAGGTCGCGTGACGCACGCGCCGGATCTCACGATCCGGCGAACACCGTCCGCAAGTCGTCGCCGCTGAGTCCCGTGCCGAGCGCGAGCATCAGATCGATGCGCGCCTGCGTTGGCCGCGCACTACCGGCGAAGATCGTACCCAGCTCACCGAGTCGACGGCCGCCGCCCGCGTAGCCATACGTCTGGCCGACACGTCCGCGGCCCGTGCGACTGGTGATCACGACCGGCTTTCCGGCGTCGCGCCAACGACCGATCGCGTCAGCCATCAGCGGTGGCACATTGCCACGACCAAGCGCCGCGATGACAACACCACGTGCCGTCGGCAGCACCGCGTCGAGCAATCGCGCATCCGCGCCAGCCCAGGCGCCAATGATGTCGACGGGTGTCGCCAGAACGTCCGGTGCGAGTACGGCGCGCTGCACCGGCAACGCGCGACGGAAGATCACCGCTTCGTCGTCGACCTCGGCCACCGGCCCCAATCCCGGACTCTCGAATGCATCGAGAACGTGTGTATGGGCCTTCGTCACATCGACGGCGGAGTACGCGCGCCCGTTCATCACCAGCAGCACGCCATACCCCTGCGCGTCCGGATGCGCCGCGACACGCACCGCGTCGACGAGGTTTGACGGACCGTCCCATCCCAGCTCGCTCAGGTTGCGCATCGCGCCGGTGAATACGATCGGCTTCGGCGTGCGCACCGAGCGTGCAATCAGATACGCCGTCTCTTCGATGGTGTCGGTACCGTGCGTGACGACGATGCCATCCACCGCAGATTCATTCACCAGTTCGAGCAGTCGCGCGCGCAGCGCCCACATGCGTTCCGCATCCATATGTGGTCCGGGAAAGCGGCCCCACTCCTCGATACGCAACTCGGCCACTTCCTCGATCCCACGCGCGGCGGCAAGAATGTCGCGGGCATCGAGCGCCGGCACCGCACCGCCGGCCAGTGGATCGACACGCATGGAGATCGTGCCACCGGTGAACACCATCGCGATCATTGGCACACCACCGCGCTGCCTGCCGAGCGCGCCATCAACCGCACAAGACACTGCCGCCGTTGATGTTCAGAATTTCACCGGTGATGTGTCGCGCCAGCGGGCTGGCAAGGAACACGATCGGGCCGGCGATGTCGGCCGGAGAGGCGATGCGTCCGAGCGGAATATTGGCGGCGACGCGTGATGCTTCGTCGCCGAACACGACGGGCGCAATCGCGTCCGTATCAACCCAGCCCGGCGCAACGGCGTTGACGGTGACCTGACGCGGTGCGAGCTCGATGGCGATCGACTTGGTGAGCGAGATCATCGCACCTTTGGCGGCCGCATAGTCGGCATGAAACGCCTCCCCGCGCTGACCGGCGGTGCTGGAGACGAATACGATACGACCGCCGTCCGTCACGCTGCGCGCTGCGGCACGCGCGATCTGGAACATCGCTTCGTAGTTCTGCGCCGCGGTGTTCTGCCAGCGTGCATCACTCATCGTGGCGATCGGTTCGGCCGCGGTCGGCCAGAAACCGGCATTGGCGACGAGAATGTCGATAGCGCCGAGTGTGGCCGTGGCCGCGATGCACAACGCATCCGCACCGCCGCGCTGCGACAGATCAGCGGGGATTGCGGCCGCGCGCACACCATACGAGATGCATTCAAGCGCCACCGACTCGGCTTCGGACTTCCGGGCACGATACCCGACGATCACGTCAGCGCCGGCACGCGCGAACAGTACGGCCGCCGCGGCGCCGATGCCGCGTCCGCCACCGGTGACAACGACGCGGCGCCCTCGCAGGTCGATCATAGTGTGGCCTCGATGAGGTCGCAGATTGCGTGCTCGATATTCAAGTGCAGCTCCTGCGCACGATCGGTGCGCTGTGTTGGAATCACCACGGAATGATCGGCCTCGCCGAGCAGCGCGCCACCATCACGCGCCGAGAACGCAAGCACCGCCACGCCCTTGGCGCGCGCCGCCGCCGCGGCCAGCAGCACGTTCGGCGAGTTGCCACTCGTCGAGTGAATGATCAGGAGATCGCCGGGTCGACAGAGTGCCTGCACCTGCCGCTCGAAGATATGATCGAAACCAAAGTCGTTGCCGGCCGCGGTGATCAGCGACGTGTCGGTCGTCAGTGCAATGGCAGGATACGCAGCACGATTACGTGTGTACCGGACGACGTATTCCGTCGCCATGTGTTGCGCATCAGCCGCGCTGCCTCCGTTGCCGCAGAAGAACAGCGTGCCTCCGCGCGCTACCGTCTCCTGCACCATGACGGCCGCACGCTCCAGTTGCGGCCCGATCGTTTCGGCCGTGCGCAACGCGGTCTCCGACAATTCGCGAAGCGCGTTCGTGATCTGATCGACGGCGGACATCGGCCTCTCAGGCGGTTGGTGTAGTGCGAGCCGGCCCGCCCTTTTTCAGGCCGACGAGTTCGCGCAGTCGTGACATCATGCCCTTCTCCAGCTGCACCCGCGGTACCGGCACGAGACGTTGATCACTCAACAACGCTTCCGGATTCACGGTCGTCATCAGCCGTGACGCGTCCGGCGCGCCGATCTCGATCAGCCACTCGTGCGCTGCCCACAGTGATCGGTGATCCCCGTGATTGTCACTCGCGAGAATGTCGATCAACCCTTCGGACAGCATCCCTCTGGCCAGTATCGATCGCGCGCCGTCGCCCAGCAGATATGCCGTATCCGTCTGGATGACGGCGCCCGCGGCGCGCCAGGCGCGTATCAGTTCGAGTCTCGCGCCGTCATAACGTTCAGGATGCGCCACGACCGGCAGCACACCACTCTGCCGCAGGCGCGTCAGCTCGATGTCCGTGCCCGGCGGCAGCGTGCCGCGCGGAAATTCCACGAGGATCGCACCCGACGCGCCGAGCCGCAGAAACGGCGCCGTGAGATCGACGCCCGGACGATCGAGCATGATTTCCCACCCACGCTGAATCGTGATCGACGGCGGAGCGAGCTCGCACAGTTGACGATGTGTTCGACGATATCGATCCTGCGGGACACGATCGGCTTCACTCGCCGCGAGATGCGGTGTGCACACGATGCACGTCACACCCGATGCGGCAAATCGCTCGAGCACCTCCAGCGACTGCTCGTAGGTCGTGGCACCATCGTCGACGCCAGGCAGCAGATGCGTGTGGATATCGATCATCCCACGCAGCTCCGCCGATCAGATCGAGCGGGCATCCAGAACAGCCGCGATCGCACGCATCGCCTGCGCGGCGCGCAGATCGAGTGAGGACGGCTCGTCTGCCGCGGCCTCGAATGCGTACGTGATCAGTGCATCAGCCGTGAGCAGGTCGAGCGCCGCGTCACGATGCACGGATCCACTGCCGAGAATCGTGGCCAGCAGTCCCTGCCCCGCATCCAGCAGCGCCGGCACCACCGGCGAGTCGCGATCCGCCGACGCCACGTTGAGGATCGCATCCAGGCGCGCGCGCAGCGCGGCCGGCGGTTGCTCCGCGTGCGCGGCGACCCACTGTCCTGCTGCGGTTGGCATGGCGAATCCTCAGGCTGCCGATGTGATGACGATCATGCGCCGAGCAGGCCGGTCACGACGCGTTCGACCGACGCGAGCACCAGCGCGCCTGCCTCAGCATTCGGCAGGCCCGCCTGCGCCATGTGTGCCTTGCCACCGCCGCGTCCACCACCGATCGCCGCCAATTCCTTGACGATGGCATCCGCCGCCACGCCGCGCGAGCGCACATCGTCCGTCACAGTCGCAACCATCGCCGACTTGCCATCGTCGAACTTCGCCACAAGCACACCGATGCCCGAGCCCAGCTGATCTCGCATCGCGTCGCCGAGTGCCAGCAACGCCTTCATGTCGGGCATGCCGGCCACTTCTCCGCTCGCGACCGTCACGCCTTGAATCGTGATGGCCTTGCCGATCACATCACCGAGACCGCCGCCGCCACCCTTGAGCGCATCGGCGACGCGCTTCTCGAGCATGCGACGCTCATCGAGCAGTGACTGCACCTTCCTCGGCACCGCATCGACAGGGGCCTTGAGCAGTTCCGCCGCGTCGTGCAACAACGCTTCACGGGCACGCAGATGCGCAAAGGCACCACGCGCCGTCAGCGCCTCCACACGACGCACGCCTGCCGCGACACCGGTTTCGTGCACGAAGACGAACACGCCGATTTCGGCCGTGTTGCGCACGTGGGTGCCGCCACACAGTTCCTTCGAAAAACCGCCGATGCCGACCACACGCACCGTGTCGCCATACTTCTCGTTGAACAGCGCCGTCGCGCCATCAGCAATCGCATCGGAGTGTTTCATGATGCGCGTCGCGACCGGTGTGCCGCTCCAGATTTCACGATTGACGATCGATTCGATTTCCGCACGCTGATCCGGCGTCACCGGGCCGTGGTGCGTGAAGTCGAATCGCAGGCGATCCGCGCTCACCATCGAACCCGCCTGATGCACATGATCGCCGAGCACTTGACGCAACGCCGCGTGAAGGAGGTGTGTTGCGGTGTGATTGCGTTCGATGTCGCGACGAACGGACATCGGCACCGCGGCGTGCGCCGCGCCAAAGGACACGCGACCCTTCGCCGTACCGATGACAGCCGTACGGCCGTCAATCTTCTTCACATCGTCGACGTCGAGCGACCACCCTTCCCCCGACACAGACCCACGATCCGACACCTGCCCACCCGACTCGGCGTAGAACGGCGAGTCGCGCAGGATCAGCGCCGTGCGACCATCGTCGAGCGAACGAATTGCGGCGACGGATGTTGTCGCTTCCAGCACGTCGTAGCCCACGAACTGTGCGTCGGCCAACGCCGCGGGTTCGGTTTGCCACGTCGTGAAGTCTGCCAGCACATCGGCGCTGACGCCAAGTTTGCGGCTCTTTCGATCCTCCTGTGACTGCGAGCGCTGCACCTGCAGCGCCGCGTCGAACCCCGCGATGTCGACGAGGTAGCCGCGCTCGCGCGCCATCAATTCGGTGAGGTCGATCGGGAAGCCATACGTGTCATAGAGCATGAACACGTCCTGCCCGGCGAGCGTCCCACGAATCGCGCTCGAGCCCTGCGTGCTGCCAATCGGCGCAAGTTCGTCGAAGCGCGTCATGCCGGCGTCGATGGTCGCGAGGAACCGGACCTCTTCCGCGCGAGTCGTATCGAGAATGTGCTTGGATCGCGAACGCAGCTCGGGGAAGAAGTCACCCATCGTGTCGATCACGGCCTGCACGACGTGCACAAGCGTCGGTTCGCGGCGACCCAGCAGCCACGCATGACGCACGCCGCGACGCAGGATGCGACGCAGCACGTAGCCGCGACCATCGTTCGCCGGAAAGACGCCATCCGCCAGCAGGAACGCTGTCGCACGCGCATGATCCGCCAGCACGCGGAAGCTGGCGGGATCGATTTCCTTGCCGTCCGCATCGTGCGCCGTGCCAACGCCGACACCGGGTCGATACGGATACGAAATCCCGACGGCCTTCTCGACGGCAGCGATCAGCGGCGCGAACGCGTCGGTGTGGAAGTTGTTGCTGACACCCTGCATCACCGCCGCGATGCGCTCGAGGCCTGCGCCCGTATCCACGCTCGGTGCGGGTAGCGGGACGTTCGTGCCGTCTGGCTGCTTGTCGTACTGCATGAACACGAGATTCCAGATCTCGACGAAGCGCCCCGCTTCACAGCCTTCGACGAACGCGTCCTGCGAAAACTCGGTGAGATCTGTGCGTGTCCATTCACCGGTCGCACCGTCGGGAAACGCCCAGTCGGTCGCGCTCTGCGCCAGGTCGACGAAAATTTCCGTGCACGGCCCGCACGGTCCGGTGTCCGCCATCTGCCAGAAGTTGTCCTTCGCGCCGAGTCCGTAGATCCGGCTTTCCGGAACGTGCGCGACATCCTTCCAGAGTTGCCGAGCTTCGTCGTCCTCGTGGTAGACCGTCACGAACAGCTGTTCGCGGGGAATCTTCAGTTCTTCGGTGACGAATTCCCACGCGAATTGAATGGCGTCACGCTTGAAGTAGTCGCCGAACGAGAAGTTGCCCAGCATCTCGAAGAACGTGTGATGCCGCGCGGTGTGGCCGACCTGTTCCAGGTCGTTGTGCTTGCCGCCCGCGCGTACACACTTCTGGGATGTCGTGGCCCGCTTGCCGTAGGTCGTCTCCTCGAGGCCGAGGAACACGCGCTTGAACTGGACCATGCCGGCGTTCGTGAACAGCAGGGTCGGATCATCGGCGGGAACGAGCGACGATGATGGGCGGATGACGTGGTGCTGGCACTCGAAGTAGGCCAGGAATCGGGATCGGATCTCAGACGCGAGCATAGTCCCGAAATATAGGCGCCACCGTGGGTTACGGCGACGCTGGCGACCGACACGGGGCGTGCCAGCTCAGTCGGCGGCGTCCGTATCCGCGTCGTCGTCGTCGTCGGCATCGGACCCGCCCTGCACCCAGCCCGTGAGCAACCGCTTCGTCGTGGCAAAAATCACGTCCGACGAAAAGCCTCGACGCATCAGGAACCCGATCAACCGCCGCTGCGCCGTGGCCTTGTCGAACCGACGCAGCTGTCGCGCGCGCTTTTCGGCGGCCGCCTCGCAGCGTTCGAGATCGTTCACACCTTCGCTGTCCACCGCTGACGCGACGGCGGCATCGGCGATTTCGGCGGTAATGCCACGCTGTCGCAGGCGCCGCTTCACCGCACCGCTGGAGCGCGACGCATTCCGGAGCTGTGCGGCAGCTTCGGCCAATGCGAACTCGTCGTCGTTGAGCAGTCCGATGGAATCGAGTCGGCCCAATGCATCGGCGATCACCGACTGGTCGCTTTCGCGTCGACGGAGGCGGAGCTCGAGATCACGTCGGCTGCGGCGCGAGGTGGACAGCATGCGCAACGCGGCGTCCTGTGCGTGCACGACACGGGCCTCGCGCGACAGGGCGGCCCAACTGACGGTGTCGAGTGTCATGCCGGTGCGCACGTTGAACGCACGCACACCGCTGGCGCCAATCACGAGCGTCACACTTTCGCCGTTGGCCTGACATCGCACGCGGACGCGTCCTTTCACACGCGGATCTTCGGTGACACTCATGACCCGGATCGGCGGCACGAGGACAGGTATTTCTTCCGGCGTGCGGCGCTTCCGCGATCCGCTCGCACGCGCACCACCAAACCGCGCACCATCCGCGTTCTCGCGCGTGTTTCGTGAGCCGTCGGATGCTCCGCGGCCACGAGACAAAGGGGCGGCGCCGGAGGTCGCGGGGTACCGGGCCCCGCGCCGCTCTGACTCCACCCCTTCGTTTCCCGATGTGTCAGCGATTCGCATCACACCGCCTGCGCGCGTCCAGTGACCCGCACGCGCGCGTCACGGTGCTATTCCTCGCCGTCGGCTGCGTCGGGCGGGATGACCGGCTGCTCGGTCATCTTCATGCCCAGCACACCCTTCACCAGCTCCTCGAGCTCCGCCAGCAATTCGACGTTGTCCTTGAGGAACATCTTGGCATTTTCGCGGCCCTGACCGATGCGCTGGCCCTTATAGCTGTACCACGAACCAGCCTTCTCGATGATGTTGCTTTCGGCGGCGATATCGAGCACCAGCGACGCGTGGCTGATGCCTTCCGCGTACATGATGTCGAACTCCGCCTGACGGAACGGCGGCGCCACCTTGTTCTTCACGACCTTCACACGCACATGCGATCCGACGACGTCTTCCTTGTCCTTGACCGGGCCGATGCGACGGATGTCGAGGCGCAGTGAAGCGTAGAACTTGAGCGCCTTGCCGCCCGTCGTTGTCTCGGGGCTGCCGAACATGACGCCGATCTTTTCACGCAGCTGGTTGATGAAGATCACCGACGTATTCGAGCGGGCGATGGCACCGGTGAGCTTGCGCAGCGCCTGGCTCATGAGGCGCGCCTGGAGACCGACGAAGCTGTCACCCATGTCGCCTTCGATTTCCGCCTTCGGCACCAGCGCGGCCACGGAGTCGATCACGATCACGTCCACCGCACCGCTGCGCACGAGGATCTCACAGATCTCGAGCGCCTGTTCGCCGGTGTCCGGCTGGCTGATCAGCATGTTCTCGACATCGACGCCAAGCTTGCGGGCGTATTCCGTGTCGAGCGCATGTTCGGCGTCGATGAAGGCGGCGACGCCGCCGGTCTTCTGCGCATTGGCCACGACATGGAGACACAGCGTCGTCTTGCCGCTCGATTCCGGGCCGTAGATCTCGGTCACACGTCCGCGCGGCACACCGCCGATACCGATCGCCGCGTCGAGGTTGATCGCACCGGTCGGAATCGCATCGACCTTGATGCGGGTGTCCATGCCGAGCCGCATGATGGAACCCTTGCCGCAGTTCTTCTCGATCTGCGCAACGGCGAGGGCCAGCGCCTTCTTCTTGTTGTCGTCTGCAATCGCCATCGATGCCATCTCGGTATCTCCTGCATGGAAGGTCGCGGCGCCACCCGGGCCCGGAACCGCAATCTAGTGAATCCGGGCAAAGGCCCCCGGCGCCCGAAGAGAATACGAAACCGAACAAACGCCGTCAAGGGGCAGTTTTTACCTGTGACGGTTTACTGCGCGGCGAACGCCGGAAAGGCGGCGGAGACGTGTCGGACGCCGACCCGCTCCCGGCTGGCCACTACCCCGACGATATCGAAGCGATAGACCGCCCCATCCGGCGCCACCAGCGTCCCCCGCTGATCCAGCCACGCCTGCGCCGACCGGGTGAGTTCGCGCTGCTTGCGCCAGTTCACCGCCTCCACCGGCCCGCCCGACCAGACGCTCCGCCGGGTTTTCACTTCGACGAAGGCCACGATATTGTCGCGGATTGCGACCAGATCGAGATCCCGTCGCCCCGACCGCCACCGCCGGTCCACCACCTGCCAGCCATCGCGCACCAGCCACCGCGCCGCGATGCGCTCTCCGAGGGCGCCAAGCGCCTGTGCTTTGGTCTGTGTCATGCGGCGAAGATCGTGTGCGCGTTCAACCTGCGCCCACCCGAATCACGCAGCCATCATCGTTCTGCCGCACGACAACTGCGTGTCTCGCACAGAGTCACAGAGAACTGCAACGGCATGTCTCAGACAGCGGAGCAACAGAGGTGCGGCGAACCGCTCGCATTCACGAAACAAACAAATGCTGTTGGAACAACACTCGCGAGCGCAGTTTCAACAGCCCTTTGCAGTTTTCAAGCATTCACAGTCGTTGCGATCCTCTGTTGCTCCGCTGCTCGGTGTGAGACACGCTGGTGCAGTTGCGGTGCTGTTGCCGTCTCTGTGACTCTGTGCCTCTGTGCGAGACCAGCAGTTCAGTCTCGGTGCGAGACAAGCAGTTCACGACCCGATGATCTCGTCCAGATCCTGGAAGCCTTTCAGTACGTCGCGCGGCTTCGAACCATCGGGCGGGCCGAGAATACCCGCATCATGCAACTGGTCGATGATGCGCGCCGCACGGCCGTAACCGACCTTGAGCCGTCGCTGCAGCAACGACGTGCTGCCGCCCTGATGCTGAATGCACAACTCAGCCGCTTCACGGAACAACTTGTCGCGATCCACCGGATCGTTGTTGTCGTCATCACCACCGCCACCGTCAGCCTGCTCGCGTGCGCGAATCTGCTCGAGGATGTCCGGCTCGACCACAGTCGGCACCCCCGGCACACCTGCCGCCGCCCGCTCGGCTTCCGTGCGAACACGCTGCGCGTCGTACCAGAGCATCAGGCGCTCGGTGTCTTCACTCGAGAGATATGCGCCCTGCAAACGCCCCGGTTCCGACTTGCCCGGCGGCAGGAACAACATGTCGCCATTGCCGAGCAGTGACTCGGCGCCCGATCCATCGAGAATCGTGCGACTGTCGATCTGGCTCGCGACGCGGAACGCGATGCGACTCGGGAAGTTGGCCTTGATCAGACCCGTGATCACGTTCACGCTCGGTCGCTGCGTGGCGAGAATGAGATGGATGCCGATCGCACGTGCCTTCTGCGCGAGCATCGCGATCGGCGTCTCGACCTCACCCTGCACCGTCATCATCAGGTCGGCCATTTCGTCGATGATCACCACGATGTACGGCAGAATGCCGCCCTCGTACGTGTTCACCTCGAATGCGACTTCCGGATTGCGCGGCTTCTGCAGTCGCGACCCCTCCTGCACGCGACGATTGAAATCCTGCACGTTGCGACAGCCATTCGCGGCCAGCAACGCATAGCGATCCTGCATCTCGAGCACCGCCCACTTGAGTACCGCGGCGGCATCACGATTGTCCGTGATCACCTTGTGCCGGAGGTGTGGCAGCGTGTTGTACACCGACAGCTCGACCATCTTCGGGTCGACCATCAGGAAGCGCAGTGTGGCCGGTGTATGGCGATAGATCAGTGACGTGATGATCGTGTTCACGCACACCGACTTCCCCGAGCCTGTCGCGCCTGCGATCAGCAGATGCGGCATCTTCGCGAGATCCGCAATCACCGGTCGCCCTTCGAGATCCTTGCCCAGCGCCACCGGCAGTGCCGCCCGTGCGGAGTTGTATTCGGGATGTTCGACGATCTCGCGGAACGCGACCATTTCAGGATTCGGATTCGGCACCTCGATCCCCACCGCACCCTTTCCCGGGATCGGCGCCACGATGCGAATGCTGTTGGCGCGCATCGCCAGCGCGAGGTCATTCGACAGCGACGCGAACTGCCGCACCTTCACACCGGCCGCCGGTTCCACCTCGAACTGTGTGACAGTCGGACCAGTGGTGCGACCGACCAGCTGTCCCTCGACGCGAAACGTTTTCAGCGCCGCCATCAGTCGCACGCCCGACGCATCCAGCTCACGACGATTTGCATCGGCGTTGCGAGGTGGCGGCTCGGTCAGCAGCGATGTCGGCGGCAACAGCGCGAGTGTATCGTCATCCGCGTGCGCGGTCGCTTCGATCGCTGCCGTCACGCGCTGTTCGCGCGACGGTGCGGCGGGCTTGAGGCGCGGCGCAATCGGCAGCACGATCGCGGCTGGACAACCGTCGTCGTCGTCGTCGAGGTCGTCCGCTTCCGCGGTGACGACCACCGGCGACTTCTTGCCGCGCGCCGGAGTCGCCGGTTTGGAGTCGCGCGCCAGCGACGATGTCGCATAGTCTTCGATGGCCGGCATCTCTTCCGGCGGTGGCCCCAGCTGCAGCGCTGCCAACGTGGCATCGCGCGATGCGGAACTCATCGCTGCGGCAACTTTCGGCGCACGATCGAACAGCGCCAGCACCGGATTCCACGCCAGCGTGCCGATCGTGAGCGCAGACGCACCGGCCAACACTGCCATCCATGCGCCGACATATCCGATCAGCTTGACCAGATAAAAGGCGATCATGCCGCCCCACACACCGGCCACCAGACTGGTATCGCGACCTACGCGCAGGCCGAGTGCAAATCCGATCGGCACAAGCAGCAGGAGGCCGGCACAGAACCAGAGCCACGAGCGGTCTTCGCTCCGATTCAGGCGGCCGAGCAGCCGCAGGCCGTGCACCGCCGGCAGCACCGGCAGGACGACGACGCCGCTCCATCCGAGAATCGTCACGAGTGGCGCAACGATCGCCGCGCCGATGGCACCAAACGCGCCGCGCACTTCCAGCAGGCCGCCATCAGTGCCGATGGCGTAGGTCATCAGCAGCCCGACCAGAAACAGGGCCAGCAGCAGCAACCCCACGCCGCTCAATTCACGCTTCACCACGCGCTCACGCCTCGCGGTCAGTCACCGCGCCGGACGTGCCGCGGCGGATGGCGCGTTCCCTGTATTCCGCGAGCACGGGATACCCATCCACCGTGCCACAGACCTCGAGATCGGCTGCGAAACCGGCGTCGTGCAACGCGCGCCCGTGCACCGCCGCACGAAACAACGCCGCCTGGTCGCCGCCGTAGTGTGTCGCCAGCAGCGCGCACAGTTGTGCGCCATCATTGAGCTGCAACGCGTCATTCGCCGAGCGAAGTTCGTGCACGAATCGTCCGGCGCAGGCGGCGTCCTCGAGCGACACCGTCCCTTCGCTCGCCGCACACACGATCGACAGCGAGTGCCCGGTGTCGATCGCCAGCTGCAGGCGTTCCAGTGTGACGGAAAAGTTGGCGAAGCTGGCGACGTACACACCCTTCGCATCCTCCGACGCGAGCAACGCGCGCGTGCCATTGGTGGTGGTGAGCAGCACGGTCTGCTGTCCGACCGCCGCCGACGTGAACTCGAGCGGGCTGTTGCCCAGATCGAAGCCGGGAATCGCCACCATGTGGCGCTCACCGGCCAGCTTCACTTCCCCACGTTCGTATTGCTTGGCCGTGCGCACCGCGTCTTCCGTCTCGACAAACGGAATCACGGTGCGCGCGCCAGCGAACAGCGCCGCAGCGATGGTGGTCGTCGCGCGCAGCACATCGATCACGGCCACGATACGCCAGTCCAGCGCCGCCGGAGTCAGCTCCGACGGGGCCAGGAATACATCAAGGCGCACCACTCACTCCTTCGCGAAGAGATCGGTTTCGCGCTCGAGAAACTTTGTATCGAAGTCGCCGGACTGGAACGTGGCGTTCTGCATCACCTTGGCGAGGAATGGGATCGTCGTGGTCGGGCCTTCGATGATGAAACTCTCGAGCGCGACCTGCATCCGCTTCACCGCTTCCTCCCGCGTCGCGGCCTGCACGATCAGCTTCGCAAGCAATGAATCGTAGTACGGCGGAACGGTGTAGCCGGCGTACACATGACTGTCGATGCGCACGCCCGGTCCGCCAGGCGGATGAAACGTGTTGATCTTGCCCGGTGACGGCTGGAAGTTACGCATCGGATCTTCCGCATTCACCCGGCACTCGATCACATGCCCGCGCAGCGGCGGCAACTCCGTAATGCGCAGCGGCAGGCCGGCGGCCACGCGAATCTGCTCCTGCACCAGATCGACGCCGGTGAGCATTTCCGTCACCGGATGCTCGACCTGGATGCGCGTGTTCATCTCCATGAAGTAGTACGAACCATCGGTGTCGAGCAGCATTTCGATCGTGCCGGCGCCGACATAGTCGATGGCCTTCGCACCGCGCACCGCATCGGCACCCATGCGCAGCCGCAGATCGGGAGTCATCGCCGGCGACGGTGCTTCCTCGATCAGCTTCTGATGGCGACGCTGCACCGAGCAGTCGCGCTCACCGAGATGCACACAGTTGCCATGTGTGTCGCCGAGAATCTGAAACTCGATGTGCCGCGGCCGCAGCAGATACTTCTCGACGTACACATCGCCGTTGCCGAACGCCGACAGTGCTTCGCTGCGTGCGAGGTTGAAGCTGCGCGCAAAGTCATCGGCATCCTTGGCGACACGCATCCCCTTGCCACCACCGCCGGCGGACGCCTTGATGATCACCGGAAATCCGATCGACTCGGCGAACGCCAGCGCTTCGTCGACATCGTCCACCGGGCCCGGCGTGCCAGGCACGATCGGGACGCCGCAGTCAGCCATCGCCTTGCGTGCCGAGGCTTTGTCGCCCATGACGCGAATCTGATGCACGGTCGGGCCGATGAAGGTGATGCCCGACGCCGTGCACGTCTCGGAGAATTCCGCATTCTCCGCGAGAAACCCGTAGCCCGGATGGATCGCATCGGCGCCGGTGATCTCGGCGGCCGCGATGATGCGCGGAATGCGCAGATAACTCTCCCGCCCCGCTGCCGGACCGATACACACGTCGTCGTCCGCGAACCGCACATGCAGTGAATCGCGATCCGCCTCCGAATACACCGCCACCGTCTGTATTCCCAGCTCGCGACAGGCGCGGATCACGCGAAGCGCTATCTCGCCGCGGTTGGCAATCAGTACTTTCTTGAACATGACTCCTCAGGACGGTGCATTGGCGCGGAACGCATCCCACGACGTGTCGCTCGCCGAACCGACCCCCTGAATCTGCAGCGCGAATTCGCTGGGGTTGGTGGCGTAGAACAACGCCTGATCATAGCTGATGATGCCGCGAGTGTACCAGGACAGCAGACTCTGATCGAACGTCTGCATGCCGTACTGCACCGTGCCGTCCTTGATCAATTCGATGATGTCGAGCGACGCCGCGGGATCGCGGATCTTGTCACGTACGGCGGCGGTGTTGACCAGCACTTCACACGCCGGCACACGACCCTTGCCGTCCTTGCGAGGCACGAGACGCAGCGAGATGATGCCGGCCAGCGCATTCGCGAGATTGAATCGCACTTCCGCCTGCTGATGCGGCGGATAGAAGCTGAGAATGCGCGCGATGGTTGTCGACGCATCCGTGGTGTGCAGCGTCGAGAACACGGTGTGACCCGTGTCGGCCGCCTTGAGCGCGGTGTCAAGCGTGTCGAGGTCACGGATTTCGCCGATCAGGATCACGTCCGGATCCTGTCGCAGGACACGACGCAGCGCGGAGCTGAAGCTGAGCGTGTCGGTGCCGACCTCGCGCTGGCTGACGTGACTGCGGATGTCGCGATGCAGGAACTCGACCGGATCTTCGATCGTGATGACGTTCGCGGCGCGATGCTGATTGACGTGATGAATCATCGCCGCCAGCGCCGTGCTCTTGCCCGATCCGGTGATCCCGGTCACGAGGATGAGACCACGCGGACGCAACGCCAGTTCTTCCACCACCGCCGGCAGGTGCAGTTCAGATGCCGTGCGTGTCTGATACGGAATGCCGCGCAACGCGAACGACACGGTCCCGCGCTGTTGATACGCGTTGACACGGAAACGGCCGATCCCGGACACACCGATCGCGAAGTCCGCCTCGCGCGTCTGCTGGAATTCCTTCAGGTACCGCTGCGGCATGATCTGCTCCGCAAGCGCCGACAGATCCTCGGCCTTGAGCGACGGGTGATCAAGACCGACCAGATCACCTGCGAGACGAATCGTCGGTGGACGCCCGACCTTCAGGTGCAAGTCGGAGCCATCGCGCTCGATCAGCGCGGCGAGCCAGCTCCGCAACTGCGCCGAGAGCTGCTTGCCTTGACCACTGATTGGCTTGTCACCGACCGACTGCGAGGTCGCGGAACCGATTGGATCAGACATTGGGATCGACGCGGAAAAGGACCTGGCCGTACTCGACGGCCGAAGAATCCTGAACGTTGACCTCGACGACCATGCCGGACACTTCGCACTCGATTTCGTTCATGATTTTCATCGCCTCGATGATGCAGAGAATCTGCCCTTTCGTGACGCGTGTGCCGACGCTGGCGTACGGATTCGCACCAGGTTCCGGCTTCGCGTAGAAAGTGCCAACCATGGGAGACTTCACTTCGAGAAGTGTCGTCACCGGCTTGGCAGGTTCTGCAGCGGCGGCTGACGCCGATGCGGCGGCAGCTGGTGCAGCGACAGGGGCGGCGGCGAGCTGCGCCGGCGCAGCCATCATCTGAGCGCCGAGCATCGCACCGCCACGTTGGACGGGGCTCTTCGAGACGCGGAGCTTCATCCCCTTGTCGGAGGTGATCTCCAGGGAGTCGACGGTGGATTCGTCGAGCATCTCGAGAACTTTCTTCAGATATCGCAGGTCGATCATGAGTGGGCTCTGACGGCAGATGACGCGACGACTGGACTCATGAGAGCTCCAGCAATTCGCGAGGGAAATCGGTCAATCGTCGCGGACCGGCGGTGGCAAGCAGGACATCATCCTCAATGCGAACTCCTCCCCAACCCGCACGATACACACCTGGCTCGACGGTGACTACCGCATCGAGCGGAAGAATTGCGTCCGCGGTGGACGCGAGCCGGGGTCCTTCGTGCACTTCGAGTCCGATTCCATGCCCGAGAGAGTGTCCAAAACCCTCGGCCAGACCGGCGCCTTTGAGATAATCACGGGCAATCGCATCCGCTTCACGTCCGCGCATGCCGGCGCGGACCTCGGTACAGGCTTTCTCCTGCGCAACGCGGACCGCGTCGTACAGCAGGCGCTGTTCGTCCGAGGCCTTGCCGACCACCACCGTTCGTGTGATGTCCGAGCAGTAGCCCTCGTGAATCGCCCCGAAATCGATCAGTAGGAAATCACCGGACTCGACAGTGCGCGCCGAACTGCGCGCATGCGGCAATGCCGATCGCGGTCCCGACGCGACGATTGTCGCGAAGGGAAACCCTTCGCTCCCCGCATCGCGCAAGGCCTTCTCGAGCACGCCGGCGATCGCCGTCTCGGTCTGGCCGACACGAATCTGCGGGAGCGTCGCCGCCAGCGCATCGGTCGCGATTCGCGCCGCGATCTCGATCAGCGCGATCTCGCCGGCATCCTTCCGTTCGCGTAACGCCTCGACGAGGTCGCGCGCCGGTCGCCACTGCCAGCGTGCTCCATCGGCCAGTAGCCGCTCGAAATCACGGTGCAGCAGATGTGCGCTCTCGAAGCCGATCACTTCGAGTCCCGCCACCGTCGGCAGCACGGTCCAGAGCTCCGTCCACAGGCTGTTGGTGGCGATGACGATCCGTGCGGTGTCGCCCACCTCGTCGGCGACCTGCGTCTGATACCTGAAGTCGGTGATGAGGATGACGCTGCCTCGCACCGTCAGCACGAGCAGTGCGTTGCTGCCGGAAAAGCCGGTGAGGTACCGCACGTTCGCGAGGCCGGAGAGCAGCAGGCCGTCGAGGTGCTGCTCGTGCATCACCGATTGCAGCGCCGCGATCCTGGCGCCGAAGTCTGGCGTCATCGATGCGCAACCAGATGGGCGAGCAGCGCGCGCAAGCCGTATTCGTAACTCGCCGCGCCGAATCCGCACACGACGCCGACGGCCGCTGCGGCGAGCATCGAGTGTCGGCGCTCCGGTTCGCGGGCGTAGATGTTCGACAGATGCACTTCGACGAACGGCACCGCCACACCGACCAGCGCGTCGCGGAGCGCGAGGGACGTGTGAGTGTATGCGCCGGCGTTCACGATCGCACCGGCGATGTGCCCGCCCCGCCAGCCGTGGATGGTGTCGATCATCGCGCCTTCCGCATTGCGCTGCACGCACTCCACCGACGCACCAAGGCTCGCTGCGATGCGCTGCAGCATGGCGTCGATTTCGGCCAGCGTGGTGCGGCCGTAGACGGCCGGTTCGCGTTCGCCAAGCAGGTTCAGATTGGGGCCATGCAGCACCGCGATGCGAGTCGGCTCGACCGTCACGACAGACCTTCGAGCCACTTGTGGAACTCGGATGGTGCGTCGCGGTTCGGGTCGGCGGACACGTCTTCCGATGCATCCACCTTCCGTGCGCTTGGCGGGTTGCCCGTGCCCGGCGCAGGCGATGGCGATGGCGGCATCAATTCTGACGGCAAACCGGTGAACGCGGCGTACGGCGGCTGGGTGGGCGGCAGCGTCTTTGGCTTGACGAACATAGGCGGTGACAGCGGCCGCACAGGTGCCGGTGCCGCAGGCGTCACCGATGCCGGCGACGGTGCCACGGGTGCGACGGGTGCGACGGGTGCCACGGGCGCCACGGCGGGCTGGGTGAAGGCGGCGGGCGGTGCCTGTGCGGGCGGCACGAATTGATCGAACGTCGCCCAGCTCGACGGCGTGACGGACGCCGGCGGAGGCGGAATCACAGGCACGCCACCAAACGTCGGCGACAGCGATGGCGGCGCCGGAGCTGGCTTCGGCGGTGGCCAGGTCGGTGTCGAACTCCGCGCCGCCGGCGTATCGATCCGCTGCCTCGGCGGCGAGCCGCTCCCGGAGAAGAAGCGGTCGAAGGACAAAAGCGGTGCCGGAGAAGTACCGGTCGCTTCATCGCCAGCAACGGCAGAGGGCAGCTCCAGAATGTCCGGAACCGGCAATGTCGGCGCGTCCTTCGGCAAGCGTCCGACCATCTGGCCGGCGAGCGCCAGCAGCATGTCCGCCGCAGCTTCGTCAGCCGGCGCAATCGTAGCCACGCCAAACACGGTTTCGATCGATTCTGCGGGCCGGTACGAACCACTCACGCCAGCCGTGTCGCGACCGAACGAGGGCACCGCTGGCTGGCCGAATGCATCGGTCGTGACACCGAAAATGCCATCGAATCCGGAACCGGTGTCCAACGCCGCGTCGGCGGTTTCAGCGTCCGCAAACCAGTCATCGCCCGCCGCATTCTTTTCAGCAGTCCAGCTGCCACCAAACGCCGCATCGAATTCCGACGCTTCTGCATTCGGAGGTGACGCCGTGTACATGTCTTCGAGCGCCGATGTGACCTCGCCGTTCGCATCCGTCTCGTCGTCCAAGTCGTCAAACTGCAACGCTTTGTCCGCATCGTCCTGAAGTGCCTTGTCAACTCCCCCGGATGCGAGGACGACTTCCAACTGCGCGAGCTTCGCCGTCAGACCAGCGTCACCTGGCGTTCGCCGCAACAACTCGCGACAGACATCGACAGCCTGTTGCGTGAAGCCCTGCTGCGCGTACAGCGCCGCCATCGTTTCCGTGACGAATTCCGGTGCGGTCGGCGCGGTGTCGACAGCGGGATTCGCCCAGAAGAGACCGGCATCCTCAACCGCCGGAACGGCGACGGGTGTCACCGGTGGCGGCGGTTCTGACGGCGTAACTCTGGGTGCTGCCGCCGACGGCGTCTCGCGATCCTGCGCGGTGCGCCAGGAGGCAAAGCTGGCCAGCGCACCAAAGCCGGGACGCGACAGCAGCGGGTCATCAGTCGCTGCCGGAATCGCGCCTGCCGATGCCGTAGGCGTCTCGATGCCGGCTGAGAAGTCCGCCTCGCCAACCGGTGGCAGCGAGAGTCCTGTTCCAGTGGCGGACGCAGGATCGGTCAGTTCGTCGAGATCGTCGAACAGGAAGCCGACTGCATCGTCGACTCGAATGCTCTCGATCGGCGTCGTCGTGCCGGTGGTCGGCGCGTCGAGCGTCGAGAGATCGAACGTGTTGAGTGTGCGAGCCGGTACCGGTGGCAACGCGGGCGGCGGCGTCGCGACGGAGGTTCCGAACCCTGGCGTCGTGATCGCGCGGAGTCCGGGCGGCGTCGGATCAGCGAGCGCCGACACCTCCGCCTCGGAGATCCGCGGCGGCGCAACACGCGGTTCGATCAGCGAATTGCCAGCCGGCGTCGCTTCCGGGAGCGCGGGTATCGCCCCTGACGTCTCGAACGGCATTGGTGCGGCCGCGCCCAGCGCAGACGGCTCGTCGGTCGTCATCGCCGCCGCGGGGCTGTCACCCGGCTGACTGAGGCTCCGCAGCAGCCGCTCGATCTCCTCGTTCTGCGGATCGGCGTCCAGCACGCGTGCGTACCACTGTCGCGCATCGGCCAGATCGTTGCGCGATCGTGAGATGTCGCCGAGATGCCGCAGCGCGATCAGGTTTTCATCGTCGAGCGCGACCGATGTCAGAAACACCTCGCGCGCGGCCTCGATGTCACCCTTCTCGTAGTAGGCGCGCGCGAGCACGATATGCCCGCTCATGTGGCCCGGCTGCGACGAGAGATGCTCACGGCACAACGCAATTGCCCGGTCGAGCTCGTTGGCCTTGCGATACTCGTTGGCGAGCGGCACGAAGTAGCGCCGCGGGTTCTGCATGTACTTGGCTG
This sequence comes from Gemmatimonadaceae bacterium, assembly GCA_031367535.1. Classification (GTDB taxonomy): domain Bacteria; phylum Gemmatimonadota; class Gemmatimonadetes; order Gemmatimonadales; family Gemmatimonadaceae; genus JACMLX01. The sequence goes on from JANLPZ010000008.1 coordinate 40,659, forward strand.
TCAGCTCTTGCAGCCGTGGCCCTGGCGCCATCGCGTCCTCGGAAATTTTCTGCCCATGCAGCGGCTCAGCCCGGACTGCCGGACGGTCGAAGATAGCCGCCGTTGTAGACGAGCGTCAAATGCGACACACACGTCGAAGTATCGGTATCACTTGAAGTTGCCCCCCTGAAAGGCCTAACTTTCGACGCTATTCTCTCCCGCGGTCCAGGTCGTTCCCTCGAGGAGTTCTGTTCAGTGCTGCAGACGTTCCGTTCGTTCGGCAAGTACATCTTCTGGGGCCTCGCGGTGACGTTCATCGGCGGCTTCGTCTTTTACGAATCCTCGGGACTCTTCGGTCGTGAAACCGGACCGACACTGGGCACGACCGTGGTGAAGGTCGATGGGCAGGACGTGCCATTCGGCAACTATCAGCGCGCACTCGAGGCGGCGGTCCAGTCCGAGGAACAGCAGCGCGGTCATTCGCTCACGCTCGATGAGCGTGCGCAGGTCGAGAAAAAGACGTACGACGAAATCGTCACCGAGATCCTGCTCGAACACGAATACAAGAAGCGCGGCATCTCCGTCACACAGGAGGAGATCGTCGAGTACGCGAAGTTCTCGCCGCCGCCGCAGTACGCGCAGCTGCCGGATCTGCAGACCAACGGCCAGTTCGATTTCGAGAAGTACCAGCGCTTCCTGCGCAGCCCGCAGGCCAAGGCGCAGGGACTGCTCGCACAACTCGAGGGCTACTACCGCAGCACGATTCCGAAGCAGAAACTCTTCGAGCAGGTTGCGGCCGGCGCGTTCGTGAGCAACGCGCGACTCTGGCAGATGTACAAGGATTCGCACGACTCGGCGCAGGTGTCGTACATCGCGATGCGTCCGACCACGGCCAATCCCGCCGAAATCACCGACGCCGCCGCACGCACGTACTACGACGGGCATCAGGCCGACTTCAAGCGCCCGAGTCGCGCGGCGGTGTCGGTGCTCTCGATTCCGCTGCAGATCACTGCCGCCGACAGCGCCGCGACGCGCGATTCGATCGTGAAACTGCGCGCCGCAATCATGGCATCTGCTGATCAGAAGGCAGCGTTCACGGACCTCGCGACGCGCGTGTCGAACGACACGGTCTCAGCCAGCAAGGGCGGAGATCTCGGCAAGACGACTGCGGCGGAGTTTGTGCCGCCGTTCACTGCCGCCGCGCGTGCACTGGCGGTTGGTGAGATTTCGCAGCCGGTGAAGACCGATTTCGGCTGGCATCTCATCCGTCTCGACGCGAAGACCGGCGACACGCTGAGCCTGCGTCACATCCTGCTCAACGTGACGATGAACGAGGGTGCGGCATCGCGTGTCACCAAGCGCGCCGACTCACTCGCCACACTGGCCGCCGGCGCGGACACGCCGCAGAAGTTCGATGAAGCGGCGAAGAAGCTCGGACTGCCCGTGATGCGCGCGACGGCCTTCGACGGTGATCCGCTGACCGTTGCCGGTCGTTACATCCCGAACGTCAGCGCGTGGGCTTTCGGTGGAGCGCGGAATGGTGAAAGCAGCGAAATGTTCGACGATGCGACTGGCTACTATGTCGCGCGCCTCGATACGCTGCACGCTGAAGGTGTCGCATCCTTCGACGAAGCGAAGGACGAAATCAAGGAACGTCTGGCGCGCGAGAAGGTGGTCGAAGAGTTCATGACACTCGGCCGCGCCATCACGCAGTCCGCGGCCTCGGCTGGATTCGAAGGTGCCGCACAGAGTCGTGCACTGACGATCTCCAAGTCGGCGGCGTTCGCGCGCACGATGCAGACCGATGGACTCGGCGGATTCAATGAAGCCGTCGGTGCCGCCTTCTCACTGCCGATCGGTGCCGTCAGTCAGCCGATCAAGACGAGCGACGGCGTGTTCGTGATTCGCGTCGATCGTCGGGTGCCGGCCGACAGCGCGGAGTTCGTCAAGCAGCGCGAGCAGCAGCGTGCACAGGTGCTGCGTGGCATGCGCGAGCAGATGGTGCGCGACTACCTCGAAGGGCTGCGCAAGAGCGCGTCGATCGTCGACAACCGCAAGAAGCTGAATTCGGCGGCACGTCGGCAGAGCGCTGCGTGATCGCCTGAGCTGAACACACGGTCCGCGAGACACGCCCGGCCGAACAACCAGGAAAAAAGACGAGCGGGGCACCGGTGAAATTCCGGTGCCCCGCTCTCTCGTTCGTCCGTATGCTTTACGACAATACGGCGACCTAAATCAGGCGCTTCGGCTCAGCGGTCGGATCGTCGATGCGGACCGGCGGCTCCGACTTCCGCACTTCCGTGCGATAACTCGTATCGGATTCCGTGACGCTCTTCTCGACATCGTTGATGCTGCGCTTGAACTGATTGATGCCCTTTCCGATGGAGCCGGCAATCTCAGGAATGCGCTTCGCGCCAAAGAGCAAAAGAATGATTACGAGGGCGATGATCATTTCACCCATGCCCAATCCGAACGGCATAAAACAGCTCCTCGAAAAGGGATCGCGCGATGAGGTACGCGATCAGTACCCCGAGCAGACTCAGAAGGGACACGTCCAATGCGATCGGGCCCAACGCAAACTTGAGGATCACGAGGTCAATCTGCAACGGACCAAGGCTCGGCGTGACGCCTGTGGTGAGAAATTCCTTCACACTGCCCGCCGGCAGGAACCGACGCGAGAACTGAGTGAGGAATCCGCCGACGATGAATCCAACTGCGAGCACGATCGCATGAAACGCCGGACGATGTCGGGACGAACCTCCGCGCGAGGCCATTACCAGCGCCGATCGAGGACGTATCCGACGAGCTCGAGCAGCGCAGACCGCGCCGCCGTATCCGGCAGTGCCAACACGATTTCCTCGGCTTCCTGAGCGTACTGTTCACCCTTGCGCCGCGCATACTCGATGCCATCGGCCTCGACCACGAGGCTGATGACGCGGCTGATTGCCGTCTCACTCGCCTCGGGCGTTTCGAAGAATCGCTCGACTTCGCGTCGCGCGGTCGTCGGCATGCGACGAAGCGCGGCGATCAAAGGCAACGTGACCTTCCGTTCACGAAGATCGGCACCAGACGGCTTGCCCGTGATCTCCTGCCCCTCGATGTAGTCGAGCAGATCGTCAGCGACCTGGAATGCCATGCCGAGCCGCTCGCCGAAACGCGCGAGGGCAACGCGGTGCGATGGCGCGCCACAGATGGCGCCCACTTCGCAGGCCGCACTCATGAGCGATGCGGTCTTCGCGTGATTCAGCTGGAAGTATTCCTCTTCGCTGAACTGCAGGCGATCGACCGCACTCAGCTGCCAGAGTTCGCCCATCGTCATGGTCTTGGCGGCATCGGCAATCACCGTCAGCGACTCCATGTCGCGCGTGCTCACGAGGTGACGGACCGCCTGCGAATACAGGTAGTCGCCCATGATCACGGAGACCTGATGACTGAAGACCGAGTTCACGGTCGGCATGCCCCGGCGCAACACGCTGTGATCGACGGAATCGTCGTGCACCAGTGTGGCGAGGTGAATCAGCTCGACAACGGCTGCGTGGTCGATGGCCAGCGTGCTGCGCGTCTCCTCGACGGCATTGGCCAGGAGCACGAGCGCCGGACGCAGCAGTTTGCCCTGCATCCCCTGAAGGTGCCGGTTCACTTCATCAATCAGCGGGTTCTCGTCTGCGACGATATCCCACATGCGCGACGATACGAGTTCGAGCTCCGCACGCACCGGATGCTGAATTCCGGCGAGCGGATTATCGAGCCCGGCCCTCGCGGGAACCGGTAGGCTCATCTAAGCAGGCTGCTGCAGGGTCTGGATACGGGCCGCGACGTCGCGGAAGCGGATGTCGACAGCGTACACCCTTTGATAATAGCGTAGCCCGTCTTCCCGTGCCCCAAGTGCCTCGCTGGCGAGACCAAGGAGGTACAGCACGCCGCGCAGTGTGTCATCGCCGTGAGCGACTGATGGGTCGTCCAGCGCACGCACGAGCAGCGTCCGCGCGACTCCTGGCTCGCGTTTGTCGAGGAAACACCCGCCCAGCGCCTCGATCGACTCCACCCGCTTCTGCTTGCTTCGCGATGCGATCTGAAACTCCGCGATCGCGTCGTCCACCAGCCCCATCTCGCGGAACGCGATCCCCAAATCGAAGTGACTGGTGGCATCGTCCATCGGGATGGTTTTCTCGATGCCGTCACGGAATTCCTGCAGGATGTGCTGGAAATCCGCCTCGTGGTCACCGGTCTGCTTCGGCTCGCCGATGGTCATGCGTGCGGACGTCGGTTCCTCATCGTCATGCAGGATGTCCGACAGGTTCACGTACGACGGTGTCGGACGCTTCTTCCGATACGGTTCGGCGGGCGCCGGCGGCGTTGCTTCAGCGACCGGCTCGTCGACTGCCGGCAGCTCAGGAGGCTCGTCCATCCCGAGCTCGGGCAGTGCGTCGAGCGTGCCCTGACTTCCGAAACCCGACAAGTCCGAGGTGTCGGATTCCTTTGAGTCGAACATGCCGAACGTTGGCTCGAGGTCGACTCCGTCGACCTCGACATCCGGGAGCTCAGTACCCGAGAACGACTGCGGTACCGGCGGAACCGCGGGCATACTCAGCGGCGTCGGCCGCGGCGGTCCCGGCAGGCTCGAGGTCACGTTTGCAGAAGCCGAGTCCAGTTCGATATCGAGGAACTCGATGTCGGCTGACGCCACCGGCTCCGGCAGATCGTCAGGTGGCGAATCGCCTTCGTCATGCGCCGCGTCGCTCGCTTCGGCTGTCGGCGGCGCTTCGAAGGATGTGGCCTCGAAGCCATCCAGTGTACCGCTCTGTGGCATCGCATCGAATTCAGCCGACGACGGCGCCGTCAGCTCGAGGCCCTCGAGGCTTGCGGTGGCCCTCGGGCGCTCGAGATCGCCACCGAGCATCGGTGCCGTTTCAAGTGCACCGAAATCGTCATCGCTATCGATGAACACGAGGTAGGGATCGGTGCGCTTGCGTGCACGATCCGCGTCGGATTCCGGCACCCACTTCTCGTCGATTTCGCGCGCAACCTGCGCCACGCCCTCGGCTTCATCCGCACGCCCGGCGATCGCGTGCAGGCGATGCAGCACGGTCAGATGCGGGAGTGCATCCGGCTTGCGACCTGCGCGCAACAGCTGCTCGACGACCACCGATCGCACATGCACGTCTTCAGGCGACAACTCAGCGAATTCACTCAGCGCCTTGAGCGCTTCGCCATGCTGGCCAAGCTTTTCCAGCGCTTCGGCGACGGACAGGTAGTGACGCTGTGCGTCGACGACCATGCCCTTCTCCGCAGAGAATCGCGCCAACCGGCGCAGCGTGGGCACATGGCCCGGGCGCTGGCGGAGAATCTTGTTGCAGAGCGCGATCGCGTTGTTGAGAAAGCCGCTCAGCGCGTATTCGTCGGCGCTTTTCTCGAAGAGGGAAATGGCCTCGTCGATCTGACCGATGCGCAGGTGCAAGTCCCCGACACGGTTGCGCAGCGCGACGTCAACGTCGTCCGTTCCGCCATGTTCGGTGAGCAATTGCTGATACAGCGCGAGCGCCTTCTCAGGCTGCTTTTTCAGCTCGAGAGCGGCGGCCTGCTGTTTGAGCACTGCCGGAGATGAGGCCATGCGAAAGACGACGGGGTGACAGGGGGTGGACCTGCTCCACCGATAACGACCAAGGTACGGCTAAGTCACAGCTGGCTCAAGCGTTTAGGTCACCGAGCTGCGACCAACAATGGCGGGTCCGCGTACTGCGGGTCGTGCGCCGGTGAAGCCAGATCAGGCCATCACGTCCCGAATCCGATCGAGACGGAGTGGCGCCTGCGCCTCGCCGCGGCAGGCATAGTAGCATCGGTTGCAATCGATCGGTTCATACCGCCGCCAGTCTTTCCAGTGAAAATCGACCGGATAGTCGGGACAGCGTCGCACGCCGCCAGTCGGATCGATGTGGATGGTGCTGATGCCGCTCTCGCACGGTTCCGTCATCTCGCCGCGTGTATAGCGTGGCAGCTGCTCGAGATAGTGATCGGAGTTTGTGATCACCCCACGCCGACGCTTCTTGTACGCCAGCAGTTCCGAAACAAGCGTCTCGATTTCCGCCTGCTGATCGGCCTGCAGCAGATGGTCGACGTTGCCGTTCTTGAAGTCGGTGTAGACGCTGAAATTCACGCCGCAGCCGAGTTCCGCCGCACGCGCGAGGATCGGGCGGATCTGATCGAGGTTGTCGCGCTTGATGACCGTATTGAAACGGATGTTGTCGATGCCGCGCGCGCGCATGCCTTCGACCGCATCGAAGATCTTCTTCGACAGGCCCGGGATACCGCGCGCCACATCGTGCCGCTCATCGAGATAGTCGAGTGAGATGCTGAGCTGATTGATGCCCGCGTCCCTCAGTGACTGCCCGCGCTCGGCGGACAACATCGCACCGTGCGTGATGAGCGTCATGTACTTCCAGTTGATCGCCTGATTCACGCCGGCCACAAGGTCTTCGAGATCGCGGCGCAGCAGCGGCTCGCCACCGGTGAAACAGACGAGCATCGGGTCGAAGAATTTCGCGGCATCCGCGTAACTCTTCAGTTCACGATCCTTCTCGCTGGCGTCGGTCTTCCAGTAATCACAAAACCCGCAGCGCGCATTGCAGCGTAGCGTGACCTCGAAATGCACCAGCACCGGCATCCGGCGCACACGCAGCGACACATACTTGCGGAAGAATCCGGGGACATGCCATGGCTTGAATCGAGCAGAGAGCATCAGCGCGTGGTGGTGGCGGCGCTGCGGTAGGTCTGCTGGTCGAAATTGAACTTCAGATCCGGCTGCGCCTTGAGCGCAATGAAGAACGAGAACGCAAAGTTTCCGTTCGGTGCCGACGTGAAGTTGAAAATGGCGCGCCAGTCATGCAATTCCCGCTGCAGCGACACCGTCTGTGCGGCGAACTTCCCGCGGACGGCATCGTAGTTCGTGGAGTACTGCGCCGCCCACTTGGGCGTCAGGTTGAAGCTGGTCTGCACCTGCAGCGAACGCACCGGCGGATTGATGTAGATCGGTGACCCGGCGCCGACGACGAGCGAGTTGTTGTCCTGCCCGGGAAACACACCGTTGCGATTGATACAATCCTGCAGGATGAACGGGTTCACGTTGCCGGCGAGCAGCAACGCGCAGCGTTCCTCGACCGTCGGCTGCTGCACCAGGTTCTGGCCGACGGGTGGGCGCTGCCGGGTGGATGAATACGACAGGTTGACCGACCATCCCTGGCCGCTTGGAATGGCGCCATATCCCGGGCGCACCTGATTCGAATTCAGTCCCCGATTCACGCCCTGCATGCCGGAGTTCGGATCGTTGCGCATCTGCATCGAATCTGCCGACGTGAAATTCGACGGTGCCGGCGTGAAGTCACGACCGCCGAAGAATCTGGACGCCCACTGAATGATGCCAGTGGTTCGATCGAGGCGCAGCGATGCGCTGATCTCTTCGCGATACGGCTTGAACACCGCGGTGTCGGAGATCGGATTGCCCTGAAACAGCGAATATCGCGTGCGCACATCAAAGCCCGGCAGGAAATCCGAGCGCAGGCCAAGGCCCCACTGGGAACTCGTGAGGCCGGCAAACTTCGAGACTTTGCTCGGGTCGAGCGAGCGGCGCTTGATATCCTGATACTGCAGGAAGTTGTACGACAATCCATCCGTCTGGATGCTCAGTGCACGCACCTTCCGCCCCGCGTCCGGTGCAGAATCGGCTGGCGCGCGCAGCTTTACTTCGATGTTCTGACTGAGACTCAGTGACAGCACATTCTGCGGCAGCGATCCGAGGTAGCCCTTCTGCGCCTGCAGGATCGCGCGCAGGTATTCCTCACTCACCTTGCCGCGTGGCGCGACAGACCAGGCCAGCGTCGGTGAAATCGAGTGACGGATGCGACTGATCGGCCCGAGGCCGGGGAAAAACCCAAACAGCGTCGGCGAGATGGACAGATTGAAGCTCGGCCGCTTCGTCTGCGACACGTATCGCCCACCTGACACCGATGACCGGATGAAGAACGGCCCCGGGTCCACGTTCTGGAATTGCACGCTCGGCGAGATGTTCCACTTGCCGCGACTGAACGACGGCAGGCTGAACGAGGTGCGCCAGTCGATACGCGTTTCGGTATAGCCGTCGAAATAGCGATACACCTGGTTTGTATCGCGCAGCCCATTCCCACGATCCACGATTTGGTCGACGGTCTTCTGCTGAATGCCGGTGTTCGCGGCGTCGCTGATATCGAACGAATTCTCGAGATTGAAGCCGAAGATCTGCAACGGTGTGTTGAACGACAGTTGCGTGCGTCGCACATCAAGCGGCACAGACGCACTGTCAGCGGCGCCGGACGGCTTCGTGAAGTAGCGGTACGACGACTGTCCGGCGCCCTGTGAATTCGTCTGTCTCGACTCCGACCCAGTGATGCTTGGCGTCCACGTGAGCCACGAGCCGGCCGTGATCGGCGCCGAGTTGATACTCAGCGTCGGCAGCGTCTGGTCGACCTGCTTGCGACCGATGTACTGCGTACGGTTGGCGCCGAGTGCCACGGAGAACGGTCCGACGGCAGTCGAGTAGGCGGCCGACGATCGGAAGGTCGCGAGAGCGGAATACGGATTGAACGCCGTTGTGCGCTGCACTGCCGTGTTCGACACGTAGTTCACGGACGTGTTGAAACTGGTCTTTCGCGAAAACCGCTGCTGGTGATTCAACAGCACATTCGTGGTCGTGCTGCCGTCCGTGAGCTTCTGAAACGACGTCCCGACACTGCCGTTCAGGAACCGGCGCAGCCAGTTATAGCGCCACTGCAGGTTGTAGCGTGTGAATCCGAAGTCATTCGGATTGCGCGGATCGATGTTGGCGCCGCTGCGCCAGTCGACCCAGGCCTGGATGTCCTGATACTCGTCGACGTTGTAGTAGTAGCCGAGATTCTCGATCGTGCGACGATAAAGCGGCCCGCTGCGTACGATCTCGCTGAAGCCGAGTCGCGGGTTGAGCATGCCGCTGCGTCGCCCCGAGCGCACATCCTGAAAATAGAATGGCAGCCAGAACACCGGCACGTCGTAGATGTACAACACCCCCGGTCGACCGACCGCCAACTTGCCCTTCACCAGTTTCAGTTCCTTCGAACTGAAGTGATAGTGCGGAATGGAATCGTCACAGGTCGTGATCGTGCCGCTGCGTCCGAAGAATGCCGCCTCCAGACCGAGACTGTCGTTCGCGAACCCGGCGCTCTGCGCATCGACGAAGTACTTCTGGCCACTCTCGATCGTCGTGCGCACATAGCCCACCGTGCCACGCCGTTCCGTCGTGTTGTAGAACATGGTCCCGCGCGAGACCACATCGTCACCGCCGCGCGACGGATCGTGCAGCACATTCTCGGCGCCACGGGCGCGAACGACCTTGCTCGAGTCGTCGTAGATGATGGTGTCGCTGACCATGATCGTCTGATCGCGGCCGATGGCAGCGCGCGCACTGTCGTCACGGATCAGCGTCAGGATCTTCCGGCTCGCATCGAACGTGACGGTGCGGCCCTGGAAGCGGGTCACCGTGTACCCGGGCTTGGCGAGTAGCGAGTCGATGACGGGATCGGACTCGGCCCATCTCACGAGCACCTTCTTCGACGAGTCGGCGGCAACGGAATCACGCACGGCCTTCGATGTGTCGCGCGGCGTGGGGCGCTTGAGCGTGTCGCCGCGTGTCGGAGGCTGCGGCCGGATCGACGGTCGCATGATCTGCGCCGCGAGCGGAGCCGCGAACGCCAGAACACATCCCAAAAGCGTGCCAAGGCGCCGCAATCGCGGACTGCGCGCGGCTGCCTGGTGACCCGCCACTACGCCAGCACCTCCACATCGGACTCACCTTCCGAAGCCATGCGCCGGCGTTCCTTGCGGGCGAACACGATGGCGCTGGCGACGATGCTGATTTCATACAGGGCGTACAGAGGCACCATCAGCATCACGGTCGTGGTGATCAGGTCCCCAGGCGTGATGATGGCGGCGGCCGCGTACGAGGCGATGAATGCATGCCGCCGGAACTTGCGCAGCAACTTCGGCGTGAGGATGCCAAGCGCCGTCAGACCCACCAGCAGGATCGGCAGTTCGAACACCGCGCCCATGCTGAGCGCGAGTGATGTGGCGAAATCGAAGTAGTCGCGCGCCGTGATCATCGGTTCCAGCGCGGCGGTCTGGAATTCCATCAGAAACTTGAGTGCGAACGGCAGCACGAAGAAATACGCGAGGCTGGCGCCCATCATGAACAACGCCGTCGCCGCGAACAGCAGCGGGATGACCACGCGCTTCTCGTGCTTGTACAGCGCGGGCGAGAGAAACGCCCAGAGCTGATAGAGGAGCACCGGCGCGGCAATCGCGAAGCCGAGTCCGAACGACACCTGCATCACGATCGAGAACGAGTCGCCCGGATGCGTGAAAATCAGCTTGCGACCCTGCAGATACGGCAGGATGGGGCGCTCGAGCAG
>JANLPZ010000014.1:0-2003 GCA_031367535.1 Gemmatimonadaceae bacterium
CCGAATCTAGCAATGGCGGAGCAGTGATTCCGGCCATTAGATCCAGAGAAACACCGCCGCCACGACCGCCACCGACACGGTCACGCGCACGTTGTCGTCCAACGCCACACTCGGCCTTTCGACCGCGGCGGCCACCAGGCCGAGCAGGCCGGCCGCGGCCGCAGAAAATTCGGACAGCCACATCAAGCCGAGCGCGGTTGTGACGACACAGGCGGCACTGCCTGCCAACGTCTTTCCGGTGCTGGCCAGCGCGCGACTCCATGCGCGGCCGACGATCGCTGCCGCCGCGTCACCAACAGCGCCAGCCCAGGTCGCGGCAATGGCGGCGCTGAGCGGCACTGTCAGACAAGTAAGTGCGAAGGCGCCGAGCAGCCATGTCGCGCCGGTGACACCGCGCGTGACTTCGTGCGGGCGCAGCAACACGCCGACCGTGCCGGAGAATCGCGCGGCGAATGCCGGCGAGCGGCGGCGAGCGTATTCGACTGCGCATGCGATGCCGAACAGCACCACGAGCGCGGCGGCTATCGCGCGTTGCGGCACACCGAAGAACAGTCCGATCGGAACAACGGCCGTCGTCAGATGGAGCGTCTTGCGCGGAATTTCACGACCGCGCGCGACACCCGGTGATATCATCGGTTGAGGCGGCGCTGCAAGGCCGACTGGAAGTCCGACGCGCCGGAGCCGTAGAACCGCCAGCGCCCGAATCCGCTCTGATCCTGGAAGATCAGGCGTAGGCGATCGCCGGTGTAATCCCACGCCTGCAAACGGCCACGTTGGCCGATGCTCAGATCCTGCTGCCCCTGATTGTTGTTGTCGATCGTCTGATCCGGCTCACCGAGTGCGACGAACGTCATGCCACGATCCGTCAGCCAGCCGGCGGCACCATCATCGCGGAATCGTTCGTTGGCGGTGCGGATGCGCTGGAAGTAGTCACGCAGCGCTTCGTTCTGCGGCGTGATCGAGATCGGATCGGTCTCGCGCAGGAACGTCGCCCAGGCCGTCGCGCGCTGCTGCGGTGTGCCCGTCTTGAGTGTGTTGAGGCGCGACGTGCTCGCGAAGAATCGCAGGTAGCCGACCATCTCATCGAACGACGCCACCGGCAGATCATCGCCGAAACTGACCAGCACCGGCTGTGTCGCAGTATCCGGCAGATCGGAGCGCCAGACGGCAGCCTGCACGATGCCGACGCCCAGTGCGGCGACGGGAACGCGCACGACACCGCTGGCCAGTTCGCCGCGATTCGGCAGTGTCACGCTGTCCTGCCAGAGCGCCGAGCCTTTGTCATCACGAATCGCGACGTTGACTTTCACGCCGGCCGGCGCGGAGTCGCGTGACTCGATGTACAACGGCAGTTCGGTATCGCGTCCAAGCACCATCGTGCTGCGAGCATTGGCGATCAGGTCCGGACCGACGGCCGCGTTGGCGCGTGGGGTCACTTCCATCGCGATGATCGGCGTCGACGGCCGTCGGCCGAAGCGTGGCACGACAACTTCCTTTTCCTGCGTGCCGGAGCGGGAGGTGTTGCCGTCGCGCACGAGGACACTGATGGTGTAGGTGCCTGGCGGCACGAGAAGCTGCTGCTGAAACAGCACACTTTCGTCGGTGCGCTGCGTCTCCTTGAAGCTCACCACGCGCACCGTCTCGTTCGACTCGGTGCGCGCCACGATCGTACCGTTCTGTCGTGCCTCGACGGCGACGATGTATTGCGCGCGGAAGCGGTCGTTTTCTCGGATGAATGCGAACGCCTGCGTCGGTAGCGACAGCGACACGATGACCAGCGAACTGTCGCCCTTCGGACCCGGCAGCGTGGCCACGGAACCGGAGAATGGCATCGGCAGGCCGTTGGCGAGCAGACCGAGGCCCTGCATCATCTTCAGCATGTCGCTCTGTGCGACCAGATCGCCTCGACGGATGCTCGCCGGACCGTCACCGGGTGGTGGGCCTCCCGCACCCGGTCCGCGAGCGGGCGGTCCACCCGACGCACAGGCCGTGACGACCCCGCC
>JANLPZ010000069.1:0-41827 GCA_031367535.1 Gemmatimonadaceae bacterium
CCACGCATCGAGCGCCGGCGCCGACACACCCTTGATGTCGTTGAGAAACAGCTCCGCGATCAGCGTCAGGTCAAAGCCGATCTCTTCGCTGCGTCGCGCGAGGCGCTGCACGTACGGCCAGCTCGCTTCCATGCCTTCATCAGGCACGTTGCGCAGCCAGCCCCCGAACACGGGCAGCCAGTAGCCGTAGCGCATCAGCCCACCAGCGCCGGCGCGCCCTCGATGCGGGCTTCCAGATAGTCCACCAGCTTCACGAACGGATCGAAGCCGATCACGTTCGGCGCATCGGCCACGAAGTTCGACAAGGCGTTGATGTCGTAGAAGTAGTGCTGACCATCGCGATCGTCGACCAGATATTCGATACCACCGACATCGATATTCGCCGCGCGCGAAATACGCTCCACCTGCGCGATGATCTCGGCCGGCGGTTGCGCGGCTTCCACACGCATCCCGGTCTTCGGCGCATCGACGGCACATGCGCCGCGCACCAGCTCCACGCCGTTCGTCGTCTGGCAGGCATCGGCCGGACAGAGATCGAACGAATTCTGCGGCGGATAGACATTGATCGCATACAGATAATGCCCGCCGAGCGTCTCCACACGCGTGATGTGACCATCGCGCAGCGGTGCGGCTTCCTGAACCAGCGCGGTGCTGTCCACACCGAGATCGACGGTGCCCGAGGCCACCGCGTCAGCCAGCGCTTCACGTGTGTCGTAGCGCACGATGCCGGCGCCACTGCCACCGATGTTCGCCTTCACCAGCACCGGGAATCGAAAGCCCGACGTCGCATCGACTGCACGCGACGGATGATTGATCACGCGCGCCTTCGGAAACGGCAATCCGAGTTCGCGCAACAGATCAAGCTGCGTCGCCTTCGAGAGCTCGAACGCATACGCCTCGGCACCATTCACCACCGGCACGCCGATGCGATCGAGATGGCGCAGCCAGTGCAGCGTGTGGAACGTCGCCTGCGCATGCCCGCGCAGATAGGCGGAGGGGCTGGCGCGATTGAACACCAGCGACCACGGCGCCTCGGTGTCCGACGGATCGAAGAGATGCGCCGCCGCATCCAGTCGCTCGTACGAAATGTCGCGCCGTTCGAGCTCGGCGAACAGCGGACGAAACCAGTCGGGATGTTCGTGGTAAATGGCAATCGGCAGACGGGACATGTTGTACTCTCGGTCACGGTGATGCCGTCCACATACAGCAAAAGCCCGGCGCAGAGAAGCCGCCGGGCATTCGCGTTTTAGCTCATTGTTTAGCGTGGCGGCAAGAGGCGGCAAAAGACCACGTGATTCAGTTGTGAGCGATAGTTACCGCCCTTTGGTGTTCGTTGTCAATCGCGAGATCGCTCCGTACTTCTACTGACCGACCACGCGAATCCGTGCGCCATCGCGATTGAAAATCTCAACGCGATCCGCACGCCCGTCACCGTTACGGTCGGTCCAGATCTGGACGAGTCGTCCGTCCGTGTCGAACCATTGTACGCGTTCCGGTGCACTACCCGCACGCGGCATCGCAAAACGTGCCGCAACATTCACCGTGCCGAACCAGCGCTGCATCTCAGCCGGACGCTGGCCTTCCGTCCAGAGCACCGCCGCGCGCATCGAAGGCAGCGTCATGGCGTCGTCGCAGCGCGCATCATGACCACCATCCGTGCACGCATCGCCGGACACCTCGTCGCCGCTGCGGAATGGCGTGCGCGTGCGCTCATCATCGCGCGCCGGACGCACGTTCGGACGCGTCCAGTCATTCGGCGAAAAACTGCTGCGTTTTGTTTCCGGTCCGTAGATCACGGTCGCACCGACCGGCTTGGTGCGCAGTGCGCTGCGGCAATCGGTCGGCGCCGGCTGCTGCATCGGAGGCACGTCACGCAGCCAGACGCGGCACATTCCAGCGGGCGGCACATAGGCGGGCTGTATTTCCGGCTGCGCAGCCGGTGACTGTGCTGCACCGATCGCAGCACCGCACACCGCCCATGCGCCCAGAAAACCTGCTCGCCACACACCTATCGCCACGCGAACTCCCTCAGCCGGTTGTCGCGCTACGCTGCAGCGCGATGCTCATACCCGTCAGTGCAGGGGCGGTGCCACGCGCCCGGAAAACGGTAAGCATTTCTCGTTCAACCACTTACCGTCATCACGCGGGGCCCGGAACCGGTCCGGTCGTCCCCTGCAGTGGACACGAGTCTCACTGCAGGAGGCACAACCGGCGCAGGTGTCACACGCCGGCAATGCGTCAGCGGCCGATCAATCGCCGAAGGAAATTCCTGTCGCGCGCGCCGTCAGCACGATGTCGTGCTTCGGATCGACGCGCTTCACTTCGCGCAGTGCCTCGACAATCGGAATTGTCACGATGTTCGGCGAGTGGAGCGCCACCATGTGGCCCCACTTCCCTTCCGCCACTGCACGCACCGCTTCGCCGCCAAAACGCGTCGCCAGCAGACGATCGTAGCCGGTCGGCTGACCACCACGCTGCAGATGGCCGAGCACCATCGAGCGTGATTCTTTCCCCGTCTTCTCCTGCAGCATGCGTGCAAGCGGTCCCGCAATGCCGCCCATCCGCTTTGCCTGACCGGGCATCGACGGGCCCATGATCGACTCCTCGCCGCCGATCGGGACGGCACCTTCCGCCACCACGACGATCGAGAAACGACGACCCGCGAGATCGCGCGAGCGGATCTTCTTCACGACGATGTCGACGTCGAACGGAATTTCCGGAATCAGCACCACATCGGCACTCGCCGCGACACCGGAGTGCAGGGCAATGAAACCCGCGTCGCGCCCCATCACTTCGAGCACCATCACACGATCGTGGCTCTCGGCCGTCGTGTGCAGCTTGTCGATCGCTTCGATCGCCGTTGTGACCGCGGTGTCGAAACCGAACGTGGTGATCGTGCCGCTCACGTCGTTGTCGATGGTCTTGGGAACCGCCACCATCTTCATGCCCTTCTCCACCAGACGCTGCGCGATGGAAAGCGAGCCGTCGCCACCGATCGTGATGATGGCATCGATGCCGAGTGCCCTCGAATTCGCGACGACTTCCTCGGAACGATCGACTTCGCGATACGTGCCGTCACCATTCGGGACGGGATATGCGAAGGGATTGCCGCGATTGGTCGTGCGCAGAATCGTGCCGCCGAGATGCCCGATGCCGGACACCATGTCGCGTGTCATCGGTACCACGTCGTCCTCGCCGAGGAGGCCGTAATAGCCGCGCTTGATTCCAAGCACTTCCCAACCGCGATCGAGTGCGGAGAGAACGGCCGCGCGAATGACAGCGTTCAGTCCCGGGGCGTCTCCGCCACCGGTGGAGAGGGCAATGCGCATGACGTAGGTGTTTGGGGGTGTGAAGTCAGCCAAGGAAAGTAACCGGACCGGGCCTTGTTCCCACGGGTCAGGGTAGAATTCCCTCCATGCGCCTCTCTCCGTTTGTCATTCTGACGCTTGCCGCCACTGCGCTTCGTGCGCAGGCGCCCCTCACGCCGGCACTCCCTGCCGCGCTCCTTCGAGACCTCGACACCCGCATTGCCGGCGTGTCACCCAAGGTCGTCGCGTGGCGACGCGACCTGCACGAACATCCCGAACTCAGCAATTTCGAGGCACGGACTGCCGGTGTAGTCGCGGCGCACCTGAAGGCGCTCGGCCTGGAAGTCCGCACCAACGTCGGGGGATCGCACAGTGTCATCGGAATCCTGCGCGGCGGGAAGACCGGGCCGAGCGTCGCGCTCCGCGCCGACATGGACGCGCTCCCCGTCACCGAGCAGACGGGGCTCCCGTTCGCCTCCAAGGTCACCACCCAGTACAACGGCCAGACGGTGGGTGTCATGCACGCCTGCGGTCACGACGCACACACCGCGATCCTGATGGGTGTGGCCGAAGTGCTCGCAGGCATGAAGGCGACGCTGCCCGGCACGATCTCATTCCTGTTTCAGGGGGCGGAAGAATCCGCTCCGAACGGCGGTGCCAAGGCCATGATCGAGGCGGGCGCGCTCGACAATCCGAAAGTCGAGGCTGTCTACGGCCTGCACACCTGGCCAGGCCCCACCGGCACCATCTCGACCCGCAGCGGCGGCATGATGGCCAGCGGCGACAACTGGCGCGTCGTCATTCACGGCAAGCAGGCCCATGGCGCACAGCCGTGGCGCAGTGTCGACCCGATCGTGATCGGCGCGCAGATCATCACCGGTTTGCAGACCATCGTCAGCCGAAACATTGATCTGACGGCAGGGCCGGCAGTCGTCACCGTCGGTGCGTTCATCGGCGGCGTGCGCGAGAACATCATCCCCGACAGCGCGGTGATGTTCGGCACCTTCCGCACGTTCAATGAGAAAGCCCGTCAGACAGCGGCCGATCAGATTCGCGTCATCGCCACGCAGTACGCCACCGCCGCCGGTGCAACGGCCACTGTCACGATCAGCATGGGGTATCCGACCACCGCCAACGATTCGCGCTGGTTCGGCCGCTCGACGGGCGTGCTGCGCAACACACTCGGCGACCTCGCCGTGCTCGAAAGTGCACCGTCGATGCCAGCCGAAGACTTCTCGCTCTTTCTCGAGAAAGCGCCGGGCCTCTTCTTCTTTCTCGGCGTGACGCCGAAGGGCAAGGATCCGCTCAGCATGCCGGCCAATCACTCGCCGATGTACGATGTCGACGAAGCGTCGTTCCCGACCGGTGTCAAAGCGCTCAGCGCACTCGCCCTCGACGCGCTGCTGCGCGGTGTCCCGCCACTCGGACCGATGAAGTGAGTGGTGCCGTGATCGGTCGTCCCGGTGCAGTGATCTTCGATTGTGACGGTGTGCTGGTAGACAGCGAAGGTCTGATGAACCGCGAATTCCGCACGATGCTCGGCGAGATCGGCCTGACGTACACGGCCGAAGAAACGACGCGCACATTCATGGGCCGCTCGATGAAGAGCTGCCTGCAGATCGTCGAAACGCAGCTCGGCCGCGCGGTGCCGGACGATTTCCTGGCGGTGCTCGATCAGCGCGCATATGCGGTGTTCGCGCGCGACCTCAAACCCGTGGACGGCATCGAGGCGGTGCTCGATTCGCTTGACCGCGCTGCCATTCCATATGCGGTGGCGAGCAGCGGCTCACACGAGAAGATGCGCACCACGCTTGGAATCACCGGCCTGTTGCCGCGTCTCTCCGGTCGCATCACCAGCGCGACGGAAGTGGCACACGGCAAACCCGCGCCCGATGTATTTCTGCTCGCCGCCGAGCGCCTCAACACCGCTCCGGCAGACTGTGTGGTGATCGAGGATTCGCTGCTCGGCATCGAGGCCGCGCGCGCGGCCGGCATGCGCGTCATCGGCTATGCCGCGATGGTCTCCGCCGATGCGATGCGCTCGGCAGGCGCGACACACGTGATCGAGCGCATGGCCGACGTCAGCGCGGTTCTCGCACTGCTGTGATGATGCGTGCGTGATTCTGGTGTGCGACAGACAGCGTGAGGTGACAGGTTGCGACCGTCACCACCGCGGAGCCTCGAATGCGCACGGGATTCACCCTGATCGAAATGTTGATTGCCCTCGCCGTCATGGCCGTGCTGGCAGGCATCTCCACACCCGCACTGCTCGGTATGCGCGATCGCATCACCGTGCGTCTCGCCGCCGTGGATGCCGCACGCACACTCGCGGATGCACGCAGCGTCGCACTCACCGCCTCACGCCGCACCGCAGTCCGCATCGACCAGATCGCGAATACCATCACGGTGGTGTCGGGGCCAGACACGATCCGCACGCTGCAGCTCTCAGAATACGGCGTGCAGCTCCGCACCACCCGCGATTCCATCGCCTTTGGCCCCACCGGCATCGGCTGGGGCGCAGCGACCGCCACCATCACCATCACCCGCGGCCGCGCGAGCACCGCCCTCGCCGTCTCGCGACTCGGCCGAATTCGTCGCAGCTGAACTGCGTTGTGACAATAGGCCGGAGAGCCCGAAGCGTGCGCGACTGTCGGGGCCCCACGCTTAGCGCGCCATCCCCGACGGCTTTGGGTGAGGAGCGCACGGAGCTCACGGAGTGCGCCATATGCGTCGCCCTGCCCATCGCGCACCGATGACTGTATGGGAACAGCAGTTCCATCAAAAGTCAGCGGCGTCTCGCGTTACACGGATCGTTGCAACAGGCGCACTCACTGAGCTCCCCGCCCTATCCGTCCCAAAAAAGTCAGCGATGCCACGAACATCCGTGAGCGTTGCAACCGAAGTACTCTGTGAGCTCCGTGCGCTCCGACTCCCCAAAGTCAGCGATGCCAGGAATCTCGGGGAGCGCTGCAACCGCGCACCGCTCAGCCCGTCCCGAAGTCGTACCCCGGCACGGAGACACGTGGAATCTGCTGCCCGATCACGCGCTCGATCGTCCGCACCATCGCAATTTCGTCCGGCGCCATGAACGTCACCGCGTCCCCCGATGCGGCAGCGCGACCGGTGCGACCGATGCGGTGCACGTAGTCCTCCGCCTGCTGCGGTACGTCGTAGTTGATGACGTGCGAGATCCCGTTGATGTCGAGACCGCGCTGCGCAATGTCGGTCGCGACCAGCACACGAATGCTGCCGTCACGAAACCCCTCGAGCGCCTTGATCCGCTGCGCCTGCGTCTTGTCGGCGTGCATGGCGGTCGCGGCGATCTGGTTCTTCTCGAGATTGCGCACGACCTTGTCGGCGCCGTGCTTCGTGCGCGTGAACACGAGCACCGAATCCATCTCCGGACGACGCAGCAGGTGCACCAGCAGGTCCACCTTTTTCTCGGCCGGCACCGGATACACGGCGTGCGCAACGGTCACCGCGGCACTCGAGCGTCGACCCACCTGTACCACGATCGGACGACGCAGATACTTGCGCGCCAATGCTTCCACTTCGGGCGGCATCGTGGCGCTGAACAGCAGCGTCTGCCGGTACTTCGGAATCTGCTCGACCACGCGATTGATCTGCGGCGCGAATCCCATGTCCAGCATGCGGTCCGCTTCGTCGAGCACCAGCACTTCGAGATCATCCGGCACCATGTTCTGCTTCTCGAGATGATCGAGCAGACGGCCCGGGGTCGCGACCACGATGTCGACACCATTGCGGAGCGCGGTTTCCTGCGGCTCGTACGGCACACCACCAAAGATCGGCGCCACTTCGATACCCGTGCCGCGGGCGTACTTGCGGACACTTTCCTCGACCTGCAGCGCGAGTTCGCGCGTCGGCGTGAGCACCAGCGCGCGTGTGCGCTTCGGGCCGTCGAGCAGGCGACTGATCAGCGGCAGCGTGAACGCCGCCGTCTTGCCGGTGCCGGTCTGCGCCAGACCGATGATGTCCGAACCGCGCAACGCCAACGGAATCGCTTCGCGCTGAATCGGGGTCGGATACTCATAGCCGGCTGCAATTACCGAGGAAAGCAGGCGGGGATCGAGATCGAGTTGCGCGAACGTGACTCTCGCTTCGTCGGCCGCGATCTGCGCGGCAATCGATTCCGGCGTGACTTCGAGTGCTTCCGGTGTCGAGTTGTGCTCGGCCTCACTGACCGTCGTCGGACCTTCGCCCGCGGGGCGGGCGCGACCGCCACTGCGTGGGCGTCGTGTGCGTGAATTCACAAATTATGTGGTGTGTTGCGCCCGGATCGCATGCTCGGCGTGCGCCGACCTGTGGACAGGCGCGAGCGGCCATTCAATCTGGAACGTACTCAACCCCGCCAAAGAGGGATACCACCATCACCAAAACGGCTCAGCGCCGCGCGTCGACCGGCGAACCGAGGAATGGCAGCAGCCGCTCGAGCGCCCAATCAGGCCGTTCCTCCGGCACCACGTGCCCTGCCCCCTGCGCCACATGCAACTCGGCATTCGGCAGGCAGCGCGCCAGCGTCGGAACCACCGGCTGCGGTCGCACGACCGGATCACGATCGCCGAAGAGCAACTGCAGGGGCTGCGACACCGCGGCCAGTTCCGTCGGTGTCCACGGCTCCCAGGTGAAACCATGCAGCAACAACCGCATCGCGTTCAGGAAATCCGGAAACTGCGTCGGCGCCCAGTACTCATCCACTTCCTGCTCGTCCGACACCCCACGTACACCGCGCGAATGCTGCAGCGCGAACTTGACCGCCCAGCGCGGAATACGCGTCGGCAGCAGCGCGCCGGTGAGTGATGGCGGCAGCAGCTGCGACCACGCCGCACGGTCGACAACGCCGAAGCCCACCGCACCAAACAGCGCCATGCGCGTCACTCGCTCCGGATTGCGCAGCGCGAGGGCCATCGCCACAGCGCCACCCATCGAATGGGCAACGAAGGGCGCCGAAGCGATCCCCAATGCGTCCATCGTTGCGGCGAGGTGCTCCACCATCTCCGCGCGATGATACTTGGCCGGATCGGCGGGGCGATCCGACAAACCATGCCCGCGCAGGTCGACCGCAATCGCGCGCCATCCCACAGCCGCGATCGGGCCCGCGAGGTACCGCCACGCAAAGGCGGAACAACCCCAGCCATGCAGCAGCAGCAGCGGCGGCGCATCGTCCGCCCCTGTCTGTACCACCCGCACACGTTCTCCATCGGGCAGTGTGATCCACGACGCACGCGCCGATGGATCGTTCGCCGGATACATCAACTCGGCTGCGAGTGGCACGGCGCGTTTCGCCGACGACACTTTCAGCACGCGCGCGTCTTCACACCAGGTTCAGGTCGCGCCCGATCAGCTTCGCGATCAATGACACACGCAGCGTCACATCGCTCCAGCGACGCTCGCCTTCCGTGGACACATCCTCGAGCGGGAACCAGCCAATGAGATCCGCCGCCGTCGTCGCCGGCATCGCATCACCCTTCATCGGATGCCAGACGCCATATCGGTCGGCGCTTTCCACAAACCGCTCGAACATCTTGATCCACGGCTCGTGGCGACGGAACACACCGAGGCGCACCATGATCTCGAGCCAGTGCAATGCCGCCGGTACATCCGCCTCGAGTGCGTTGCGATGCGGCAACCGATCACCGAGCACGGCATGCGGCACCGGCACGAGCTGGCCTTCGATCTGCTGCACCGGCTCCTGACGCGGCTCCGGCTGCATGAGATGTTTGCCGAGCAGTTCCATGCCCATGTGGTATTCCGTCCGCAGTTCCGGCATGAACGCCGCCATGCGGAGGAAACTCATCGTCGGCGGCGCAGCCTCAGCGGCCAGCACCTGCTTGTTGCCAACGCGAATCCACGGCTTCGACGCGAGCGGCGATCGCAGATAGTCCATCACGCGCTGCGTGGCACGAATGGCGGCGCCGCGCACGCGCGGGTCGCGCTCATAACCTGCCTGCGCAAGCAGAGCGGCTGCTTCGACACGGACGTTCGCCCGAAGACGCTTCGCCAATTCCTTGTTGCCGCCGACCGACTCGCCCAACTCGTACAGCATGGTCGGCTCTTCGTCCATCGCGAGCAATCGGAACAGGAACCGACGCGACACAGCCAGCGGGGGCGAGTCGCGATCCCATCCACATTCCAGCAGGTGCCGGAACGCAGAGAAGGTCGCCGTATGCGGTGAGGCACCCGGCAGCGGGAAGAGTCGGCCGCCCCACGTGCCATCGAGATGCATCGTCACCGCGCACTTGAGCGCGGATGCCTGCACCAGCGTGACGGGTTGCGCGTCGAGAGCCGACTTGAGTTTTCCAAGCTCGACGATGGCGCGATACTGCACAGCGCCAGTCCCTTCACGCATCAGCCAGCGAACCGGCACGCGCACAGGCGAGTCCGGCATATCTGGCATTACTGGCTTGGGAGGCGGCGGGGGCGGGGCAGCCGGCGCTTCAACCGTAGGCGTCAGCGGCGCGGCCGGCAGGCTCGCTTCAAGTTCTGGAAGATCGGTCACAGGAGGGATGCAGACGGAACACGTTGCGCCACAACAACCTCCAAGCTAGCACAGGAACGGCGCGGCGGCATTGGTACACCAGTGAATTTCGTGAAATAGCGGCCAACTTCAAAGCCAGAATCCGCCACCCCCAAAAGAATTCTACCACTCGCGCTTTAAAAGCGCTGTTGGCGACGGCATGATCATGGCGTACCCTTGGTGGCGGCGGCCGGACTGCCAGCGAAGACCACGGATCACCACGCAGTTTCAACGCAGTTTCCGGGAGCTGGTCGGATTTTCACCTTCGAACGACGGTCAGCGGCGTAAGTGCGCGGCGAATTCCTCGACGTGGGCGGCGCGCGCCTCTACTACTTCGCCGCCGGCACGCGCGGCGGCGGCGAGCCCCTGGTTCTCATCCACGGCTTCCCGACCTCGTCGCATCTCTGGCAGGATCTGGTCCCACTCCTCCCGGAAGGACGACGCGTGGTCGTCATCGATCTCCTGGGCTACGGCCGATCCGATCCACCCGGCGACCTCCCGCTCAACATTAAAGCGCACGCTGATCGACTCCTCGTCCTGCTCGACCTGCTCGGCATCAACCGCGCATGCCTCATCGGTCACGACATCGGCGGTGGCATTGCCCAGGCCGTAGCCGTGAAGGCGCCCCATCGGGTGTCACATCTCTGCCTTGTGAACAGCGTGGCCTTCGACGAATGGCCATCCCGCGAAGTGAAAATGGCGCGCGCTACACTGCCACTGACGCGCCATCTTCCTGCCACTTGGCTGCTCGGTGTGCTCAAAACCGATCTCGCGCGCGGATTCGTGGACGACGAACTCGCACAGCGATCGATCGATCGCTACATCAAGAATTTCTCGACACCCGCCGGACGTGATCTGCTTGTCGCGCATCTCGAAGCCCTCGACAGCGCGGACACCATTGAGATCGGCGCGCGCCTTGGCTCCGTGCCGGCGCCCACCGCCATCATTCATGGTGCGCACGATCCCTTTCTGCCGATAAGCGCCGCACGGCGACTGCATCAGGCCATTCGCGGCTCGACGATCGACGTGCTCGACACGGGTCGCCACTTCTTGCCGGAAGAATCGCCCGAACGGCTGGCAGAACTCATCGCCGCGCTGATCGAGAAGTAGCAAACGCCGGACGCCTCCGCCGGACGTCAGGGAGCGACGTTCGTAGTCACCGTGGTTGTGATCCGTCGCGAGGCCGGCGTGGCAGGCGGCAACGTCCCCGCGATGCCACGCACGATGACCGTCTGCGCGGTGGACGACGGCATCGTGACGCCCGCCTGCGCGAGCACTGTGGCGGGGTTCGACAGCGGCGTGATCGTCAGTGTGTACGAGCCAGACGGGATGGTGCGTGTGACCGCCGAGCGAAAGTCGACGCCGGCGAACGTCGGCGTGACGCTCTGTACGGCATTGACCGCGGTGGCGTACACGTCCACGGCGCCGGCATCGGATGACGCGTTGATGATCCGCAAACGCGCCTGCCCGCTCGCCGGGGTCGAGATGTCGTCGAGGTACGCCGTTGTGCCGACGGCGCGCGCGTTGGCCGTGTCCTTCACCTGACCGGCCGCCACGATTGTCAGCGCTGCGCCGTTCGCCGCGACAATTCCACTCAGATTCGAGAGCGGAATCGGCGTGTCGCTGCCGGTGCTCGGCGACGCCTGCACGGTGAAGCTGAGTGTTCCGCTCGACACACTCTGGTAGTCGGTGCCGCCACCGTACGGCACGGCCGTGAACGGCACGGTGAGTTTCGTGGCCACGCGCACGTCGACGTTGCCGGTGTCCGTGATCGCGTGCACAAAAATCACACGCGCGGTACCGCTGTTTCCTCCCGTGCTGGAATCGGAGGAGCACGAGGCGAGCAGCACTACTGACGCGGCGAGCAGAATCTGGCGAATCGGCAACATGTCAATCATTGGAGAATCGTGGTCGGCGCCGACACCAGCGCGAATCGAAACGAAATGAATAGTGTCGATGACGATGCGTGTCGTGAGCGCACAACCCATCACCACCGGAGCACACCGTACTACACTCGATCTGCTTCCCGGGCGCCTTCGAGCAGGTAGGCAAGGTCCCGTGACAACGCGCGGGCCTGTTCGGTGGCCTGCCCGACTTCGCGCACCGCCGGCGACTGCAGGCCCAGCGACCCAAGACGAAGCACATCGAGCCGCAGATTCTGCAACGAAATGGAAGCACTCTCGAGCTGCGATCGCAGTGTGCTCCGCCGACCTTCGAGGTCCGACAGCGATTGCCGCTGCCGAACCAGCAGCGACAACGTGCGATCCGCATCGCCGATGCCGCGACCACGCAATTCGGCGATCCGCGCATCGAGCGAGCCATCACCTGCGGCGCCCATGTCGCGGTCGAGTTGATGCAGCGCTCCCGCCAGATCGGCAATGCGCGCCACCAGTGCTTCGACGGTCGGAATCACATCCGGCAGAATCGCCTGTTCGTCGCCGCCGAGCCGCGCCATCTGCTGCCGGATCGCGGTGCGATCATCCACGGCCAGACGCAGCCGCTCGCCGTGCGCACTCATCACGACGTCTGGTGGAGCGAGCTGCGACACTTCTTCCTCGCGCAGGCGGAACGCCGTGCCTGGCGCGCGTGATGCTTCGCTGTCGCGCCACGTCCCGTTGAGTAAGTCGCGGCGACGGAAGCCGAGTCGGCGCAACGGAGTCGCGGCACGCATCGCGGAGAACAGCGCAAGCACAGCCACCACGCCACCACCGACCAGCGGAATCGCCATCGGATTCGGACCGAGATGCGCGATCGACACCATCAGCATGCTGACGGCTGACACGCCGGCGGCCGCGACGCCGACCTTGAAGCGACGCGCAAAACGCCGCGCGCGACCAGAGAGGCTGTTGCTGAACAGCACGGCAGGTACCGAGCCCTCGACGCCGGCGTTGCGGATCGCCTGGCGATTGCGAACGACATCGACGAACGACAATCCCGCGTCGCCAAGCGGGCGCCACTTCGCACTCAACCCCATCAGCATGCCGAACGCTGGAAACACGACCCACGCAAAGTGTGGTGAGGTCACGCCGTTGACGATGCCAAGAAAGCTCAGTGTGCTCAGCGTCCGAATCGCCTGACGACGGAAACTCTCGGCCTGCAACGCAACCGTCGGCGAGTTCGCGCTTGCGCCATACACCCACGCCGGCACTGCATTCGCACCGGCAAGTGGCACCGGTGGTCGTGGCGGCATTGGCATCGACGGCGCAGGCGGTCGCGGCGCCATTGGACGCGGTGCATTGCTGCCCTGCTGCGGATCACGAACGGACGCGGCGTAACCACCCGGCACCGACACGGCCGGCACACCGATCGCCGGCGGACTGCTCAACGCGTTTGCGCCACGTGTGCCCCGCAGCGCTTCGCCAAAGGCCTGCACTGTCGGCCATCGATCCATTGGCTTCTTTGCCAGCGCACGTTCGACCGCGCGCACGAGTGCCGTCGGTGCCGAGGGCGCGCGCGCAGCCAGCGGCGGCAGCGCTTCGCTCACCTGCTTGAGCATCAGCGCCGGTGTGCTGTTCGCGCTGAACGGCGGCGCGCCCGCCAGCATCTGATAGCCGACGATGCCGAGCGAGTACATATCGCTCCGACCATCGACGTCGCCCTCGCCGATCGCCTGCTCGGGGCTCATGTACGTCGGCGTGCCGACGGCGACGCCGGTCAATGTCAGTCGCCCATCACCTTCCGCCGCGCGCGCGATGCCGAAATCCGTGACGAGCACACGCAGCGTGTCGCGCTCCAGCAGAATGTTGTCCGGCTTGATGTCGCGATGGATCACGCCGTGCGCATGTGCGTACGTCAGCGCGTCGGCAACGCTGCCAAGAATGCGCTGCGCTTCGGGCGCGGCCAGCTTGCCGTCGCGCGACAGGCGCGCGCCCAGCGTCTCACCTTCGATCAGCGCCATCACGATCCACACCAGCGTGTCTCGTTCCTCGACGCCGTAGATCGGCACGATGTTCGGATGGGCAAGTTGCGCTGCCGTCTGCGCCTCGCGCATGAAGCGCTCGCGCACATTCGCGACGAACGCCAGCTCAGGCGGCAGAATCTTGATCGCGACGTCGCGGCGCAGGCGCACATCGCGCGCGCGGTACACGACACTCATGCCACCGCGGCCGAGCTCCCCTTCGACCGTGTACGCGGGCGCGAGCGCGGCGGCGAGTCGATCACGCAGCGGATCACCGCTGCTGGGGGTAAGCACCGTCATGGGGCGCGCCGCCCCGTATCAGCGCCTGACCGACGACGCGCGAGACTTCGCGCTGCCGACGGCGGCGAGCACGGCGTCCACATCACGCGCCAGTTCCTGCGCGCGTTCCGCGAGTTGCGTCACGTGCACGGTCGAACCAGACGTCGACCCGGTACGCAGCTTCACGAGATCGAATCGGATCGCGCGCAACGCCGCACGCGCCCGCTCGAGCCGATCGCTCGACGCCTGCCGCCGCCGCGATTCACCTTCGGCCTGTCGCCGTTCGCGTCGCAGTCTGGCCAGTCGGCGCACACGTTCCTCACTGCCGGCCTCGAGCGGATTGGCCTGCGACTCGAGCAGCGTGATTTCGTTGTCGAAGCGCGTGAGATCCGGCAACTGCACCGGATTGCGATCGAGATCGGCCAACTGCGCGGCTTCCGCACGCACGGCGTCAAGGAGTGAATCCGCCGTCGGACCGATGTCACTGGCCAGACTCTTCTCACTTTTCGGCAGCGAAGCGATAATGCGCTGAATTTCCGCACGATCGCTGACGCCGTCCCGCACCGCATCGTACCAGTTGCCGAAGCGCATCTGCTCCGCCGCAGGTGATCCGGGCGACACACCGGGCGGCAGCGTGCCGTTGCCGTCGGACATCATGCGATCGGTGGCCGAGAACAACGAGCCACCATTGCCTGCCTGTCGCCGCAGGCGTGCCCGTTCACGCACCGTGTTGCGCTTGTTCGGATCCCACAGCGCGGCGAGGTCATCCGCCTTCTCCGACATCACGTCGGCCAGCAGCGTCTCGCGCGATTGCTTGAACACATCGCGCCAGTCATACCCCGCCTGCCACAACTTCGCGTAGCCCATCGCGATGCCGATCGACCAGAATGCCGGCACGACCGTGAGGTCCACCGCATTCACGATCTTGAGCACCAGCGCGACGCCGGCAAAGGTGAGGAATGGCGCGAGGCCTTTGCGGAACTTGACCACCTGCGGTGCATACCAGCGCGCAACTTCGTCGGACGTCGCCGCCGCGTACGGCGACGCACCATACGATGGCGACACGGGAGACGGCGAACTGGCGGATCGTCCACCGTCGTAGACCCACGAGGGTTGCTGCGCCTGTCCCATCAGCGGCGCGGGCTGACGTGGCGGCGGCTGATATCCGGACGAAATGCGACCATCGAGTGCCGCCGACAACTCATCGGCCGTGGCGAAACGGGCCGACGGCTCCTTTTCCAGCAGGCGCATGATGATGCCCGCCAGATCCGGCGGCGTATCGGGTCGCCGCTCGACGATCGCGACCGGCTTCTCCGACAACTGCTTCACCAGCAGCGCAGGCGTGCTGTTCGCCTCGAACGGCAACCGTCCCGCCAGCATCTGGTAGCCAAGTGTCCCCAATGCATACAGGTCGGCCCGACCGTCGATCTCGCGGTCGCCGGCGCACTGTTCTGGACTCATGTACGCGGGCGTGCCGATCGCGATGCCGGTGGCCGTCAGTCGGGTCTCGGCACCATCCTGCACCGCGCGTGCGATACCGAAGTCCGTCACGATCGCGCGTCCGTCATCCTTGTCGATCAGGATGTTGTCCGGCTTGATGTCGCGATGGATGAACTTGCGCGCGTGCGCGAACGCCAGCGCACCGGAGACTTCCCGCAGGATGCGACGCACGTCGGCGATGGGCAGCGGGCCACGCGTGGCCATCTGCTTCGCGAGATTGTCACCATCCACACACGCCATGATGAAGTACACCAGCCCTTCCTTCTCATCGACCGAGTAGATCGGCACGATGTTCGGATGCGAGAGCTGTGCGGCCATCTCGGCTTCGCGCAGAAAGCGTGACTTGATCTCGGTGCGATACGCGAGCTCAGGCGGCAGCAGCTTCACTGCCACGGTACGCTTCAGACGCGTATCGCGGGCACGATAGACGATGCCCATGCCGCCACGACCGAGCTCGCCCTCGACCACATACTGGGGGGCGAGAGCACGCTCGACTCGCGCCAACAGTTCGGTGTCGGCGGTGGCATCTACCGGATCAGGCACGTGGGACCGGCGAAAAGGGACAAAATTACGGTCAGCGTAGGATAGCATCACGGGACCACCCGTAGGAGGCGCGGTCGGGCTCGGCAACAAACTGAACGACGACATTCCAGACGACGGGTCTGTCGACCCATCGCTTCAGCTCGACGACCGGGCCTGACCAGTTGGCACCCCATACGCCACTCAGGCCGGAAAAGTTTGGACCGGCGTGCCGACTTGGCACCGTCGGCTGTGCCCAGCCCTTGCGACGGTGTCAGGCAGGTGGCGCGACCGGCTACACCGTGGACCGACAACCCTGGCAAGGGTTCCGGTCTGGCAGAATTCCGCAGGTCGCGTCCGTATCGTGTCCGGGGAGGTGTTGCCATGCGTTCCCGCGTCCAGAGAGAGAGCCATTCCATGGCTGACCGTCAGACCCTGCCAGTCCTGCCCCTCCGCGGGCAGGTGATTTTCCCCGGTCTCACCGCCCCGATCGCCGCAGGGCGCCCCGGGACGCTGCGGGCCATCGAGACGGCGCTCAAGGGCGACCGCCTTGTCTTTGCCGTCGCCCAGCGCGACAACTCCGACGAGCCCACCGGCGACGTCCTCTACACCACCGGCGTCATCGCGCGCATCGGACAGATCCAGCGCGGCCTGGGCGGCGTGCAGCTCCTGCTGCAGGGCGAGACGCGCGCCACTGCGCTCCAGTTCGTGAAGACCGAAGGATTCCTCTCCGCCGTCATCGTGCCGACCGCCGACATGGAGCCCATCGATCCGAAGGATCCGGCCTTCGAGGCGCTGCATCGCGAAACCCGCGAGCGCGCCACCGAGCTCGGTGAGAAGCGCGGCCTGCCGGAAGAGGCCGTGCATCAGGTGCTCGACAGTGTCACCGAACCCGGTCGTTTTGCCGACCTCGTGGCCGGCTATCTGGATGTCGATGTGCCGCAGAAGCAGGTGCTGCTCGAAACGCTCAGCGTCGAGGAGCGTATTCGTCGCGTGCTCGTGCACGTGCAGCGCCAGATCGGCATGCTGTCGGCGCAGGAGGATATCAAGAATCAGGTCCAGGAAGAACTCGGCGATCGTCAGCGCGAGATGTTCCTCCGTGAGCAGTTGAAAGCGATTCAGAAAGAGCTGGGCGACGATGACTCGAGCAAGGAAGTCGAGGCGCTCCGCGAAAAGCTTGCCAAGCTCGAGCTGCCGAAAGAGGCGCAGAAGGAAGTCGAACGTGAGCTGGGGCGTCTCGAGCGCGCCGGTCGCGAAAGCATGGAAGCCCAGGTGATTCGCACGTATCTCGAGTCGATTGCGGAGCTGCCGTGGAATACACGCAGCGACGACCAGCTCGACCTGCCGCGCGCCGTCACGGTCCTCGAAGAGGATCACTACGGACTCGGCGACGTGAAGGATCGCGTGCTCGAGTTCCTCGCCGTGCGTCAGCTGCGGGCGAAGCAGCTGGAGGCAGAGCTGCACGAAACCGGTGAATTGCCGGCGGCGAAGCTGGTGGCTGATGATGAAGCAGCGCCGGCGTCCGACAAGCCGATCACCGACAGCAAGGAAGCGAAGGCACGCGCCATGGCGCGCGGCCCGATCCTGCTGTTCAACGGTCCTCCGGGTGTCGGCAAGACGTCGATCGCGAAGTCCATCGCACGCGCGCTGGGCCGCGAGTACGTGCGCATCGCTCTCGGCGGCGTGCGTGATGAGGCGGACATCCGCGGACATCGTCGCACGTACGTCGGCGCCATGCCTGGTCGCATCATCAACGGCATGAAGTCGGCGGGGACGAAGAACCCCGTGTTCCTGCTCGACGAAGTGGACAAGCTGGGCAGCGGCTTCCAGGGTGATCCGGCGAGCGCGTTGCTCGAAGTGCTCGATCCGGCGCAGAACAACAGCTTCACCGATCATTATCTCGGCGTGCCGTTCGATCTGAGCGAAGTGCTGTTCATCGCGACATCGAACTTCATCCAGAACATTCCCGGCCCGCTGCTGGACCGCATGGAAGTGGTGGAATTCAGCGGCTACACGGAGCGTGAAAAGGCCGGCATCGCGACACAGTATCTCGTGCCGCGTCAGTTCGACGAGTCAGGGCTCAAGAGCGCGGGCATCACGCTCACGCCGGATGCGGTGATGACGGTGGTCAGCCAGTACACACGCGAAGCGGGTGTGCGTCAGCTCGAGCGTCAGATCGGCGCGGTGGCGCGCAAGGTCGCGCGCAAGCTGGCGGCCGGTGGCGACGAAGCAGCGAACGTGCCGAAGGTGCTCGACAGCGGTGATGTGCGCGGACTGCTCGGCCGTCCGCGCGTGCACCCTGAGAAGATCGCCGAGGTCGATACCGTCGGTATCGCCAACGGCATGTATTACACACCGATGGGCGGCGACATCATGTTCGTCGAAGCGTCGGTGCGTCGTCCAGGCACGCGTCCGGCTCCGAAGCCCGGCGTCGCCGAAACGGCTGTGGAAACGATCACCGACGGCCTCGGTGTGAGTGGTCCGGTGTCGCTGATTCTGACGGGCCAGCTGGGTGACGTGATGAAAGAGAGTGCGCGCGCCGCATTCACCTACGCCACGAACAACGCCGCATCACTCGGCATTCCGGCCAACCGACTGGGCGCGGTGGAAGCGCACATCCATGTGCCGGCCGGTGCGATTCCGAAGGACGGTCCGAGCGCAGGCATTGCGATTGCGACGGCGCTGGTCAGTGAGATGAGTGGTCGACCGGTGCGTCGCGATGTGAGCATGACGGGTGAGATCACGCTGCGCGGTCGTGTCCTGCCCATCGGCGGGATCAAGGAAAAGGTGCTCGGTGCACATCGCGCCGGCATCAAGCATGTGATCATCCCGAAAGCCAATGAGGCCGATCTCGAGGATGTGCCGGACGAGGTGCGTCAAACGCTCACCTTCCACCCGGTGCAGACGCTGGAGGAAGTGCTCAAGGTCGCGCTCGTGCCGCAGAGCGAGGTCGAGCGCGTGATCGAGCGGGAATTAGCCGCACTCTAACGTGGCAGGCTGAGCGCGCTGCATGACGAACGCCCCGTCGGAGAGATCCGGCGGGGCGTTCGGGGCGTTTCGGAGGACAGGGGCGGGACCTGCCCGGGAACCGACCGCCATCGCGGCGTATATCCGCCCCGTCCGCCAACGTGAGGAGCACTGCCAATGCGTCGCCGAGTTCTCGTTCTTGCCACACTGATCGCTGTGCCGGGCGCGGCATTGATTGCGGGTCGAATCCGACCGACGGAATCAGCGGGCGCAATGCCGGTGCCCAGTTTGTCGCTGCCGGACCTCGGTGCGTTGCCCGAGCTCACCGGCGGCACCGCGTGGATCAACAGTGCGCCCATCACACGCGAGTCGCTGAAGGGGCATGTGACGATGGTCGAGATCTGGACCTTCGGCTGCTACAACTGTCTCAACGCGTTGCCGTACATCAAGCAGACTGCAGCGAAATACAAGGACGCGGGTCTCGTGACAATCGGTGTCCATACCCCGGAGTTCGACCGCGAAAAAGTGCAGGCCAACGTTGAACGACGCGTCCGGGAACTGGGTGTGGAGTTCCCCGTTGTCATGGACAACGATTTCGCGATCTGGCGCAGCTTCAACAATCGCTTCTGGCCTTCCGTTTACATCGTCGACAAACGCGGGAGGATTCGATTCCATCACGATGGTGAGGGACGATACTCCGATATCGACGCGGCCGTGAAGACGCTGCTCCTGGAGTGATGTGCTGCCTGATGATGTGCACTCTGGTGATGTTTCACCACAGCGACGACCGTTGGCTCCGACAC
Organism: Gemmatimonadaceae bacterium; assembly: GCA_031367535.1. GTDB lineage: Bacteria > Gemmatimonadota > Gemmatimonadetes > Gemmatimonadales > Gemmatimonadaceae > JACMLX01. The sequence continues at coordinate 19,810 of JANLPZ010000069.1, forward strand.
CCCCGTTTGGTCTCCCCGAGCGCTTCACAACCCAGATGCAGAATAAACGCGGGGCCAGACATCATCCGATCGTCCGCATCACACATTGGATCAGCGCGGTCGCGCTGTTCGTGATGGCGGCGTCGGGACTGCGCATCTTCAACGCCAGTCCCGCGTTTGCACCGAAAGGCAGCACGTTTCGCTGGTGGCCGTGGGAGGGCAAGCCGGTGCCGGACAATCTCACGTTCGGCGGATGGCTCGGCGGGGCGCGTCACTGGCACTTCGCCATGATGTGGCTGCTGGTGGCGAACGCCGTCGTGTACCTCGGCTATCTGTGGTTCAAGGGCGAGTGGCGCGAGCTCGCACCGCGACGCGGCAGTGTGCACGATGCGATCGCGATGGCGAAGTTCTATCTGGGCCTGACGAAGCGCCATCCGCATCAGGGCAAACACAATGCGCTCCAGAAGTACGCGTACAGCACGATGATCGTGCTCGGCGTTGTCTCGGTGGTGTCCGGGATCGCGATCTGGAAACCGGTGTCGCTCGGCTGGTTGACCGCTGCGATGGGTGGCTATCACCTCGCGCGCTGGTGGCATTTCAGCGCGATGCTTGGACTCGGAGTCCTGGTGGTGGTGCATGTGGTGATGGTGTTTGCCGTCGATCCGTATGCACTGCGCGCGATGACGACAGGCGGATATGACGACGATCGGTATTCGCCGGAAGCGCGCAACGCGCGACCGTTCGTGAATCTCGCGCCAGCCAAGCCAGAGGAGCCGGCATGACAGTACCCATACTCACACCACATCGCGAGATTCTGCGCAAGGCTGACGCAGTCGTCGAACGCGCACATGCGTCAGGCGCGCTTGATCGCCGCGCGTTCATGCGCCTGTCCACGCTCGGGCTGAGCGCCACGATTCTGTCGGCGTGCAACAGCGCGGGACCGAAGGGCGCACAATCGCTGCTCAATTTCGCGGCGCGCCAGAACGAAAAGTTCGAACGCTGGCTGCTTGGCGAGAACACGCCCGCGCACATCGGTCGTGTCATGCCGGCCGGCGCGCGATTTCCTGCGTACTGGGTCAGCGACACCGTTCCGATCTGGGACAATGCCGTGCGCGGTGCGTGGTCGCTGGAGATCAGCGGTGCCGTCAAATCACCGCGCACATTCAGCCTTGACGAGCTGAAGGCGATGAAGATGGAAACGCAGCGTGTGCCGCACTATTGCGTCGAAGGGTGGACCGCCGTGGCGGATTTCACCGGCGTTCCGATGCGCTCGCTGCTGACGGCGGTGCAGCCGAACAGCGACGCAAAGTTCGTGGACTTCATGAGCTTCGACGACGGCTATCACGAAAGCTGGGACATCGAGAGCACGATGCATCCGCAAACGATGGTCGTGCTGGCGAAGGATGGTCACGCCCTGTCGCCGCACTATGGAGCGCCGGCACGCGTGCACGGTCCGATCAAGCTGGGCTACAAGAACACCAAGTATCTGACGAAGATCGTGGTGATGCCGGGTGCGAATGGCGGGTACTGGAGTGACCGCGGGTACGAGTGGTACGGCGGGACGTGACGCCACAGGTGACGGCACGAGACGGAGTCAGATCACTTCGCCAACACGCTGTTGTAATTCCAGACCGCACGCGAGAAATGCTGGTCGGCCTTCGCCATCTGCACCGACGAAATAATGCCGCCCAGCACACCGAGACTCACACCGCCGTAGATCGACGACAGTCGCGTCGCATCGCGATCGGACTGGGACGCGGCGATGATCCAGACAAACGCCGCGCTGGTCGCGATCAGACCGATCACACGGCCGCGCAGCTGATGGGAATGGCCAAGCTGTGCTTCGCTGAGGGCCGATGGCACATCACGCACTGCATCGACGATGCCGTTGCCGGTGAAGCCCACGCGTCGCGACGCACCATCGAGGCCGGTGCGAATGCGTGGGCCTGAGAATCCGCCGTTCTCGAGACGCAGCGCACAGATCGCGTATGTGCACGAACCGGCAGTCATCTGCGCGGCAGCGATCGTCGGGGCCTGCGCGCCGAGTGTTGTGGCGACGGCGAAGAGCACGGCAGCGAAGAGCGTAGGACGTGACATGACGGTTGGGAGATAAGGTTGACGTGAAGTCGCTGCGGCAAAGACACGCGAGTCCGGTCGGAGCCTACCGACCGATGCCGCCAAGCTCCATCAGCTTCCAGACATCGAGCGGGATGGCACCCGGCTCCGTGCCCAGCACGAACCACTCGGTGTAGCGCTTCTCGACGGCAGTGGTCGCAGTCGGCGGCAAGCCGGTGTCGCGATCGAGTTCCATCGACAAAACGCCCGGTGGCGGCGCCCAAGGCAGCGTGGCGCGATTGCCTGCGTAATACGCCTGCACCGCGCGCCCGAAGATCGGCGCGGCGATGGTGCCACCGGCCGCCTGTCCGCCATTGATCGCTTTCGGTGTGTCGTAGCCGACCCACACCGCGCCAACGAGTTCCGGCGTCATGCCGACGAACCACACGTCGGTGCTGCTGTTCGTTGTGCCGGTCTTGCCGGCGACCGGAATGCGCGCCGGCACGTACTTGCGCACTGCCGTCGCGGTGCCGCGTTCCACGACGTCGCGCATCATGTCGCGCAGCACGAATGCGACGCGATTGTCGAGCGCATACTGCGGCGCCGGAATTTTCGGCGACCAGACCGTGTGCCCGCTGCGGTCCTCGACGCGACTGATGAAACGTGGCTTCACCGCCGCACCGCCATTCGCAATCGCACCGTACGCGCTCGCCATGTCGAGCGGTCGCACGCTGGCAGTGCCGATCGCGCTCGACGGGTAGGGCTGAATCGTGGCCTCGAGCCCCATGCGATGTGCGAGCGCGGCAATGCTGTCGATTCTCACCTGCATGCCCAGCTGCACGGCCACCGGATTGCGCGACTGCACCAGTGCTTCGCGCATCGTCAGCGGCCCGAGAAACTTGCCGTCTGCATTGTCCGGTGAATACACCTGCCCGTTCTGCTGCAGGATGTGCAGCGCGGTGTCCTGCTCGATGGTGTTCGGCGGAATGCCCTGCAGCAGTGCGGTGCCGTAGACGAACGGCTTGAAGCTCGAGCCCGGCTGGCGACGGCCATCGATCACCCGATCGAACGACGACGACGCAAAATCCTTGCCGCCGACGAGCGCGAGGACTTCGCCCGTTGCCGGCGAGAGCATCACCAATGCGCCCTGCAGTGTGCCCATCGCCGGCGCGGGCGCCGCCCCTTTCTTCGGCTTGCGTCGCGGACCCGACTCGGCGCCGTTCACGATTTCGCGCAGCGCCGTTGCGGCTGCACGCTGCAACACCGGATCGAGCGTCGTGAACACGCGATAGCCACCCTCACGCACATTCACGCCACCGCGCTCGGCCTGTACGCGCGCGACATTCACCATGTAGTTGAAGCTCTGGTCGACCGACTCGCGCGTTGTCACCAGTGTCTGCGCCTGCGCTGCCGACTTTTCAGCGGCAGTGATGTACTTCTGCTCGGCCATCAGCGCGAGCACGACGTTGCGGCGCTGCTTCACACGATCGGGATATCGGACCGGATCGTAGAGTGCCGGTCCCTTCGGCATGGCGGCGAGCGTGGCCGCTTCGGCCAGCGTCACCCGCGACGCGGACTTGCCGAAGTAGTGGCGCGCCGCGGCGTCGATGCCGTACCAGCCATGTCCGAAGTGAATCGTGTTCAGGTACGCTTCGAGAATCTGCGCCTTGTTATAGCGCCGCTCCATGTCGCGCGCCGCACTCTGCTCACGCAGCTTGCGGCCAATGGACGCATCGCGCCGGTCGATCAGGTCCGGATGCATGTTGCCGACGAGCTGCTGCGTGATCGTGCTGGCGCCGCGGGCGTTGCCCATCACGGCATCCTTCACGGCCGCCGCGACACCGACGAGATCCACGCCATCGTGCTGGTAGAATCGCTGATCCTCCACCGCCACGAACGCCTGCCCGACATACCGGGGCAACGACGCGATCGCGATACTGGTGCGAACCTGCTTGCCGAACTCGCCGATCACCGAGCCATCGCGGGCGAGCACGACCGACGACTGCGGCAGCGGTACGATCGCGGCCGGATCGGTGCCCTGGGCATTGGCGGCGCCGCTGGCGATGGAACAGAGCGCGAGGGTGAGGATGTATCGAGTCACGGCGTCCAATCTATGGCCAATGGTCTGGTCCTTCGGGCCGAACAGTCGCTTCGGCGGCAAACTTCGTAGCTTTCACGCATGTCTCGACTGCTTCGCCTTGGTCTCGCGCAGTTCCGCCCCGCCAAAGCCAACTACACCGCCAACCGCGCGCAGATCGCCTCCCTGATCGCGCAGGCGATGGCGCAGGACCCGCGACCCGACGTGCTGCATTTCCCGGAAACGAGCCTCACCGGCTACTTCCTTGAGGGCGGTGTGCGTGATCTCGCGGTGACCGCCGGCACGCTGGCCGACGATCTCCAGCACGACTTCGCACAAAACGCGCCGCCGGGCGCAACGCTCGATGTCGTGATCGGGTTTTATGAACGCTGGCGGAACACGCTGTACAACAGTCAGATGTACGTTTCGCTGGGCGGCGAGCGGGCGATAATCCGGCATGTGCATCGCAAGAATTTCCTCCCCACCTACGGCTTGTTCGACGAGGCGCGCTTCGTCGAGGCCGGACGTGATATCCGCGCTTTTGACACGGCCTGGGGTCGTGCGGCCATGCTCGTGTGTGAGGATGCGTGGCACTCGATCACTGGCACAATCGCCGCATTGGATGGCGCCGAAATCGTTTTCGTGTCGTCGGCCGCACCGGCACGCGGGCCGTGGCCGCGCACCGACGCAAATGGCGGCCCGTCGAGCGTCTATCGGTGGGAGCGGCTGATTCGCGACATCGCCGAAGAACACGGCATGTTTGTGTCGCTCAGCAATCTGGTGGGCAGTGAAGGCGGCAAGATGTTCAGCGGCGCGTCGATCATCGCCGGTCCGCATGGCGACGTGCGCCTCACGTTGCCTCTCTTCGAACCCGCGATGGCCATGTTGACCTGCGATCTGCGCGATCTCGTGCGCGCCCGTGCCGATGCGCCACTGCTCAGCGATGTTGCGCATGCGTGGCCGCATCTCACGCAGAACGTCACCGCGGCCATGGCGCGGACACCATACCTGCTTTCGTACGATGCCGCGGATGAACCGGTCCTCGCCGCGCCCGCTGCCGTCGCCTCTCCCGGAGCGATCGTTGCCGCGTCGGGCATTTCCGGAGGACCCGCACCGCTCGAGATCAACGCTCCACTGGTCGAGCAGTGGCTGGTGCAGTTCGTGCGCGACGAGATGACACGACGCGGCTTCACGAAAGCCGTCATCGGGCTCTCCGGCGGCGTCGACTCGGCGGTCACCACGTACCTCGCGGCGCGCGCCCTCGGCCCGCAGAACGTGCTCGCGGTGCGCATGCCGTATAAATCGTCATCCAGCGACAGCCTCGCACACGCCCAGCTCGTGATCGACGCACTCGGCATTGAACATCGCACGCTGGAGATCACCGCCGCGGTTGACGGGTATCTGCAGCATGAACCGGACGCCGATCCCGCGCGCCGAGGCAATGTGATGGCCCGCACGCGCATGATCACGCTCTTCGATCTGAGCGCGAAGCATCGCGGTGTGCCACTCGGCACCGGCAACAAGACGGAGCGACTCTTCGGCTACTACACCTGGCATGCCGATGACTCGCCGCCGATCAACCCGCTCGGTGACCTGTACAAGTCGCAGGTCTGGGCGCTGGCACGACATCTCGGCGTACCGTCCGACATCATCGACAAGCCAGCAAGCGCGGATCTGATTCAGGGTCAGACGGACGAAGGTGATTTCGGCATCAGTTATGCGCGGGCGGACGAGTTGCTCAACTGGATGTTGAATGGTTGGACGCCGACTGAACTCGTGGCACGCGGGTTCGATGCCCGCGATATCGAGATCGTCAGGCGCCGGCTCGAGAGCACACACTGGAAGCGGCGCCTGCCGACGGTGGCACTGATCGGTCCGACTGCCATCGGTGAGAGTTATCTCCGTCCGGTGGACTTCTGATGGCCGCCGACGGATACGACGATGTGGCCGAGCGCGCGACGCCGACGCGACTGCATTTCGTGCGCGACGGGCGCGCGTTTGGTGGTGAAGGTCGCTGCATCGGGCATACCGACTTGCAGCTCTCGGCCAGCGGGCGTCGCGCCTGTCGACAGCTCGCGTATGCCATGCCCGAAATGGACGCGCGGTTGATCAGCAGCGACCTGCGACGGGCACAGGCAACGGCCGTGCTCTTGAGCACCGCGCCGATCACGACCGAGCCGCGCCTGCGGGAGATGCACTTCGGGGACTGGGATGGCCGGTCCTGGGCCGAGCTCGACCTCGAGTCGCCGTCCGATCCCGACGCGTGGTCGGAGGACTGGCCGAGTATTCGCGCGCCGGGTGGCGAGTCGTTCGATGACGTCGTCCGACGCGTATCGGCGTGGCTTGCCACCCTGCCGCGTGGTGCCGGCGACTACCTGGTCGTCGCGCATGCGGGGAGCATTCGTGCTGCCGCCGTCGCATTGCTCGGCATATCACCGTCGCGCGCTTTTTCCCTGGCACTCGATCACGCGACGGTCAGCACATTCGAACTTTCGAACCGCGGTGCCTCGCTGATCCGATGGAATTCTTCAGGGTTTTAGCCGCCGGCGTCACGACGCTTTCGCTCGCCGGTTCGCTCGTTGCACAACCGATCACGGTCCGGGATGGTGCGGGACTGACAGTCACCGTCAGAGCGCCTGCGCGTCGCGTCGCGTCACTGCTCTCATCCGCCGTCGACATCATCGTTGCACTGGGCGCGGCTGACCGGATCGCGGCGCGCACGCGATACGACACGGCCACCGCGGTGGCGCGCGCCGTCAATGTCGGCGGCGGCATCGATCCGAGCGTCGAAGCGCTCGTGGCATCACGACCCGATCTGTTCGTGGTCTGGAATGGCCAGGCCGGATCGACCGTCGTGAGCCGGATGCGTGCCCTCGGCGTGCCGGTCTATCTCGTCGACACGAGGGACACCAACGCGCTCTTCTCGACTGTGCGTGACCTTGGCGCACTGCTTGGTGAAACACCGCGAGCGACCGTCGCCGCCACACAACTGCGCGCCGAGTTACGGGCCGTGCAGGTGCAGCGCGCGAAAGCGAAGCGGCTGCAGGCGGTGTATGTGATCAGTCGCTCACCGGTAATAATCTCCGCAGCCAGCAGTTATATGGGAGAGCTGATCAGCGTGGCCGGTGCCGACAACCCGTTCCACGACGTGTCCGGTGAATTTCCGACGCTGTCGCTGGAGGCGTTCATCGCGCGCGATCCCGACGTCCTGATTGTCGGGCATCGCGACGATGGCGACAGACAACTCGAGCGGCTGCGCGACACGCCGGGCTGGCGCGACCTGCGTGCGGTGCGCACCGGTGCCGTGATCGAGGTGGACGGCGAGCAGTGGGGCCGCCCGACGCTGCGCGTGGGCGCGCTGGTGCGCGATCTGGCGGCGAAGCTGCAGCGCATCACGCCCGGCACACGACGACCGCGATAACGTCAGGTGCACTGCACCGCCCCGTGCGCGCACCACTCACGGGACGGTGGTACAGCTCGCGTTGTTACGCCGCTTCAGCCCACGCCAGACTGACGGCGCGACGCGCGGATCGTTTGAGCGCGCGATGTACCGCGCGTGCGTAGCGCATGAAGTTCTCGCCCGCCGACGGCCATCGCGCAAAAAAGTCCTGCGGATGTTGATCCGCTTTCAGCCGATTACACGGGCCGCAGGCGACGACCAGGTTGCCCGGTTGCGAACGCCCACCGCGGGCGATGGGCTGGACGTGGTCGAGTGTCGCTTCGGCGAACGGCATGATCCAGCCGCAGTACACGCAGCGTTGATCACAATCGCGGTACGCCGCTGTCTTGAGCGCCCGTCGCACGGAAGGGGGCAGGCTGTCGCGTCGCTCGAAGCGATCGCCGCGTGGTGCGCGTCCGAGCGGACGTCGCAGTGAATGGTGGTGCCAGAAGGCGGTCATGCCGCTCCCGCCAGACAAACTCCGAAGCGCAGTCCTGAACGAATCATCTACAGCCCTCGTTGGCCGAATGACGTCCCTGGTGCGTGCACGTGCGTCTGAGCAACATCATCGACGAACGACGGGAGTTACGCAAGGCCCATCACGCATCGACTGCGTCACCACGATCCCCGATCCTGCGACCACGATCATGGGGACGGAGTTCGTGAGCTCATGAACTCCGTCCCCATCAGCTCATGAACTCCGTCCCCATGACTACGACTCGTCCGTCTTCCGCCGCGCATAGCGTGTTGCTGAATCCTTCACGCGCATCGGATCGTGCAACGCCGTAAGAATCTGCACCGCAGTCGCATCGAGATGCTGACGCATCACTGGCGTGCTGCCGAGAAATGGCAGCGGCACATCCCATCCATCGCCGTGCATGCGGGGGATCACGTGCACGTGGTAGTGAAAGACGTCCTGGCCAGCCGCGCTGCCACTGCTCACGAGCAGGTTCATGCCATCACAGTGCGTGACATCGCGAATCACTTCGCCAAGTCGCCACGCCACGTCGAAGAGATGTTTGCCGAGTGGGCCGGGGATGTCTTCCAGCGACGCGTAGTGCTCGCGCGGCACGACCAGCGCGTGGCCACGGTTCACTGGCTGGATGTCCATGAACGCCACCGCATCGGCGTCCTCGTAGCAGATGGACACTTCGCCGGCGCCCTTGATCAAGTCACAGAAGACACAGTGGGATGACACGTCGAGAATACCGGTTGGAGCGTGGAGGAAACGGCGAGTGGCGCACGACCCACACACCGGATACACGACGCTCCGGCGATCAGGTCACGCACCACGCTGAAGTGGTCCCCAGAAGAGACAGCCGCTACGGCAGCTTGACCAGTTCCACGCGCCGATTCGTCTGCCGCCCCTCCGCCGTCGTGTTCGGCTGCGACGGCTTGCTGCTCCCGAATCCAACAGCCTCAAGCCGCGCCGCATCGACGTGCAACGTGCCGACGAGATACGCCTTCACCGCCTCGGCCCGACGTTTCGACAGATCGAGATTCGCAGGCGCTGCCCCGACGTTGTCCGTATGGCCCTCGATGCCCAAGCGGAGTCCGTCGTGCTCCGCAACCATCGCCGCGATTTCCTTCAGCGTCGGCGCACTTTCCGGGCGAATCTGATCCGAGCCGGAATCGAAGTAGATGCCCTGTGTGGCGACACGGCCGTCTACGGTGAGAGCGTCGTAGAGTTTCCGTCCGCTCTCGGCGATCCGAATCCCACCCATGGCCATGCCGCCATCACAATAGAAGCCGAGCTTGTTTCCATTCTCAGCCGGATAGTTCGGCACATTGGCGACTCGACGCGCGTCGATGTAGACCTTGGCGTAGGAGCCATCGACGAGTATTCGAAGTTGGTGCGTCAAATTTGCGCCATCGTGGCCGGCCATCGTGGCACCACCGCCAGGCATACCAATTCCGCCGCCGCCGAACGCACCGAAGGTGAAGTGGTTGCTGCCGTTCGTCGTGCCGTCCGCGTACATCCAGCATTCACCGGACGTGCCCCAGTAATCCATTTCGATGGTATAGCGCCTCGGAAGCACCGCAGGCAGCGGAATGGCGAAGTGGCCGGTGCTGGAGACCCGCACCCAAGGGCGGTCACGGAAGGTCACAAGTTCGATGTTGCCGCTCTGGAACTCGTATCGTCGCGGGAAGTTGCCGATTTCGTCGTTCTTGAAATCCTCGAAGAAGATCGTCTTGGTGCCGGGCACGAAATCGTAGTTGGCCCAGACTGCGCTGCTGCCGGCGCCGCTGCCAGCACCGCTTCCGGCGCTACCGCTCCCCGTCGTGACCGCATCGCCCGCAGCCGGCGCTGCCACCGTTCGCGTCGAGTCGACCTTCACCGGCTTGCCGTCGGCCTTCGCCTTGTCGATGCAGCTCTGGTCGCCCATGACGCAGTCGACGGCCCGATCCGCCTGGCGTCCGACATTCTCCTCGACACGCTTTTTCACGCGGCCGAGGAGACCGCCCTGTGCCGCCGCGTCCTCCGACGCGCTGAGTGTCGTCATCGCCAGGGTCAGCAGCGCGAGGCGGGTGCGTCCTGAACTCATCGGGAAATACTCCGTCGTGGGTGGTGGCCTGGGGTGCGCGCCTAAGTTCGCGATCGGCACAGTGGCCGGCCATGGGTCGAACATCCCACGACCTACGCCTGCCGCTGTCCGGCTCTCGACGAAACGGATGCTCCGCCCGTATGTAGGACGTCCGGCGGCGCTTACCTTGCTCAGGCGCCTTGCAGGATCGTGATCGAATCCTGACCGGCTCGCCAGCCGCGCAGCCTCGCCGCGCGCCGTCGTCTTTCACCACCGACCGAGTAGCGGGATGACCTCCCTCGCCACGTCCGAGACATATACCGCCGGGCTCTCCCGAGAGCAGCTCCTCGCCGCCTACCGCACGATGCTGCTCTCGCGCCGCGTGGACGACAAAGAGGTCCAGCTCAAGCGCCAGAACAAGATCTTCTTCCAGATCTCCGGCGCCGGACATGAGGCCATACTGACCGCCGCCGGCCTCGTGCTGCGACCGGGACACGACTGGTTCTACCTCTACTATCGCGACCGCGCCCTCTGCCTGCAGCTGGGCATGAGTGCGGTCGACATGCTCTACTCCGCCGTCGGCGCCGCCCGTGATCCCAACTCCGGTGGCCGGCAGATGCCCAGCCACTGGGGCAGTCCGTCGATGCATATCGTGAGCACGTCGTCACCCACCGGCACGCAGTTCCTGCAGGCCGTAGGCAGCGCTGAAGCGTCCATGCGCCAGCGCCTGCTCGAGGGCACACACACCGATGAAGTCACGCTCGTCACGACCGGCGACGGCACCACGTCCGAAGGCGAATTCTGGGAGTCGCTGAACACCGCCTGTAATCTCAAGCTGCCGATCGTCTATCTCGTCGAAGACAACGGCTATGCCATCAGTGTGCCAGTCGAAGTCGGCACGGCGGGCGGCTCGATCTCGAAGCTCGTGAAGGGATTTCCCGGGCTCTACATCCAGGAAGTCGATGGCTGCGACCTGATCGCGAGTTATGAAGCGATGGCGCGCGCCGTGCACTACGCGCGTGAGCGTCAGGGCCCGGCGTTCGTGCACGCGAAGGTGATCCGCCCGTACTCGCATTCCCTGTCCGACGACGAAACGATGTACCGGCCGGCCGAGGAGCGTGAGGCCGACGCATCGCGCGATCCGCTGAAGACATTCCCGGCCTGGCTGCTGCAGCACGGCTTCGCGACAGATGAAGAGCTGGCGGTGATCGCGGATGGCGTGGAAGCGGAGCTGCTGCTGGCCACCGATGACGCGTTGGTCGCCGCACAACCGGACGCCAGCACGATCTTTCACGGCGTCTATTCGCCAGACGTGGACCCGACCGGTGAGCAGTTCGATACCGAAGACGATCCGCAGTTTTCAGGTAGTGAAACGACGATGGTCGAGCTGCTCAACCAGTGCATGAAGGATGAGATGCGCCGCGATCCGCGCATTCTCATGTTCGGCGAGGATGTGGCCGACGCGAGTCGCGCCGAGGTGCTCGATCGGGTGAAGGGAAAGGGCGGCGTGTTCAAGGTCACGTGGGGCCTGCAGAAGGAGTTCGGCGGCACACGCGTCTTCAACTCGCCGCTGGCCGAAGCGAACATCGTCGGGCGGGCGATCGGACTCGCGCTGCGCGGCTTCAAGCCGGTGGTCGAGATTCAGTTCTTCGACTACATCTGGCCCGCGTTCATGCAGATCCGGGATGAACTGGCCACGATGCGCTGGCGCTCCAACAATGCGTTCGCGGCGCCGGTCGTGATTCGCACCACGTACGGCGGCTACATCCGTGGTGGCGTGTATCACTCGCAGACCGGTGCGTCGCTGTTCACACACACTCCCGGCCTGCGCGTGGTTTGCCCGAGCAATGCGCTCGACGCAAGCGGACTGCTGCGGACCGCGATCCGCTGCGAAGATCCGGTGATCTTCCTCGAACACAAGCACCTCTATCGCCAGACGTACAACAAGGCCATGAATCCGGGGCCGAACTTCATGATTCCGTTCGGAAAGGCACGCGTCGCGCGTGAAGGCACCGATGTGACGGTGGTCACCTACGGCGCCACCGTGCAGCGCGCGCTGGCGGCTGCGAATCAGATGGCCGACGAAGGCGTGAGCGCGGAAGTGATCGATCTGCGCACGCTCTCACCGTGGGACAAGGAGACGGTGTTTGCCAGCGTTCGGAAAACGAATCGTGTCATCGTGGGCTACGAAGATGCGATGTCGTGGGGCTACGGCGCGGAAATCGCCGCGGCCATCGCGGACGAATGTTTTGCATATCTCGATGCGCCCGTGATGCGCGTGGCCAGCACCGACACGTTCGTCGGCTACGCACCACAGCTCGAGGATGCGATCCTGCCGCAGCAGGAGACATTCCGGCAGGCGTATCGGAAGATCGTGGCGTACTGAATGGGGACGGAGTTCGTGAGCTCATGGGGACGGAGTTCCTGAGCTCAGGAACTCCGTCCCCATTTCGCGATCAGGGCCGGCGTCCACGCTGCAGCAGGCGACTCATATCCGTCACCCGATACCCAGCCGGAATCGCGAACGTCGTGGTATCGACTCGTTCCTGCCGCAGCGACGTCATCTCGGCGCGCACCGTGGTGCGCAGCGTGTCCGTGTCTGCGATGGTCAGAGCGGTGGTCGTAGTGCGCACCGGTACGCCCTCTGGCATCGAGCGCTCGAGAGAGCGCAACCGCGCGCGCACCGCGCTCGGCAATCCGAGTGAACGCGCGAACTGCTCGGCGAAGGCGCGAAACCCGGGATCGAGTCGCGCGATCTCCCGACTGACTTCGATGTCGTGTATCTGCTCCGTGCGCAGCGACCGACGCGCCGTCGGCGTGATGATCTGGAGGGTGTAGCGTTGCGTCAGTTCGACGCGCCGCGTGGCATAACCGAAGGCGCGCGCACCGCCGCCGCGCACGCGCGTTCTGCTGCTGGCGTCCGAGACCTCGAGCGGAAACCCAGCGCCGGGGCCGCCGAGCATGGCGCCGAGATCGCTCGCGGCCGCCGACAACACTTCACGACGTAACGGCTTGATCACGGCCAGCGAGCTGTCGGCGGCGCGCAGCAGGATCGATCCGTCGTCGCCCGTCACGGCGCGCAACGGGCCGTCGCGCGCCGTGATCTGCACCATGCCTTTCCAGATCGCGACGTCGAGCACCATCGCGCCGGCGGTGATGGCTTTCCCGTCTGCAGCCGGTGCGATGGTCCATGTGAAGCGCCACGCCGTGGGCGCAGGCGGCACCCGCTGCGCAGCAGCAGCGATCGGCGCAACACCCAGGCACGTCAGCAGCGATGTCGTGACCAAAGCGGCGCAGTGAAGCGCCGAGCAAGGACTCACTTGCCGTTCTGCACTGCTACGATGGCGCCATCGATGACACGAATCAGTTCTTTCCCGCCGTCGCCGGCTTCCAGCACCACGAACGAGGCTGGCGCACCGCGCCGCAGCACTGCGCTGGCGGGCACGCCGCGGACGGCGGCACCGCGCAGATCCACCACTTTCGCGCCGGGCCCGGCCAACTTGCGCACCTCCGCGCCAGAGGCGACGAGCGCCAGTTCCCTGCCTGAGACCGCGATGGCATCAGCAATCGGCCGCCGCACGTCACCCGTGCGAATGCGACCATTCACGAACACAAGGGAAATCGCGGTCATGCCAGGTTATCGGCGATCCATCGAATCACGCAGATCGAGCAGGATCTCGAAGTACAGCTGCTCGCGCCGATAGGCGAAGTCGAGTGCGACCATTTGCGCCGGATCTTCCGTCGCCCTCGCCCGGTCGAAGGCTTCCTTGTACATCTCTTCCAGGTTGCTCAGAATGCGATCGCGGGTGCGTGCCATGCGGACCTTGTCGAGTGAATGGGGCGTGAGACGGGGCATGTCCTGCGCACCGTCAAGCGATGCGGCAGGAGCATCAAGATCGAAAATCAACTTGCGCGCGGCGGTCATGAACGTGCGCCGCGGATCAGGAAGCTCGAACATCAATGAACCGCGAAGAAATCTTCGCCAGGGACGACTGGCGCTGCGTGTACTGCGGCGAACAATTCCCGTCGGCAACGCTGACCGTGGATCACGTGCAACCCCAGGTCCGCGGCGGTGACAGCTCCGGCGGCAACGTAGTGACCGCCTGTGCGACCTGCAATTTGCGCAAAGGGCACCGTCGTCTGGCCGATTTCCTGCTCGATGAACCGGCTGCGCTGGACCATTTCCGGCGCCTCGCGCGAAATGTCTGGCCGCGCCATCTCCGAACGCTGGACGACGCATTGGTGGCCGGGCAACGCCGGCGTGGGCAGGCTCAACGCGACTCGCCCAGGCGGTGAAACACCGCCTCTTCCACCACGTCGCCACCCTTCAGATGTTCGACCACGATCCGCTCCAGCAGTGAAGGCGTGACGTTCGCGTACCAGATGCCGTCCGGATACACCGCAACGATCGGTCCGGCCGCACACACGCCCAGGCAGGGTGTCTCGCCCCGTTTCACACGTGTCGGTCCAAACAGCAGATCCTCGCGCTGCAGCAGTCGCGCCAGCTCCGAGTAGATCTGCCGGCCACGCCGGTCAGGCGAGCAATACGAGCCAGTGCACACGAGCACGTGGCGCGCATACGGGTCCATCTGGGGATGCATCAGGTCAGTGTCGGAAAATGGCGAGCAGAAGCTCGAGCACGATCAGCAGCACGATCGCAACCTCCAGCGCTTCGCTGCGGGCCGACTGCTGCTCGTCATTGAGCATCGAATACGTCTCTCGAATGATGGCCAGCTTGCGATCGATCCCGGCGCGCCAGGTGCGACCGCGAAAGAGTTCCAGCGCCGAGGCGTAGATGCGCGCCAGATATACATCGTCAGTCACCTTGAGCGCGTTCTCCACACGTTCGACCAGCTCAGTGCTGTCGGCCACGGTCCGCTGCAACTCGGCCAACAATGGCGCGTAGCGTCGGCTGAAGAAGGCGAACTTTCTCGAACCCGGACGCGCCGCCTCGATGCGGTCGTACATCCGCGGTAGTTCCGCATCCAGTGTCGCGTCGTAGAAGCGCAGTTCGAGGAGCTGCGCATTCGCGAACTCGAGAATGAATTGTACGTCGGTATCGACCAGCGACGCATCCACGATCAGCGCATTGTCCCACGTCAGAATCGTGAGATCCTCCGACGTGTAGCTGAACCGGTGTGGCAGCAGCTCACGCATCGCTTCCAGGCTCAATGTGCGGCGGTCGTTGAGCAGCAACGGTGCGACGAGTGCGTCATGCAGCATCGCCGGTAGCACCGGTACACCTTGCGCGTCGGCGAGGCGCGCCACGCGATACACGATGTAGTCCTCAGTCTGCGGGGCGACGGCGGGCCGCTCGATGCAACTTCGGATGCGCTCCACCAGCGAGCGCAGGTGCCCGTCGAGCAATGACGGAATGACCGCCGCGCCGTCCAGCTGCTCGCCGAAATCCACGAATCCGTGCCACGTGCTGGCCTGCGGCGCCGGCACGCGCGCGCGCAGACTCACGACGCCGAAGTCGAAGATGCGTGCGCTGACTTCGACGGTCAGGCGCTCGCCACCGAGCACGACTTCTTCTGTGCCGAGGATGACCGTGATCGGGGGATTCGGTATCTGCAGCGCCTGGGCTTCGCCACGCACCGGCCGGACGCGCTCGGGGGCCTGCGTCGCCAGCAATTCGAGCACGCGATCGAGCGAGATTTCGTATCCGACATCAAACAGCCGATACACCACCGCGTCTCCATCGACCCGCAGCGAATCGGCAGGGATCACAGGTGACGGCGGCTCACGCCGCTTCGACAACGTTTCGCGGGACATGGCCGGAAGTTACCCCCGATCCGGCACGCGGTCGCGCCGCCTACTGGCGCGATCGGCGCCCGTGCGCGACGATAGACCATGCCCTCGCCCACCGTGCAGCGTGGCGAGCCGGCATAAAGCCGATGAATCTGGTCCCCAATCTTCTCACCGTGCACATGCCAATCTCCGCGCTCGCTCCCGACCCGGCCATCCTGGGCCGCGGCTACGCCGTTCCCGACGTGCTGGTGACCACCGCGTGGCTCGCAGAGCATCTCACCGATCCGAATGTGCGACTGCTGGAATGCGACGAAGACGTGCTGCTCTTTGACTTCGGCCACATCCCAGGCGCGCAGAAGATCGACTGGCACATGGATCTCAACGATCCGGTGATGCGGGATTACGTGTCGCGCGACCAGTTCCAGGCGTTGCTCCGTCGACTCGGCATCAGTGACGACACACTGGTGGTGTTCTACGGCGACAAGAACAACTGGTGGGCGGCGTATGCGTTCTGGGTCTTCCACCTGTTCGGGTTCCGCAATGCGCGCCTGCTCGATGGCGGCCGACTGAAGTGGGAGCAGGAAGGCCGCGCGCTCGTCTCGGAACGGACGACGTATGCGCCGACGATGTTCGTGGCGAGCGAGCGCGATGATGCACACATCCGCGCCTTTCTGCCCGATGTGCTGTCGCACTCACGTGCACACGGCCAGCTGGTGGATGTCCGTTCGCCGATGGAGTACACCGGCGAGAAGCTGCACATGCCCGAGTATCCCCAGGAAGGCGCGATGCGTGGTGGGCACGTGCCGGGAGCCCGCAGTGTGCCGTGGGCACGCGCCGCGAATGCGGATGGCACGTTCAAGTCCGCTGATGAACTGCGCACGATCTACGAGACTGAACAGGCGCTCAGTGCCGATCAGCCGACGATCACATATTGCCGTATCGGGGAACGCTCGTCACACACCTGGTTTGCCCTGACGTACCTGCTCGGCTACCGTGACGTGAAGAACTACGACGGCAGCTGGACCGAATACGGCAACGCCGTGCGCACCCCTATCGTCACCGGCAGTGCGCCGTCGGCGAACTGAGACCTGAATGGACGCTCCGAAACTGTCTTCCACGGTTCGCCTGTCATGGGATGGCGACCGCCGCTTCGATGTCGGCCGCCCAGATGGGCCGACGATTCGGCTCGACGGCAACGCGATCACGGGCCCAAGTCCCGTCGATGCATTGATGAGTGCACTGACTGCGTGTACGGCCGTCGATGTCGTGGATATTCTGGCGAAACGTCGGACGCCGCTTTCTGCACTCTCGATCGATGCCGTCGGAGAACGTGCGCAGACGGTGCCGAAACGCATCGTGGCTGTCGAGCTCACCTATCATCTCACCGGCGAGGGCGTGGACCGATCACACGCCGAGCGTGCCGCGGAACTCGCGATCACGAAATACTGCAGCGTACGCGATTCATTGGATCCGGCACTGCCGATTCACTACACCATCGTGCTGAACGGCGATGTTGGTGTCACACGAGTGGCAGGCGCTGCAGTCGAGACGTAATCACGCGCGTGCGCGACCAGCCTGCGGATACGGGCGACTACTGATGCGGCGGACCGCAGGTGCACCGATGACGTGCACCGCGATTGATCCAGTGTGCAGCGATCAGGCATCCCGCAGCGAACGCAACGGCTGTCATCTCGGCGACTGATGGCTTCGCGTGCAGCACGCGGAGTGTGATCAGCAACGTCATACCAACGGTGAACAGGGCCAGCGGGCGCCGCAGTCCGTGCAGGCGATAACCGGGCACGAGTGACACGATCCCGACGACAGCCGACGTGGCGAGGAACGCCCATTCCACCCACGATGCCGCGAGAAACGACACGGCCGGTGCTGCGCCGACGAACAGCGCGACGATGGCGCAGTGTACCGCACACACGAACGACGCCGTGGCACCCACGGTGTCGAGCGACGGCTTCGCTTGTGGCGGTACAGAGGAGCCCATCAGATTCATCGAAGAGTGCCGGCCAGCCGGACTGCGGTTGGTATTCAATCGAGGAATGTACTGATACCAGCATCTGAGATACAAGTCTCAATAAGATGCCCGGACCGTCGCGGCGCAAGGGCACGCGACACCCCCGAAGCAGCACAGATCAGGCGCCGGCCGTGATGGGTCAGCGCGAGCCCCCCCTGCAACGTCGGGCCTGGACTGGCTACATTTTGAGGCTTGCCGGGAACCAGTGCACCCCGGCGCGTGACCCTCAAGACGAGTTATTGGCCATGAAGGACGGCATTCATCCCGCGTATCACCCGGTGATCTTCAAGGACGCCTCGTCGGGTTTCGCGTTTGTCACCCGCTCGACGCAGTCCAGCGAGACCATGATGGAGTGGAGCGACGGCAAGTCGTATCCCGTCATCACGATGGAAATCACCAGCCATTCGCACCCGTTCTACACGGGCCAGCAGCGCATGATCGACACGCAGGGTCGTGTGGATCGCTTCAAGAAGCGCTACGCGCGCTGAGCATCGCGCTGCAGTGGATGTGAAAAGGGCGGGCGGTGCATCACTGCACCGCCCGCCCTTTTCACGCCCTGCGTTCTGCGCGACTACTTCAGCTTGAACGTCAACCCGACGTTGATCGTCGCCGCACCGGCACCAAGATCGGCATACAACGCAGTGCGCGGCGTGAAGAAGTACCGTCCACCGGCGCGCCCGATCACATACAGGTTGCTGTTGTAACCGCCGCAGAAATTGCCAGCGCCGTTGTACGCACAGCTGATCGTCTGAAATCCAAGACCGGCGCCAAGGAACAGGTCCACCTTGTTTTTCGGATCGATCGGGAAGTGGTAATTCAGCGTCGCGCCGATCGGGATGTAGCGAACGGTCGCACTGCTGCGCGAGAAGCTGTAGACATCCGCACTCAGTTCGAATCCGAGCAGGCCGTTGCCGAGATCCGGCAGCTTCTTGAACACGTTTTCGTAGCGGCCACCAAACGCGAGATTGGCGTCACCGAGATTGCCGAAGCCGAGCACGACACCAACGTCAGAATAGCCCTTCGTGACTTGCGCGTGCACCTGGGGGGCAACGGCGGCAGCGAGAAAGACGAGTGATGCGATCGTTCCGGCAAACTTGCTTTTCATGATTGTCGATTCCTGAACGTGAGGTATGAACGGTTCATGCAGCGAACTGCTGCATGTCATCATACCGCACATCCAGTGCCCGACCAACGAGCCGTCATTCCCGAGCAATCACTTCAGTTTGAACATCAAACCCAGGTTCACCGTCGCTGCGCCAGCACCGAGATCAGCGTAGGCGGCAAGGTTCGGCTTCAAGAAGTAGCGTCCACCGGCCCGACCCACGAAGTACAGATTGCTGCCGTATCCGCCACAGTTGCCGTTGGAACCCGAGTACGAGCAGCTCGTCGTCAGGAACCCAAGACCCGCGCCGAGAAAGAGGTCTGTCTTGTTCTTCGGGTCGAGGTGGAAGTGGTAGTTCGCGGTGCCGGCAATCGGGATGTAGCGCAAGCTGTAGGCGCCGGAGCTCCAGCTATAGACGTCAGCGCTCACTTCGATGCCGAGCAATCCGTTCCCGAGATCGGGCAACTTCTTGAACACCTTCTCGAACCGACCACCGAACGCGATGTTCGCGTTGCCGAGGTTGCCGACGCCGATGACCGCACCGACGTCGGTGTATCCCAACGTCACCTGTGCCTGAACTGCGGGTGCCGCAACAGCCACAGCGATTGCAATGATGCCGGCGCCGACGAGTCTGCTCTTCATTGTCGTGATCCTGGCGTGGGGTAGTTGGTGCGCGGACGGTGCATTACGGTAACGCCTGCACAGCCGGTCGACACGAGCTCGGCGACCAGCCGCGCAGGTCACGCGGTACGACACACTCTACGTCCTTTCGGTTCACCAGCCGTCACGACCGGGACGATCACGCCGCCTTGCAGGTCGTGCAGCGCCCGAACAGCATGACCTCATGGCCCTCCGTGACGAAGCCCGACGGCGCGAGCTTCTGAATGTCGGCCGGACAGCCTTCCACCTCGTACACCTTGTCACAGGTGCGACAGTGGAAGTGGTGATGATGGCCAAGGTGTGCGACTTCATACCGCGGCGACTCACCTGGCACGTCGATGCTCATGATCTCGCCTTCCTCGACGAGCGTCTTGATCGTGCGATAGACGGTCGCGATGCCCATGGACGGGACTTCACTTTGCGCGGCGGTCAGCACTTCGACCGGTGAAAGTGGGCGATGCAACACGCTGAAGACGCGTCGAATGGCACCACGCTGCCTGGTATTCCGCTCCATCTGTCCTCCGCCTCGCGGCGGTGTGTGGATCGCTCGCTCCGTCGCCGTTACACGCGGCGCCTTATTGAGAACGAATTCCTTATTGAGAATGATATGATAACGATAATCGCGAAGGGTCCGGAGGCACAGGGCCTGACGCACTAACTTTGGGCGATGCGTCTCGCCCTCGCTTCAGCTCTTCTTCTGGCCGCCTGCGGCAGTCCCAGCTATAACGGGGCCGCGCTGGACCCGGCCGAACCGGCGCCAGCGATCCGGCTCGCCGACTCGAGCGGCACGCCGTTCGAGCTCGCGGCGCAACACGGCAACGTGGTGCTAGTTTTCTTCGGGTATACGCACTGTCCTGACGTGTGTCCGACCACGCTGGCGGACTGGCGTCATGTGGCGGATTCGCTGGGCGCGAAGGCCGCTGCGGTGCGGTTTGTTTTTGTGAGCGTCGACCCGGAGCGCGACACGCCGGCCAGTGTGCAGCGATACGCCGCGCGCTTCTCGCCGCAGTTCATCGGACTGACTGGAACCCCATCACAGATCGACTCACTGAAGAGCGCGTGGCACATCGCGGCTTTTCGCGACGGCAATCCGTCCGATACCTCGTCCACGTACATCGTCAGTCATCCATCACAGGTGTTCGTGATCGACAACACCGGGAAGCTCGTGCTGATGCAAAGCGCCGGACTCACGGTCTCGCAAATCACCTCCGACATCAAGGCGTTGCTGTGAACGCGAGATCAGGCATCTGCGGCATCGGCATTGTGCTCGCGCTCACGGCCTGTCGCGGTGGCGCGCCGGAGGTGGATGCGAATGCGGGAGCGCCACACATGCGCCCGGCCGCGCAGGGGGAATCATCGGCGCTCTACTTCACGATGACAAATCCTGACAGCCGTCCGCTTGTGCTGTATGGCGTCGAGATCGACGTCGCCGGTGCGTCGTCATTCCACAACTCGATAAATCACAACGGCATGGCGACCATGGCGAAGGTGGACTCCGTCATCGTGCCGGCACACGGACGTGTGGCGTTCGCGGAGCGTGGGCTGCACGTGATGGCCACCGATCTGCACACAGCGATCACGGTTGGCGACACGATTGTCGTACGCCTGCTGATCAGGCCAGCGCGTGTGGATACCATCCGGGCTGCCATTCGTGAGTGAGACTGTGCGACGCGGCGTGTCGATGCTCGGAATCGTCTGCGGCACTGCGTTTGCTGTCTGGTGGTTCTGGCCGCGCCCTTCACTGGAGCTTCGGGTCGAACGCGGCGGGCTGGGCCTGATCGTAGACCGATGGGGACGCACCACACCGCTGCCCGACACCGTCTTCGTGACGGCGACCGGCCGGGTCACCAGAATCCGGGTCGTGAACAACGATACGACGTTTCAGACGCTTGGCCTGTTCAGCGCCCCGGCCACCTCCGTCCGCAACTACCGCGTCGAGCCGGGTGTCTTTGCCGGCTTCTGCTCGGCACACGCAGCCAGCCAGGCGATTGTCTACGTAGTCAAGTAGGTATGTTTCGCATCCCTTTCGAATCGGCGGTCCGATGGCAGTCACAGCCGAAGTGAAGCATCGCGAGGAGATTGCGAACGCCGTGACACATGGTGTCGGGGCGCTTGCCAGTGCTGCAGCTGGCGCCGTGCTCGTCACACTCGCGATTCAGTCGGGCACGCGCATGCAGATGATCAGCGCGTTGGTGTTCTGCTGCTCGATGCTGCTGCTCTACACCGCGTCGACGCTGTATCACGCGATTCCATCCGAGCGAGCCAAGCGTCGCCTGAAGGTGTTCGATCATTGCGCGATCTACATGCTGATTGCCGGGACGTACACACCATTTGCGCTGATCGGGCTGCGCGGCACGGTGGGGTGGTGGCTGTTCGGCGCCGCGTGGGGGCTGGCCGCCCTCGG
>JANLPZ010000106.1:0-10565 GCA_031367535.1 Gemmatimonadaceae bacterium
GTGTCACCATGAGCCTCGGCATGCACGCCGAGTGTCAGTCCCAGCACAGCGGCTACACGCGAGACCGGCTCGCCGGTGAAGTCCGCCGTCACATGTCGATTGGCCAGCGCGCTGTCCGCAATCAGCAACGACACTCCATACCAGCGATGCAATGCGTCCTGCACTTCCACCAGTGATGCATCGGTGAACGTCAACCGTCCCGCCGCGAGTGCGACGCTTTCATTCGCCGAGACGACACCCTGCGCAACGCTGATGCCGCTGGCCGTCGCGACGGCGCCATCGCCGGCGCGCAACGTGACGGTCGAATCGTGCGCCGAGGCAGTCGTGGTCACTCTCACGACTCCTTCCGCCACACGCACGCTCACCTCACGCGACGGTGATTCGCGCACCAGGAACGCCGTGCCGACATCCTCGATCGTCGTGTTGCCCACCTTGATCGCAAACGGCATCGCCGCGTTGTGCGTGACCTTGAACCATGCCTCACCGTGCAGCGTCAGCTGACGGTTCGAGCGGCCGAATCCTGCCGCCAGCGACAGCCGGCTGGCGGGACCGAGTCGCACTTCGGTGCCGTCAGCAAGACGAATGTTGGTAGACGTGCCGGTGGTGGTCGCGAACAATTGTGCCGCCGTCGAAGTCTGCGAGCTCCGCCACACCAGCGTGGCGCCGATCACCGCGATCACTGCTGCCGCCGCACGGAACGCCGGTTGGCGCCAGATCGGTGTCGGCCGCATCACGTCGCGTCGCATACGTCGCGCCGCCAGCTCGTCCCGCACCAGCGTTGGTGTGGATTCGGCACGTCGACGCGCGTTCACACGAGCCAACGCTCCCTCGACGTCGATGGTATCAGGTGCTTGTGCCACCCACTGTGCCATCATCGCGTCGAGCGCTGCATCGTGGACCGGAGTCCCGTCTTCCGGCACGAAGCCGGCGGATTCATCGCTCATATACCTTGTAGACACAGCTGGGGTCCACGACCCCTACTTGAACGAACTCCCCTTCGTACGGCGCAAACTGGCCGTCATCGCTTCCCCGGGTCAAGGACGTCAACCGTCGTGTCACCAGCCGCTCCGTCCAGCCTCGAGGCGGGATTCCCGCCAGAGGATGTGCAGCGTGCTCTCTTCACCCGCCTCGCCGCGGGCGACGAAACGGCGTTCGACACGATCTTTCGCACCTGGTACGCGCCGCTCGTGCGCATCGCCACCTACCTGTTGCATGACGGCGGTGTGGCTGAGGAAGTCGTGCAGGATGTGTTGCTCGAGGTCTGGCGTCGCCGCGAAACGCTGGCGTTCGAGCAGGAGCCGCGCCGGTATCTGATGCGCGCGACCCGCAACCGCGCCCTCAATCATGTGCGCCACGAAGCCGTCGCCGCCCGCGCCGCCGCCCGCGACATCTCCGAGGAAGCGCACGCCGCCACCGCGCCCGCGATGGTGCAGGCGGCCGAACTCGAGATTGCAATCGCGCAAGCGGTAGCCACGCTGCCCGATCGCTGCCGCGCTGTATTCGAGTTGTCGCGGCGCAACCATATGAGTTACGCGGAAGTCGCTGACGCGCTCGAGATCGCGCCGAAGACGGTGGAGAACCAGATGGGCAAAGCGCTGCGCATGCTGCGCGTGGCACTCGCCGAGTGGCTGCCGGGCAACGAGACGGACTGACGACGTACCGCCTTTGGCGCATCGGAGCCGATCGCGTCAATCCGCGGCACGCAATGCGCAGTACAGCAACTCGACGGTGATACTGCTGATAGCGTGGGGGTGGTTCCTGCGTGCCGTGTCTGCAGCTGTGACGAACTGACGCGGGTTGGAATTCCCCTCCTGATGCTGGCTCGCACTCTTTCATGCCGGAGAAACACGCGCATGTCTTCCCTCAAGTCCTGCACCGTCGTCGGTGCGTTGCTCCTTGGCGCTGTTGCGTGCGCGGATAGCAACACCCAGCCCTCGGCCGCAGAAACGTCACTCGTGGCAGCGGCGTTTCGCTCCGCAGCACCTGGCTACGACTCATTGTCCAGCAGCTACAACGCGACCGGCAATACCGGTGTGTTCGGTCCGCGTGATCGCGGCAGCTCGCGCGGTGAGCGCGACGATAGTCTCGGTCGCAGCGAAATGATGGGCGGCGGTTTCCGCGATGAGTTCAACGGCAATATCGGATTTGGCAGTGGGCTCGGCCGCGGCCCCTTCGGCGAGCACTTCTCCACGTCCACGTGCACGGCGTTCGACGCCGCTACAGGTGTGGTGACCTGTACACCGCTCGTCCGTGACAGTCTGACGATCAGCCGCACGTTCAAGTTCAGCACCACCGCCGGCGTTGCGCAGTCGGCGCGAGACACCATCACGACCGACAAGATCGAGACGACGCGCTCAGTCACTGGTACCACGACGTTCACGCCCGGTCGCCGCGAAGGCTTCGGGCACGGCTTTGGCCCGCCGCGCCTCGGCACCAGCGACAGCACGCGCGTCGATATTGCCACGGCCCGGACGACCGTCACCAGCTCCAGCTCGCGCGTGGTGACTGGTCTCGCCAGGACCAGCACACAGCGCACGATTAATGGCAAGTCCGCCGGTCGAGAGAGCACGGAAGGCACCAGCACCAATGGCGCATTCACTTCGGTACGCGTGATGGGCGACACCACCGCCGGTGTGATCATCCCGGTTGTGGCCACGGGGTATTCGTATCCCACGGCGGGTACCGTCATTCGCGCGATGTCGGTCACGGTGACCTACGCCAGCGGTGCGCCGGTCAGCTCGTCACGCCGCGAAGTGATCACGTACGATGGCAGCGCCACGGCAAAGATCAGCATCACCAGGGACGGTGCGACCAAGGCCTGTACGCTCGCCTTGCCGCGCGGACGCCCCGTCTGCCCGTAAGGCGCCCAAGCGCTTGGCAGGTGGAAGGAACGAACGCCCCGGAGCATGCACTCCGGGGCGTTCGTCGTTTAATGGCAGCGTGACGCGCGGATAGCAGTCTGGCATCGCAACACACTGCGCTGACGTGTGTCGAGGTGCTGTACAACGATGCGGCGTGCGCGTTTTGATGATGCGGATCTCGGCCGGCCTCGCATGATTGCGTATGCCGCCTTGCCGCCCGCCGAACGGAGCTCGTCTCGTATGGTCATGCCTGTTCCTCGCGAAAGAACTGACTGGACCGTCGACGAACTCGACGCGCTCGAGGACGACGGAAAGTGGTACGAAATCATTGACGGGGGCCTGTTCGTGACGCCCGCGCCACGAGACACCCACCAGTTCGTCGTTGTGGAATTTGCGGAGACACTGCACGAGTATGTTTGCACTGAAAAGTTCGGCAGGATGATGACGTCGCGGGCCGATGTACGGCGCGGTGACCGTACTCGAAACCGCTGGCGTACCGGCGCCGGATTCAGCGGACCTGTCCACCGACACGCTCGACTGGCGTCTCGACGGTATGCGCACAGCGCTGCACATCAACCTGCGTGAGTTGTTCGAGGAAGCGCTCGCTTGACGCAGTGACTGAGGTCAGCGGCTGATAAGTCCGTCCGCGCTGAGCTGCGCGGATCGACTCAGCGCGCGGGCTGCCGCACTCGCATCAGCAGCGCCGAGTCGGCGCGCGTCAGGCTTCCTTTCTTCGCGATCGAATCGAGCGATGCCGTCGCCGCCTCCATACTGCGCCGCGCCAGTGCATCCGCACGCATCGCCGTTGCAATCGCGGCGCGCTCGGCCTGCGCGTTCGCATAGTCACGACGATCGTTGATCGGCCCGGTCCGGCCCGCGAAGAATCGCTCGTAGAACTCCAACGATTGATTGTATTC
Source organism: Gemmatimonadaceae bacterium (assembly GCA_031367535.1). GTDB lineage: Bacteria > Gemmatimonadota > Gemmatimonadetes > Gemmatimonadales > Gemmatimonadaceae > JACMLX01. The sequence continues at coordinate 3,779 of JANLPZ010000106.1, forward strand.
AGCGAGCGCGCGCGCGTTCTGCTTTTCCATCACGCGCAACTCGCCAAGCCGCCGATGCATGATCCCCATGCCGCGCACGAATCGCGTGTCGCTCGAATCTTCCACCAGCAGCACTTTCCGAATCGCCAATGACCGGTCACACGGTGGCCTCGCGAGATCGGGGCGTTTCTCCGCCAGGTACAAGCCGCACTGCAGATACAGGCCGATCGCCACATCGCGCCGCGCCTCGACACTCTTGCCATGGGTGATGACAAGTGAATCACGCAGCGCCAGCGATTGCTGCAGCCACATCGTCGCCGTCGGAAAGTCGCCGCGTTCCTGCATCAGGCGACCGAGTCGCTCACGGACGATCGCGCGATGGCGTGCCAGTGCGTACGTCGTATCTCCGCGCGCTGCCGCGCGTTCGAGTCGCGCATTCGCATCATGGTAGGCGGCGATCGCGGCTGCCGTGTCTCCCGCGTTCGTGAACATGGGATGGCCGAGCAGGTCACCCAGTTTCATCGAGCTGATGCCGACAGCGCGCAGATAGCGCAGGCGGTTCGTGTCCGTCGCCGCGACCATGCGGAACAAGGCCAGCGACGCACGCTGGTGCGCGAGTGCCTGTGGCAGCTCACCCGATGGGGCTTCGACATCGGCGGCCTTCTCATACACCAGTGCGAGCGTCCACGCGCTGGTGACGCTGTCCGGCGATTCGCGCATCAGCGCTTCGGCGGCGGTGATCGCCTTGCCATACGCCAGTCGCGCACCGGCCATGTCACCAAGGTTCGCGTTCGTCGGATTGCCAAGCAGGTCGCCCGCGCGCTGGTACGCCATCGCCAGTTCACGCAGCAGATCCGGATCGCGCGGCGCATCGGTCGATGCCCGGTCGAGCGCCGAAAGGGCGGTCTTCATCATCACGGAACGCGTCGCGGTGGCGCCCGGCACATCCTGCAGCCGGTCATTCGCATCGAACACGAGCAGTGACGCCATCGCGCGCACTTCCTTCAGGCGTTCCATCGCAATCAGATGTTCCTGGGCGGCCCTCCGCGCCTGCCACCACGATGTGCCGGCGGCGAACAGCAGCGCGCTCGCGGCAATCAGACCGGCTGCCACCAGCGGCCAGTGCCGCCGCGCGATGTTCTGCACGCGGTACGACATCGTGTCCGGGCGCGCCTGCACCTGCTGATGGCGCAGGTAGCGATGCACGTCGGCACGCATCGCTTCGGCGCTCGAATAGCGACGCTCCGGCTCCTTGCGCAACGCCATCAGCGCAATCGCATCGAGTTCGCCCTGCAACGTTTTCGCGAGACGCTCGCGCGACGTGAAGCCTCGTTCTGTTGCAATCTGGTCGAGCACGTCGTGCGACGTCCTTTCGCCGTCACCTTCCAGCGCCAGCATACTCGGCGCGCGTGCCGGTTTGTCGCGGATCGCATCGAGCATGTCGATCATCGCCATCGATTGCAGCAGCAGCGGCGGTCGCCCGACGAGCAGCGTCACAAGCAGGGCACCGAGTGCGTAGACATCGGTCGCAGCGGTGATGGCACCGCCGGCCACCTGTTCCGGTGCCGCGTATGCCGCAGTGAACGGCGACAACCCAGCGCCCGTCAGTGTGCCCTCCATGCCGCGATCATCGAGCAGCTTGGCGACCCCGAAGTCCAGCAACTTCACGTTGCCGTCCGGCGTGACGAGCACGTTCGATGGCTTCAGGTCGCGATGCACCACGTTGTTGCGGTGCGCAAAGTGCACCGCATCGCACACTTGCCGGAACAGGTCGAGGCGCGCCTCGAGACTGAGCTGTCCGTCATCGCAGAATGTGTCGATCGGTACGCCGTCCACGTACTCCATCGCGAGCCACGGTGTGCCTTCGTCAGTCGCACCGCCATCGAGCAGGCGCGCGATATTCGGATGCTGCAACCCTGCGAGAATCTGTCGTTCGGTACGGAATCGTTTCAGCAGGACCGCACTGTCGGCACCGCGCCAGATGGTCTTGAGGGCGACGCGCTGATCGTATGACGAGTCGGCCCGCACTGCTTCGTACACGATGCCCATGCCGCCCTGCCCGATGCGTCGCGTCACGTCGTAGGCGCCAATCCGTCGCCCGACGAGTGATGGCGCCATCTCGACGTCGTGTTGCAGCACGCGTGACGCCGGCGTCTCGAAGCGATTGCCCACATTTTCCGCTGCCGCCATCAGGCGTTCGACGTGCGCGCGAATGTCGGCATCGATGCGCGGGTCGGACAACAGCGCGGCGCGGGTGTCGACCGGCGCATCCTGCACCGCAAACCAGAGCTCCTTCACCATGGGCCACTGTTCGGCCGTGATGTTGTTGTTCATCGCGCGCTGCTCATCGCGTGCTGCGGGGACAGCCGACGACCGGCGGAATTTCCGTCACTAGTCGTCCGCCAGTTCCTGCTGCAGCCACGCGCGTGCCATCGCCCACTCGCGCGAGACCGTCGCCGCGGACACCTCAACGACCTCGGCGATCTCGTCGAGCGAGAGGCCGACGAAAAACTTGAGCTCCACGATGCGGGCCTGTCGCGGATCGAGTTTCGCGAGGGCGTTGAGCGCTTCGTGCACGCCGAGCACGTCATAGCCGGCGGACTGATGGCCTTCGAGCCCCTCGTCGAGTGTGACGGCGACGCCACCGTCACGGCGGGCCGAGAGGTTGCGGCGGGCATGATCCACGAGTAAGCGGCGCATGGCCTGCGCCGCGATGCCGAAGAAGTGCGACCGGTTCCGCCATTCCACGTTCTGTTGTCCGAGCAGGCGGAGATAGGCTTCGTGGACGAGTGCAGTTGGCTGGAGGGTGTGATCGTCCCGTTCGCGGCGCAGGTAGGCGGCGGCCAGTGCCCGGAGCTCGTCGTGCACCGCCCGCGCAACAGCTTCGCCAGCGGCGGTGTCGCCGCCACGCGCAGCCGCGAGGAGTTCGGTGATCGGAGGCGACGGATCAGGCACACGCGGGCTCTGCGGCAGGGTCACATTCTGAATATGCACCGGGTTGCGCGCAGGTAAGAAGCTTCTAAGCCTCGCCCGAGGCGAACGAGCGCAGATCCGCTGAATGCGTCAACACAGCGGCCCTGCGTTGACGCAGTTCAGGCCGTGCAATTGTTCAGGTCGTTGAATCGGTGCCGGTCGTCCGCGCTGATTTCAAGCGGGCGCTGCCGGACAGACCGATGGTACTGCAGGGCCCGGCCATGTGTCCGGTCGGAGCGCCCTTGAGTCCCACAGCTGTCCCCCTTACCTTGACAGACTTGCCCCGTGCCGATCCGGTGTCGGGCATGCTCGCATAGCTCAGTCGGTAGAGCACATCCTTGGTAAGGATGAGGTCATCGGTTCGATCCCGATTGCGAGCTCTGTGGGTCTGCACCACCTCGGCGGATTCGTCTTGTGCCACGCGGCGCACGAGCGGACCCGCCGCTTGCGCTAGCCTCGGAGCATGCCTTGGCGCGCGTCGACTGATGTACCAATTCTTTCACCACCTCTTTTCCAGGATTGCGCTGTCATGGGCAAGGCAAAGTTCGAGCGGAACAAGCCGCATCTGAACGTGGGCACGATTGGGCACGTCGACCACGGGAAGACGACGTTGACGGCGGCGATCACGGCCATCCAGGCGAAGAAGGGGTTGGCGCAGTCGATGGCGTTCGACCAGATCGACAAGGCGCCGGAAGAGAAGGCGCGTGGCATCACGATCGCCACGGCGCATGTCGAGTATGAGTCGGCGAATCGGCACTATGCGCACGTGGATTGCCCGGGCCATGCGGACTATGTGAAGAACATGATCACGGGCGCCGCGCAGATGGACGGCGCGATTCTCGTGGTGAGCGCGGCGGACGGCCCGATGCCGCAGACCCGTGAGCACATTCTGTTGGCGCGCCAGGTGAACGTGCCGTACATCATCGTGTTCATGAACAAGGTGGACATGGTCGATGATGCGGAGCTGCTGGATCTGGTGGAGCTGGAAGTGCGTGAGCTGTTGAGCGCCTACAACTTCCCGGGCGACGACACGCCGATCATCAAGGGCTCGGCCTTGAAGGCGCTGGAGTCGGGCGATCCGAACAGTGAGTGGGGCCTGAAGATTCAGGAATTGATGGATGCGCTGGACACGTACATCCCGCAGCCGGTGCGGGCGACGGATCGGCCGTTCCTGATGCCGGTGGAAGATGTGTTTTCGATCACGGGCCGTGGCACGGTGGCGACGGGGCGGATCGAGCGCGGCATCATCAAGGTGGGCGAGGAAGTGGCGCTGATCGGCTTCAACAGCGACAAGCTGACGGTGGTGACGGGCGTGGAGATGTTCCGCAAGCTGCTCGATAGCGGCGAGGCGGGCGACAACGTCGGCCTGCTGCTGCGCGGCGTGGGGAAGGACGAAGTGGAGCGCGGGATGGTGCTGGCGAAGAAGGGGAGCATCACGCCGCACACGAAGTTCTATGCGGAAGTGTACGTGCTGACGAAGGAAGAGGGGGGGCGGCATACGCCGTTCTTCAAGGGGTATCGGCCGCAGTTCTACTTCCGGACGACGGACGTGACGGGGAACGTGGAATTGCCGGACGGGATGGAGATGGTGATGCCGGGGGACAACGTGCAGATGACGATCGAGCTGATTACGCCGATCGCGATGGACGAAGGGCTGCGCTTCGCGATCCGGGAAGGTGGCCGCACGGTCGGCGCCGGTGTCGTCGCCAAGATCCTCGCTTAACTCTCTGGAGCTGCAATGGCTGGCAAGATTCGGATTCGACTGAAGGCATTCGATCACGCGGTGATCGATCAGGCAGCGGCAGACATCGTGCGCACGGCTGAGAAGACCGGCGCACAGGTGTCGGGCCCGATCCCGCTGCCGACGAAGACGCAGCGGTGGACAGTGCTGCGCTCGCCGCACGTCGACAAGAAGTCGCGGGAACAGTTCCAGCTGAAGACGCACAAGCGTGTGATCGACATCCTGGACTCCAAGGCGCAGACCGTCGACGCGCTGACGAAGCTGGATTTGCCGGCTGGTGTGGACGTCGAGATCAAGGTCGAGTAGTCGCGGGAGCTGTACTGAGGTTGTTGGTGCAGGTGTTGGTCTGCGATGCCTGGATGGATCGCGGTGCGGGTTCGCCGCCGGAATTCGCCGGAGGGAGCCAGAGTCCAACTGCCGTTGTCGTCGCGGGCCGCACGCCGCGCCGGGCAGTGACTGAGCTGAGAGAGACATGATCGGCATCATTGGACGAAAGGTCGGGATGACCCAGATCTTCAACGAGATCGGGCAGCAGATCCCGGTGACTGTGGTGGAGGCGACTCCGAACACAGTGACGAAGGTGATGGAGAAGGCGACGGCCGGCTTTGCGTCGGTCGAGCTGGGATACGGAGCGCAGCGTGTGCGTCGTGAGTCGAAGCCGGGTGAGCGTACCCCGCGCGGCAATCGCGCACCGAAGGCGGAAGTCGGGCATGCCGCAAAGGCTGGCCTGACCAACCCACCGGAAGTGATTCGCAGCTTCCGCATCGACGATTCGCCGGGCAAGAATCCGGAGATCGTGGCGTATGCGTTGGGCCAGAAGCTTACCGTCGAGCTGTTCGCGCCGGGCGAGATCGTGAAGGTCACCGGCACCAGCAAGGGCCGCGGCTTCCAGGGTGTCGTGAAGCGCTATGGCTTCGGTGGCGGTCCGAACACACACGGCAACACAAAGCATCGTCGTCCCGGCTCCATCGGACCGGGCACGGATCCGTCGCGCGTGATCAAGGGCAAGAAGATGCCCGGACACTATGGCGATCACCGTCACACCCAGATCGGCCTGCGGATCGAGAAGGTGGACGTGGAGCGCAATCTGATCTACATCCGTGGCGCAGTGGCGGGTCCGACCAACGGAATCGTCCTCGTCAAGAAGCAGGGTTGAGCCGATGACGACAGAACACATGACACTGCAGGCGCGCGCGTTCAGTGCGGACGGCAAGGCCAAGGCCGCGATCACGCTGCCGGAAGCGCTGTTCGACGGAACGGTGAACGTGCCGGTGATCCATCAGGTGGTGAAGGCCACGCTGGCCAATCAGCGCCAGGGCACCGCGTCGACCAAGACGCGCGGCAAGGTGGTGGGTGGGAACCAGAAGCCGTGGAAGCAGAAAGGCACCGGTCGCGCCCGTCAGGGTTCGACGCGTGCACCGCACTGGCCGGGCGGTGGTACCGTCTTCGGACCGACACCGCGTGACTACACGCAGCGCGTCCTGAAGAAGGTCCGCACGCTGGGCAAGAAGAGCGCGCTCAACGTCCGCGCCCGCGAGAACGATCTGCTCGTCATCGATGCCTTCGAGATGAAGGCGCCGAGTACCAAGGCGATGTTGTCGCTGCTCGGCAAGCTCGGTGTGGCCGATCGGAAGGTGTTGTTCCTCACGGATGGCGTGAAGCCGATGACGTTCCTCAGCGCACGCAACATCCCGTCGACGCATGTCATGCCGTACCAGGATGTCGGTACGTACCATGTGATGTGGTCGGACGTGGTCATCATCGAAGCGTCGGCGCTCACCGCGCAGACAGCAGCCGCTGCGGAGGCGAAGTAACATGCCGACGATCCACGAGACCATCGTGCGCCCGATCATCAGTGAGCGGAGCAGCACGGCCTACCAGAACCTCGGCGAGTACACGTTTGTGGTTCACCCGAAGTCAACGAAGCACGGCATCGCGAACGCCATTCAGATCCTGTTCGGCGTGACGGTGACCGACGTGTGGACGCTCAACTGCCGCGGCAAGCAGCGCACGGTGGGGCAGTCCAAGGGGAAGCGTCCCAACTACAAGAAGGCGATCGTGCGGCTGAAGGCCGGAGACACGATCCCGGTCTTC
>JANLPZ010000135.1:0-9047 GCA_031367535.1 Gemmatimonadaceae bacterium
AGATTCTCGATCTGGAATTCGAGGTCGCTGTACGTCCCGCTCGGCACGCCGGCGCTGGCTGCGTCGACCGTGCCGGCACTCAACGGGAGCTTCACGAATGAGGGAGCCGCCTTGAAATCAGCACATGCAGGACCAACACTCGTGTGGCCTGCACACTCGAGTTCGACTTCGGCGACGATGAAGCTCACGTTCGTGATCGACAACGTCCCGTTGCTTCCGGTCACGACCAGCGGCGCGCTCTCACTGGCACTGCTACCGACCGTGCTGAGGCTGACAATCGACGGCGTCACCCCGCTCGAGGTCGAACGGCCGAACCGGACCGCAACGTTCGACTGCGTGTTTGGCCCGGATGCGTCGCTGCAGCCGCCAAGCACGACGGCCAGACCACATGCAGCCAATGCGGATACGAATTTGACATTCATGACGATAAGTCTCCTGCGAAGGAACGGAGTCAGTGCTCAACACTTCCACCGACTCGCACGGCGTCGCACAGCGGCGACGTTGCGAAGGTTGGCTCAGCGCGTCGGTTGACTTACCGGACGCAACTGTACGACGCGCATGGACGAGCGAACGTCACGCCCAGTCGACTGAGCCGCGAGGCTGCGCGAACCGAGCCGACGCTCGTCCGAGCGCGAACCGTCACACCGGTGAGCCGACTCACGCGATGACCGCGCGCTTTGACGCTGCCTGTATCGACCAGCGCCGTGTCAGCGCGCGCCGGTTTCTGCGCAGCGGCGACGCCCGAGGCGGTCATCAGAGCGCCGCCAATAACCAGGAAGAGACGAGCGCGTCTGTGTCAGGGGACGGGGTCCAGCATGAAGAGAGGTGATAAGGACAACGACGGGCGATAGCGGCGAAGATCGGTGGGTCGCCCCCACGATCACGGACGATTCTGTCGCATCGGGCCAACGTGATAGACCCTTGCGCGTCGTGACCGACACGACCCTGCTCGCCTCTGAAACGCGACCGGCTTCTCCATGCTGAAATTTACGCCTGCCTCGCGGGTTGGGAGCGACCGTAACCGTCGCCGTGCCCCACGGCACTCCCCGTGTGCGATCAGGTCCGCGCGCGCAGGGTGGCGTACACGCTCCGCGCTGCCGATGGCAGGATCCCGGGGCCCGGGTACTCGTCGGTCCGCCGCGTGAAGTATCGGCGGTCCGTCAGGTTGTTGATGCCACCCTGCAATCGCCAGCCACGTGGCAAATTCAGCGTGGCTGACAGGTCGAGCACCGTGTAGGCCGGCACGAGCCCGACGACGGCATCCTCGCTCCGTACTGTGTTGTCTGCGTCACCGAAGCTCATGCTTGTGTGGCTCGTGAGGAAGGTCGTCGCGAGCGGTCCACGCGCGAGCGTGACGCCGACCCGTTCGACGACGCGCGGCGCGTACTCCACGCGATTGCCACGCACATCACCAGTCGTGTAGCGCGCGTCGGTCAGCGCGAGGGAGTTGAACACCGTGAGTGTTCCCGTGCCCGTGAGATCCGCCACTGGCGTCACTTCGACGTAGGTCTCCAATCCCTGGTGCACGGAGTTCGCCACGTTCGTCCGCTCGGTGAACACGCTACCCGCCGCGCCGGCGCGTGTCCGCAAGCCCACGCGGTTGTCGTAGTTCAAGCGGAACACACCGATGTCGAACCGTACGCGGTCGTTCGCAGACGTGCCGCGCCAGCCCAGGTCCATGCTCAGCCCCTTGGCATCGCGCATCTTCGGGTCGATTCGAGACACGCCGCCGATTGGCGTCAGGCTGCTGTAGTCCAGTGGTCGGTACGCCTGCGAGGCGTTCGCGTAAAGCGATGTCGACCCGCTGGCGAGCCACGTGGCGCCAAGACCGAACAGCGGGACAGTGCGCGCCTTCGCCTGCGGTGCGAACGTGGTGTCCGTGTAGCCGTCTGCCGTCGAGCGCAGATACTCGAAGCGGACCCCCGGCGCGAGTGAAAGGCGCGAGCCGAATCGTACCGCATTCTCGGCCCACAGCGCGACGTTTCGTGTCGAGAAGCGGATGTCGTATTCATAGCTGGCGCCCGGCTCGAGTGCGAGATCGAAATCGGTTCCCGCGGTGCCTTCGCCGCCGCCCTGCCGGTGCATGCGCCCCTCGAACCATCGTGCACCCAGTGCAACCGTCGACGGTACAGTCCCGAGCGAGTAATCGGTCCGCAGCCGCAACTCTTCCGTCACGTTGCGGAAGCCTTCGCGCTCGACCTCACGGTTCACGAACGCCCCGGTCGCTGGATCGCGCTCGTCCAGCGTGCCAGGCCCGCCGTCCTCGTTCCGCCAGACCAGCGCGCGTGCACTCGAGAGCGCGGAGGTCACGCTCTCGACGCGGGTGCGCCGCGAGGGAGTCCACGCCACCGTCAGACTGGACACGTTCCAGGGCGACGTGAGCCAGTTGCGCGCACGGAACGACTGTCCCGCCCCTGCCTCGAACTGCGCATCAGAAAGCCCACCCGGCATGTGGATGCGATTGCGGAGACCGGAATAGTCGAGCGTGGTCGACAGTGTCGGCGAGATCGTGGCCGTGAGGGCGACATAGGTGCTCGTCTGCCGGAAGTCGCCATTGGGCCGCCACCCTGTCTGCGACTTGCGCTGCACGGCACCAATCCACGTGAGCACGCCGCGCCCTCCGGAAACTGAACCGTATGTGTTGTTGAGCCCGTCGCTCCCTCCAGTCTGTTGTAACGTTGCCTCGAGCGGTCGGGCACGAGAGCCTTGGCGCATGACATAGTTCACGAGGCCGCCAAATTGCGGGCCGAACTGCAGGGCACTGGCACCGCGCACGATCTCGACTCGCTCGACGGCCTCGAGCGGCGGCAGATAGTACGTCTCCGGATAACCGTACGGATCGGCGGCAATCCCGACGCCGTTCTGCCGCACGTTCATCTCGACCGACTGTGTCGGGTTGAGGCCGCGCACCGCGATGCCGTTCGAGGGGAATCCGGCGCCTTCGGTTTCCGCGATGACGAGACCCGGGACGCGCCCCAGCACTTGACGGGCCACATTCTGCGCGGCGTTCGCTCCCATGCTGTCCACGAGAATGACCTCCGTCTTCTTGCCTGTGAGCAGGAGCGCCCCATGGCGCTCCGGCATCGAGGAGATCGTGCGCGGTGCCGTCGTTCCCGTCACACGCACGGTCTCAAGCCGACGCACACTGTCGCGGCGAGGGGTGGCCGCGCTTCCAGTGGTCTGAGCTGCTGACGTCGAGCTGAGGGCGAAGAACGCGGCGAGCGAAAGAGCGAGCGTCGAGCGAGACATGAATACGTGACCGAATGCATGGAGTGATGGCGGCTCACGCCCGCACCGCCGCGGGCGCGCCGCGCCACGAAAAGCGCGAGCGAATGCCGACCGAATCTATCGGTAATCAGTGTGCACGGTACTGTGTATGAGCTGCGGCTCGATAGACATGATCCCACATACCGGATGAGCCTGCATCGCGCGTGGGATCGGAACTCGAAAAGGCGGGAGCCCGCCGGCGCCCGGGGCCACTCTCCACCCGCAGCCAATGCTTCATGCTCGGCGGAACAACGCGGCGTTCAGATGCACGTCCCCCCCGACAGCGTGAGTAGCCGGGCCGCATCGAGAGGTGCTCGCTGGCCGCCATGTTTCGTGGTTGGCACGAAACCAGCCGTGGACGAGGATCACGCCGCTGGCCATCGAGACTCCACCGGCAGCGCCAAACACCAGCGGGCCGATATGTCCATGACACTGCCGCCCGCGCCAGAACCCTCAGGTCGCGATGCCCAGGCAGGCGAGCATTGCAGGCCAGAGCACCGCATCGTTCCGCGAAAGCCGAGCCCCAGCGCAGTGACGGCGCCAACGATGATTGGCGATCCCGCACAGCACAGCGCGGCCAGGACCGCACCGATGACGCCGGCTGCATCCGCTGCGGCGACCCGGCGACGCCAGTGACGGTCTGACTCATCCGCCAACCCTCGCGGCGAGGTCGCACCGACCTGCCGGCGGTTGACGACGGACCGGGATGGTGATCCGGCAAACCAATTCGATTCTGCAGCACCCGGAAGCCGACGCGCTGATACGGCCCGAGACACCGTGTGCGTAGCTTCCCTCTGGCCGCGAAGTATCAAAGTGTCGCCCTTACGCAGGATGCATCGTGAACGGAAAGCGTTGGCTGCCGATCATTGCCGCGACGTGTGGATTCGTTGCGGTGTCATTGCTTAGCGCGTCAGGATTCGGATATCGAGGCGGTATCTGGGAGCTGCGCAGCGCGTTCGCGATGATCAAGTGGGCGGCCTACCTCGGCGTCGTCACGGTCGTGGTTTCGTGTGCCGGGATTGCGATGACGCGGCCAGTCACGCGTGCGCTCGCAACGTTCATCGTGCCGCTGTGCCTCGGCGCTGCAGCGGCGGTGATCCCATTTCGCTGGAAGCAGCTGGCGGGCACCGTCCCGCCGATTCACGACATCACGACCGACACACACGACCCGCCGACCTTCGTAGCAGTGCTTCCGCTGCGTGCAGACGCCAAGAATTCTGCCGTGTACGGAGGCGACAGCGTGGCAGTGCTCCAGAGGGCAGGCTACCCTGACCTGACGCCGCTCACACTGCCGTTGGCGCCGGGGCAGGCTTTCGTGAAGGCGCGCGCGGTCGCGGAACAGATGGGCTGGTCGATGGTCGCCAGCGATTCGGCCTCGGGCCGCATCGAGGCGACGGCGACCACGCGGTGGTTCGGCTTCAAGGACGACGTGGTGATCCGCGTCCGGCCCGCAAGCGGCGGCAGCGTGGTCGACATGCGCTCGGTCTCACGGCTCGGTGGCAGCGACGTTGGGACAAACGCATCGCGGATCAGGGCATACTTGGCTCGACTGACGAGTAGCGAAGGCGGCCGCTGAGCGACCAGCAGCCCTGGTCGGACTCACTGTTCGCGCGGGCTGGGTGTGCGAACGACGAGAAAACCGTGACGCGTCAGGCGGAGTACGTGTCGCGCGACCTCTTACTTCTCCGCCTTGGAGAGGGGATGCCCGGTGATCAGGGAGAGGAGGAGCTCGACGAGGGTCGGCATGGCACCATCGTCTCACGGAGTGTCACACCGTATTCAGCGCAAGCCGTCCTGCCGCGCATGCGGACCACGTTCCCGGCGACGGATGCGCCATACCGCCGCCTCGTGACCGACGCGCTGCAGTAATTTGCCTCGAGCTCGCGACCCGGCGAGGACATACACTGGGACAGAACGGCACCACACACGGCACCGACCCCCTGAATCGCAAAGATTCAGGGGGTCGTAAGTCATTGTGCCACAATTATTTTCCCCATCGGGACGACAGGATTCGAACCTGCGACCCCCTGAACCCCATTCAGGTGCGCTACCGGGCTGCGCTACGTCCCGTCCTCTCGTTCGGACAGACGGTGAAGCTAACCGGCTCGTCAGAGCGTCACAACCGGACTGACTCGGGCCCCGGTCCACGTCACCGAGGCAAAGTCACCATGAACCGCGTCCCATCTGCCTCCGTCGACGTGACCTCGATCCGACCTCCATGTGCCTGCACCAGCTGCGCCGCGATGTAGAGGCCGAGTCCGAGATGCTGTGAGTCGGGCACCTCGTCGCCGTCGTGCTGCAGCCGTTTGAACGGGTCGAAGATCACCGCGATCTGGTCGGCCGGAATACGCTCGCCACTGTTGATCACCGCGATGCGAATCGCGGCGTCGGTGCCCGACACCTCGACGCGCACCGCCGACGCCGGATCACCATAGTCGGCCGCATTGGAGAGCAGGTTCGCAAAGACCTGCTTCATGCGCTCCACATCGACCTGGCCGATCACATCGCCCTCGACCTGCAACGCGAACCGACGCGCGGGAAAGGCGCCTCGGGCTTCGTCGACCGCGTCACGCGCGATCTGACCGAGATCGCCTTCAACGGGGGAGACGCTGAGTCCGGACCCGATGCGCGTGCGTGTGAAGTCCATCAGGTCCTCGATCATGCCATTCATGCGCCGCGTGCTGCGCTGAATGCGCTGCAACGCGGCGGTTTGTTTGTCACGACCCACATCCGATTCGAGCAGCAAGTGCGTCGTCATCAGCACCGCCTGCAACGGTGCACGCAGGTCATGCGTGAGGATCGCGATGAACATGTCCTTCGCGCCGTCGAGGTCCTGCGAAAAGCGTGACACGGATTCGCCGACCGCACGATCGATGGCGGCGTTGAATTGCATCAGGTCGTCGAGATCATCGGGATCGAGCGCCTCGCGCGTTGCGATCCACATCCGCAGCACCACGGCGCGAAGGACTCGGAATTCCGCGACCATCTCGCGGAACGTGAACCCGTTCATCGCGCGATCGGCACCGTGCGTTTCAGCCGCCGACACCGCGCCTTCATTCCGTGCGACTGCTGCGGCCACGCGCGCATCGGTCGTACGAACCGGCTCGGCCAGCGCTTCCACGTCCGGCGCGGGTCCGGCCAGTTCGCGCGCGGTGTCGCGGAGAATCTGACCGGCGTGATCCCGCAGCGCGACGCGGCTCAGACCCGCTGCAGACGGCTGTGTACGCGCGAAGGCGCTCCACTCGACGAGAATGGGTTCCACATTCGCCACGATGAATTCATGCAGCCGCACGGCGGGCCCGGCAAAAGGAATATCGACGACACACGGTCGTCAGTGCGTCACACTCACAAACCACGTTCCGACCACCGGCCCGCGCGGCGGACGAGCCCCGGGCGCTGGCGGCGCGGTGCCTGCGGCAGGGGCCGGCGCCGGTCCATACTCCACCGCAAACACGTACGCGCGGTGACGGGATTGATCAACAGCAATCGTCTTCCCGCCGGCTACGGTCGGCACGGTCGCCTTCACGGAATAGGCATTCGCCGCATCCTGATGCACCACCGTGATGTTGCCCGTGCGTCCTGCAGGAATATAGATCAGCTTCTCGCCGGCGTCCCAACCGAGCGCATCAACGCCGTCGCCGTTCTCGATCTGCGCCACGACCTTGCCCGTGGTGGCATCGACGACGACGGACTTCTTGCTGCAGCCGGAGAAAATGCGGTTCGTGCGACGATCGTACGCGATGCCGGTCGGACCATCACACGGTTCGATCGACCACGTGCTCACGACCTTCATCGACTTGAGGTCCACGACATCGATCGCATTTTTGTCCTCGATGTTGATGAATACCAGGCCGTGGCCATCCGGCGCGCCACCCTCAGGCGCCACACCGCTGAGAGTGATCGTGCCCACCACGTCACCCGTCTTCGCATTCACCACCACCACGGTGCCGGTCGGATGACTGTGATTGATCGAAAGAATCATGTTCGTCGATGCGTCGAACATGATGCCGTCGGCACCATCGATGCCGATGTGCACCTTCTTGATCACCGTCATGTCCGACAGGTTGAACATCGTCAGCGTGCTATCGCCGGCATTGGTGGTGAAGCCATGCCCTTCCTTCGGCGCAAACGCGATGCCATGCACCCGCGGCGTGTCCGGGATGTCACCGACGACGGCTCCCGTCATTCCATTGACGACCATCACATGTGTACCACGCGACACATAGATACGTCCCGTGGCCAGATCGGCTGCCAGATAATCCGTGCCTCCCGAACCGCCGATGCTGAACTTCTCCGTGGTGAATTGCTGCGCCTGCACACCACGTGGTGCAGTGAGCAAAACAGCCGCGACCAGCGCAACAGTTGAACGACCGGACATGCGAACCTCGTGACGGAAAGTCAGGCAAAACAGCACGATCGTGTGCGAATCACTTCGACAAAACTGTGCTGTCGCTTGCCTGCCTGACAGTGTTGCGCAGCCGATAAGCCACACTCAAAACGCTCGCGCGAACAGCTGAAGATCACTGCAGGATCAACACGCCGATGGCGTTCGTGCCAGCGCAATGAACACACGGTCAACACCGCGTGCGCGCGCTGCCAACCGCGGCGACTCGCCGAGTGTATGCTGAGTGTGGTGCAGTCTGCACCCGGCCAATAGACGCTCAGACACTCGACTCCCGCCCACCATGCGCCTGATCCTCACACTCCCGATTGCCGTCGCCGCGGCAGCCGCCGCACTCGCCCCGACGTACACCGTCACGCACCGCGCTGCACTCGGCGCCGACGGCGGATGGGACTACCTCGCCGTCGACACCGGCGCACACCGGCTCTACATCTCGCGCGGTACACATGTGCAGGTCGTGAACACCGACAATGACTCACTCGTCGGCGACATTCCGAACACACCCGGCGTCCACGGCATCGCACTCAAGACATCGGCGCATCGCGGCTTCACCAGCAACGGCCGTGACTCCACCGTGACGGTGTTCGATACACGCACGCTCATGCCACTCGCCTCGATCCGTGTACCGGCACGCAACCCGGACGCGATCTTCTACGATGCCGCATCGAACCGTGTATTCACGTTCAATGGCGGCTCGGCCAGCACCACCGCGATCGATGCCGACCGGTTCGCCGTGGTCGGTTCCATCGCACTCGGCGGCAAGCCGGAGTTCGCTACCGGTGATGGCAACGGCACGATCTACGTGAATGTGGAGGACACACACGAGATCGTGGAATTCGATGCGAAAGCGCTGAAGGTGAAACACCGCTGGAGTCTGGCCGGCTGCGAAGAGCCGACGGGCCAGGCGATCGACCGCGCACACAAGCGCCTGTTCGCCGTGTGTGGCAACAAGGTGATGGTCGTGATCAACTCCACCACCGGCGCCGCTGTGGCGACCGTCCCGATCGGCGAAGGCAGCGACGGCGTGATGTTCGACGACGCCCGACAGTTGGCGATCAGCTCGAACGGTGAAGGGTCGATGACCTTCGTGCACGAAGATACGCCCGACAAGTACACCGTCACGCAGACACTGCCGACGATGTCACGCGCGCGCACGCTGACCATCGATCAGCGGACGCACAAGCTGTATACGGTGAGTGCCGAATTCGGTGCTACGCCTGCTCCGACCACTGCCACACCGCGGCCCCGTCCTGCCATGGTTCCCGGGTCTTTCACTCTGCTCACGATCGCGGCACCTTGAACAGGTTTTACGCGGGGCTCGCGGGGGACGCGGGGAAGTGCAACGACGAAAAGCTTTGCAACTGCACGTGCGAGACGA
>JANLPZ010000137.1:0-12882 GCA_031367535.1 Gemmatimonadaceae bacterium
ATGTCGTAGGCCTCGATCGGGCGCATCTTGCGACCCGGGATCGCGTCGAGCACACCGCGGATCTTCTCGAGCGCCTTCTTGAGCGGCTGATGCCCCGGAGCGCGGCCACCACTGGTGCGCAGCACGGCGCCCTTGGCGCGGATCTCGGAGAAGTCGAACTCGATGTAGGTGCCCTCGTAGTACGACATCACGAGTTCCTGCATCGCATCCGCCCAGCCCTCGATCGTGTCGGGGATGGTGAAGTGCTTGACCGGCAGGTCTTCCGCATTGGCGCGCAGCGGGAACGGCTGCAGACGCGTGACATGCTGCTTCTGCACACTGAAGCCGACGCCGGTGCCGCTCAGCAGCAGCCAGAGGGCCTGGCTGAACTTCCGCACGTTGTCGATGTGTCCGAACGTGCAGTTGTACATGCGGGCGTTGTTGACTTCGATCGCGTCGCCGCCGAACTGCATCGACCGCATGCTGGGCAGGGCCTTGCGATCGCGCACGGCCTCCTCAGCGGCGTCGATGAGCTGGCCGAGCGTGCGATCGAGTCCGAACGCCTCATTCGTGAGGATCGCGGCAAAGCGATTGCGATGCATGTCGAAGACACGCTTGGCGGCTTCGGGCCACAGTTCGCGGCGTCCGAGGTCTTCGCGGTAGCGGGCGTACTTCGACATCGCGATGTAGTCGCTGATGCCGCTGATACCATGCTTGGCGATGCGGGCTTCCGACTTCTTGGCGCGGTAGAGCACGTACGCCTTGGCGACCTCGAAATGACCGGCGCCGGCAATCATCATCTCGACGATGTCCTGAATTTCCTCCACCGACGGCCTGACGCCCTTGAGGGCGCGCAGCTCGACGGTGTTGATGACCATGCCGGCGATGCGCAGCGCATCGGCGTGATCCATCAGGCTCAGGCCGTAATGCTTCGCCTGTTCATCCCGGTATGGATTGTCGGCTCCCTTGTTCCGATAGGCGTAGAACGCGAGCGCGATGGCCCGCACGATTCGCTCCGGATCCCACTCTGCCGAGCGGCCGTCCCGCTTCCGCACTGCCTTGTCAGCGGCTGACATCGGCATCGACGTCAGAGTTTCCGGATAAAGCACCGTCGTCATGTCTCTCCCCACGGGTGGTTGGTCCTGCCGATGTCGCGTGCGTCATGTGAGTCCGCCCTGCGTTGCCATATCCCTGCCTGCCCTCGCCCGCTCACCCTTCCCCACCCTTCACTGCTACCCCTCCGACCCGACCGTGCCCGGTTGACGGGGACACGAACGCTCCCACAGCGGTCCATCGCCGGCGTTGCTGTGGGGCGGTACTCGATTCGGAGCTACGGGGAATTGCGAACGGCGGAGCGCGGTGTGACCGGATCGAAACAGACGGGCAACCAGCGCGGAGCAGGACAGTACGGCCCTTCGTGAGTCCGCGCCAGCGTTCCGTAAACACCCTTGAAGCCAACAGTTTAGCGGCTCAGGGATCACATTTGTACTGTTTTGCATTCCACATCCGGGGCCATCGCGTCGTACGGTTTTCGGGCGCGCTGAACCACATCTGTAAAAACTAATGTGCTGTAACCACATATCCGTGAACACTTTAGAGAGTTCCGACAGGAACGGCACCGGCTCAGCCGTACCGCTTTCCACATCATCCACATTCGTCCACAGTCGTGGATATTGCCCGGTCACACGTCCGCAGCATATCACATGCCGACGGACGGCGGCCGAGCCTGCTGCGTGTAAGCGAGCAAGGCCTGCGGGATGGTGTGCAACGGGCCTCAGAGGGCCCGCCACGGCTGCAAACCGTTACGGAGCGGCGTGGTAACGCACAACACCGTCGCGGTGCGCCACGGCCAGCTGGCGGTACCGCGTTCCCGATATGGCCAGCCGCGCCCGTTCGGCTTCGGTGGTCTCGCGCACCACTCGGCCGGGCACGCCGACGACCAGTGAGTTGGGCGGGATCACCGTGCCTTCGGCCACCAGCGCTCCGGCACCGATGATGCTGCCTGAGCCGATGTGGCAGCGATTGAGCAGGATTGCGCCCATCGCAATGAGCACATCATCGTCGATCAGGCAGCCATGGAGGATGGCCCGATGCCCGACCGTGACGCGGGCGCCGACGGAGCACGGAACACCCGGATCGGCATGGACCATCACCAGATCCTGAATGTTGGTGCCGTCACCGATGGTGATGCGATCGGTATCGCCGCGGAGCACCGCACCGCCCCAGATGCTGACTTCTGCGCCGAGTCGCACCCAGCCGCACACGGACGCGCGCGGGTGCACGAACGCCGACGTTGCGACCTGCGGGGGCCCACAGGGCTCGATCGGTGACGTCACGGCCGCGCCTGCGCCGCACCGAGTGCGCGGAACCAGCTCTCGAGCCCCTCGACGATCGCCAGTGCGTACGCCTCCTGGAATTCCGGTGTGCGCAGCGCCGCTTCCTGTTCCGGCACGATCACGTACGCCCCCTCCACCAGCACACTCGGCATCCACGGACCGCGCACGACGGCGAGGTTGTCGAACCAGGTGCCTTCGTTGGGCAGGCCGAGTCGCACGAGCACACGAGACTGAATCGCACGCGCGAGTGCGGCACTCTGCGGCTGGAAGTAGTAGGTGCCGCTGCCGTTGTTGAGATAGGGATTCGCGCCATCCGGCTTCGCATTGAGATGAATCGATACAAATGCCTGCGCATCGGCTCGGCGCGCCATCACCGGACGATCACCGAGCGGCACAGGAGCAGCGGTGGTGCGCGTCATGATCGGCACCGCACCGCGCTCCGTGAGCAATCGCTGCACACGCTCACCGACCGCGAGCGTAGCGACACCTTCATACAACCCCGTCGGTCCGGTGGAGCCGATCGGCGGATGGCCGGGATCGACGGCGATGCGCAATCCGCGCAAAGGACTCGCAACGTCGATCACCGGCGGACGACGCAGACGCAGCACAAGCGCATCACCGCGCCAGAACACCAGCCAGCCATAGACCTCGCGCTGCAGCTGCACCGTGTACACCGCGCGATCGTTGCTCTCGTTGGTCCACTGCACATCGCGCACGAGCGAGTCGCCGCGCTGGAACCAGACGATGTCGGTGTTGCCGGTGACGCCGTGCAGCGTGAGTCGCAATGTGTTACCAACGCCATCGACGCGATATGCGGGACGCGCATTCATCGGCAGCACGAGGTCAACGAAACCGTCGGCCGGCACCAGTCGCGCATTGCTGACGATACGGCGCGGCGTGGATGTGCCAGCCGGCAACGGCGTGACGGCGTCGGCATCGACCCACACATCGAGCCCCTGGTCGAGCTGCACACGCACCGCGTCGCCCTGACGACCAGTCAGGCGCAGCACTGTGCCGGGGATGATGAACCATTTGTACGTGCCGCCCGGCACCGGCTTCGCAATCACGACGGCATCAGTGTCGCTGGCCGCAGTGCCGACGCGCACGAGGCCGAGCGAGTCGCCGTTCGCGATCGGCGGAATGGTACGCGTGACGGCACTCGTGTCGCTGCGGCCGAAGACCGCCAGTGTGCCACCGCACCGCAGCAGTCGCGCGCTCACTTCGCGTGACGCCGTTTCGCTGCCCTCGGCACCGAGCAGCGGCAGCGGCAGCGGCAGCGAGGCAGGAGCACTGACGATGCCGCCGCAGACCGCGGGTCGCAGCTCGGCGCGCGCGTCGGCGGCAAGACGGACGGCGACGCGCACCGGTTCATCGTCGCGCAGCGCGAGCCCGGCGCGCGGGGCAATGCTGGTGGTGTCGAAGTACGGCGGGCGCGCACCGTCCACCGGCACACGTTCGGCGGGCAGCCGGATCGGCAGTGTGAGCGTCTTCGCTTCCGCACCCGGCAGCGTCGCGACGAGTTCGAACTGGGCACGCCCGCGCGGCGGCATGGCGACCCAGGCGAGAAAGGCGCCGTTCGGTCGGACAATCACCGATGCGCCATTGATGGTCAGTGCAGCGCCACCATGATTGACTGTGCCAAGCAGGAAGGTCGAGTCGCGCGCGGCAATGACGGCATTTGGCGATGGGTACTGAACGCGGATGGCCATTGGCCCGTCAGCGCGCGGAATCGCCGGCCAGCTCGGCGCAGCGGCTGCCGCAACCGGCGCCGTCCCGGGGGCTGCCCGGCCGGCGCAGCCCGAAAGCAGTGCGAAGCCCAAGAGCACGCCCGACGGGCGCACCACGAAACCGGACCGAAGCGGAGTGCGTAGCATGGTCAAAGATAGCGCGACTCTGGCGCCCTCCGATTTGACCGCCTCATGCGCGTCGTCCTAGCTTCGTGTACGCGCGTCACGTCCGGAGGGGGCGAACTCGCGGCAGGTGTGCTGGCTTCACCCTCTTCACGCGCCGACAGTGCCCGTCATGACCCACCCCACGCCGTCCGAGACGCCTGTGCCACGCTCCGGCGTGCGACTGCGGCTCGCCGGTCGGACTGATGTCGGCATCACGCGCGACCACAACGAGGACGCGTTCGCCTACCTCGACCTCGCAACAGGGCAGACTCATCAAGACGTGCAGGATGGCGTGATCGATGTCGGGATGCGTGGAGTGGTGCTGGTGGTGGCGGACGGCATGGGCGGCGCCGCAGCCGGCGAAATCGCGAGCGCGATGGCGGTCGAAGCGGTGCTCGATACGTTCCGCGCGCAGTGGATGCACAACGTGGGACGCGACACCGACACGTTCGTGGAAACGATTCGCGATTCGGCCGACACCGCGAATCACCGCATCTTCGCTTACGCCGGCGCGCACCCGGAGCATGCGGGCATGGGCACGACCGCTACGATCGCCGGACTGCTCGGCAACTCGCTCTATCTGGCGCAGGTCGGCGACAGTCGCGCGTACATCGTGCGCGATGGCGCGGCGCAGCAGATCACGAAGGATCAGTCGCTGATGCAGCAGCTGATCGAGGCCGGCGAGATGACCGCCGATCAGGCCGAAGTGAGTGAACGCCGCAACATCATCCTGCAGGCGCTCGGTCCCGACAGCACGGTCCGTCCCGACTTCACACAACAGCCACTCGCGCGCGGCGACACGCTGGTGATGTGCAGTGACGGCCTGACGACGCATCTGCGCGCCACTGACATCGCGCGCATCGTGAGTGAGAGCAGCGACCCGGATGATGCATGCGAGCGACTGATTGCCGCCGCCAATGCGGAAGGTGGTCACGACAACATCACGGTGATGGTGGCGCAGTTCGAGGGCGATGGCTTGCCGGAGCATGACGACGTCCAGCGCCAGATCGGCCATCAGACATATCCGCTGCCCGACAGTGGCGTGCCGACGCTGGACCGGATGCGCGGCCGCATGCGCAGCGGTGCCGTGCCGGCTGTGACGCGTCCGCCAACACCGGCGCTCGGCGTGCAGAGCCTGTCGAAAGGGGCGGCGGCCGCTGCCACCGGCGCGGCCGTGCCGCCTCGCGATCCCGCGAAAGCGTATCTCTACGTCGCGATCTTTGCGGTGGTGGTGGTCGTCGCGTGGGCGATCTGGAAGTTCGGGAACTTCGGTCCCACGACTCCGTAGCATTGCGTGGGACCTCGGTGTGGCGAGTGCTCCCGACCACACTCCGACGATTTCATGAAACGCAGGGATTTCCTGATCACCGCCGGCGCGAGTCTGGCGGGTCTTGGTGCGTACGCGCATTGGGTCGAACCGTTCTGGCTCGATGTCACGCGCCGCGACCTGCCGATTGCGCATCTACCGCAGTCACTCGACGGCAAGACGCTGCTGCAGCTGAGCGATCTGCACATCGGGCCGGTGAGGGATTCGTATCTCGAACGCGTGTGGCAAACGAGCAAGGCCTTGTCGCCTGATATCGTGGCCTACACCGGCGACTGGGTGACGTGGAAAGGCCCCGCTCAGCTCGCACAACTCGAGCATCACCTGCCGCTGATCCCGCATGGTCGCATGGCGACGGTGTCGGTCCTCGGCAATCACGACTACGGTTACCGGTGGCGTGATCGCACGGTGGCCGATGCGATCGTTGCGCGTGTCGAGGATGCCGGCGTGCCGGTGCTGCGCAACGCGGTGCTGGAGATCGATGGGCTGTCGGTGGTCGGCATCGACGACTGGTGGTCACCGTATGCGAAGCCGGAAGTGGCGCTGGCCAAGTGGACGCGCGACGCACCGACGCTCGTGCTCAATCACAATCCCGACTGCATGGACGATCGCGCACGCTGGCAGGGCTACGACGGCTGGGTGTTGTCCGGGCACACACACGGCGGGCAATGCCGGTCACCGTTTCTCGATCCACCACTGATCCCGGTGCGCAACAAACGCTACACGTCCGGCGAAATCGCCCTCGACGACGGGCGGCGCGTGTACATCAGTCGCGCCGTTGGCTTCAACATCCAGGTGCGCTTGGATGTGCGGCCTGAAATCGTGCTCTTCACGTTGCGCCGAGCGTGAGTTCTCAGTTCGCTTCCGAACAGTTTTCACGCGGGGCGCGCGGGGGACGCGGGGAAGTACAACTGAATTTGTAATCTGCGCTCGTGTCGCGCGACTTCTACAGCGAGTGTCGAAAAAATTCTCGCGCGGGGACGCGGGGGCGCGGCGCGGTCGGCGCGCAGATTGGCAGATGAAATCGTCGCGACGGTTGACATGCTTTGGAAAGAGCGTCCCGCGCACGCAGTTCCAACAGCTTCTGCCGTTTCGCTTTCCTCGCGGCCCCGCGGCCCCGCGGCCCCGCGTGAAAACTTTTTCGTCACTCGCGGTGGAGATCACGCAACGCGCACGCAGTTCACAAAGCCGTCGCACTTCCCCGCGTCCTCCGCGGGCCCCGCGTGAAAACTGTCAGCCCCGATGCAGGTAGATCTCAGGCAGCGAACAGCACGCTGCACGCTGCGGCGGCGAAGAGGGAGACGATCGCGCCGAGGAGGTTCATGCGGGCGAGACGCCAGCTGGCGTAGAGATCGGCGTCGTTGAGGGCGAGGACGGTGTCGGAGCGCCCGAAGAGACTGATCTCCGCGAAACGCGCGGCATGGCGCGTGCGCAGGCCGCCGTAGAAGATCCACGCATACTGCAGCGCGAGGCCGGCGCAGAGAAATGCGGCGATCGCGAGCAGGAGTGCGGCCAGCATGTCAGACTCGGCGCGTGGGCGTTGCGCCGCTGCTCAGCCGCGCTGCTTGGCGATCCAGCGGGCGACGGCGTTCTGCATGCAGCTGTCACCGCTCCACGCGCAGACGAGCGGCGCTTCGTCACCGAACGCACTCGCGAGACGCGGATGACCGAACCAGATGATCACCACATCGCGCCCGGCGGCACGTGCATCAGCGTAGAGCTGCATCGCGGTCTCGCGCACGGCCGGTGCGACTTCCAGTGAGCCACGACCCTGCACCGGTTCGCCGAACGCCGTGATCACCACCGTGCCGCGGCTCGGGCCATCGGAGCGCTCAGTCACGCGCGCGTCGATGCTCAGCTGGCGCAGGGTGTTCAGGAGCGGCGCACGCGGCACACGCGTGTCGACGCGCGCATCGCTGTCGAGTGCACACACTTCGATCGGCGCGCGGATGCCACGCGTCAGCGGACGCACCACCTGCAGCACACGATCTGCCAGGCCTGCGCACCAGAGCACATCCGTTCCGGACGGACGGCGATAGTCGTTGGGCGGTGACACCCACTGCGCCCACTTGAGTCGGCGCCGCAGCGACAATCGCAAACGATCACGTTCGATGCGGCCGTCGGCCACCGCCGTTTCGAGCGCCTGCACCGTCTTCTGCAGATCACCCGGCGCGAGCACGAGATCACAGCCGGCGATGATGGCCCGCACGGCCGCTTCACCTTCATCAATGCCCTGAGTGACGCCGGCCATGTTGATCGAATCACCGACGATCAGGTTCTCGAACTCGCAGCGCTGACGCAGCACCCACGTGAGAATTTCGCGCGAGAGTGTGGCCGGCAATCCGCTCGGATCGAGCGCCGGATAAGCAACGTGTGCGGTCATGATCGAGCCGACGCCTGCGTCGATCGCCGAGCGGAATGGCAGCAGGTCGTCCTGCATCAACACCGAGTGCGGCGTGCCGACGACGGGCAGCGTGAGGTGCGAATCGTCGACCGTGCGGCCGTGGCCGGGAAAGTGTTTCGCACAGGCGAGCACACCTTCGCTCTGACAGGAGTCGATCCACTCCGCGACGTAGTCACCGACCTCACTCGGCTGGGCACCGAAGGCGCGCGTGTTGAGCACCGGATTGATCGGTTCTACATCGAGGTCGGCGACGGGTGCGTAATTCCAGTTCACGCCCATCGTCCGTGCCTCGCGCGCCACGTGACGCGCGGCCCGTCGGATCGCGTCGCGGTCACGCAGGGATGCGATCGCGGCGGCCGGCGGCAGGCCGGTGGAGCCATCGAACTGCTGCCCCGCGCCGCGTTCCATGTCGGCACCGATGAGCAGCGGCGTCTTCGATCGCTGCTGCAGGTCGCGCGTCAGTGCCCGCACCGCCTCGGCGGTACCGCCATAGAGCGTGAAGCCGCCCACGCCCAGGCGCAGCGCCGCGTCGATGTGCGGACGCGCATCTCCGTACCCGCGGGACGGGTCCCAGCGAATCGCGGCAATGCACAATGCCGCCGCGTCGCTCATGCGGCGACCGACGCCGGATGGCGGTGGTTCATCGTGCGTGCGCCGATCGGGAGTCGGCGACGTGTACGGCGACATGGGAATGCTCAGGGCCGTTCATGGCAACGTGCGGGTACCGAGGATTCGCGGACCAGCGGCACCCGTCGCCGCCGGGACATTCCCGGGAAGTCCACGTAAGTGTTGCAACGCGATGTATGCGAACGCCACAGCTTCCTTGGCGTCGCCGTCGAAATAGAGGTCATCGAAGGTACGCACCGTACGCAATGGCAGCGCCTCGCGGATCATGCGCACCAACGTCGGATTCCGCGCGCCACCACCCGAGAGCACCACGTCGTGAAGATCGCGACGCACGAACCGGTCGTATCCGAGGGCCATCGTCCGGGCCGTGAGTGCTGTTGCCGTGGCGACGATGTGCTCGTCCCGAACGTCACGGCCGCTGGCCCGGCAGGCCGCCACGAGCGCGGACACGAACGCCGCATCGTACTTCTCCCGGCCCGTGCTCTTGGGTGGCGCGAGCGTATACCACTCATCGGACAGCACGGTCTCGAGTACGCTTTCGATGGGCTGACCTGCGGCGGCCATCCGTCCATCGGCGTCGTAGTGACGAGTCGGATCGAGGGCCGTGACGACGCGATCGATGACACCGCAGCCAGGGCCCGTGTCGAAGGCGAGGGTCGCCAGATCGATGCCACGCGGCGGCACGACGGTGACGTTGCCGATGCCGCCCAGGTTCTGCAGCGCGCGCCAGCCATCACGCGCCGCGAAGAGCTCCAGGTCGGCGAGCGAGACAAGCGGGGCACCCTGACCCTGCGCTGCGACATCCCGGCTGCGGAAATCGTGCACGACTCGCACACCAAGTCGTTCCGCGATCACACTCGCATCGCCGATCTGCCAGGTCGAGTGTCCCGGTTCATGCCAGAGAGTCTGACCGTGCGACGCGACCGCCGCCACGTCGCCTGCGCGCAGGTTCGCCTGGCTCATCACGCTCGCGGCCGCGTCAGCGAGCCAGTGGCCGAGATCGACGTTGAGTCGGCAAAAATCACGCGCACTGCCTTGCAGCATGCCGGCGGCGAGGCGTCCGCGCTGGTCATCGCTGAAGGCCGACGACACAAAGCCGAGCAGTTCGGCGCGATCGCCATCACCGGTGCGATGAAAGCGCACGGCGGCGGCCGCGATCCCATCGAGCGAGGTGCCGGACATCAGGCCAACGAGCACCGGTGCGTCCGCGAGTGGTGCGTCAACCGCCATCAATCGACACCCTCGGCGATGGCCGGCGGTGCGACGTGCACTGCGCGACGGATGACGCCGTGTGCGTCGTCGAGCGCCGCGTCGGCACCAGCGGCATCGAGGTGCATCAGAAACATCACGATCGCGCGCTTCACCACGCCATCGGCCGCGGTCAGCAACGTGCGTGCGACCTCGCGTGGCACACTGCACACTTCGGCGACGATGCGTTCACTGCGATCGATGAGTTTCGCATTCGTTGCGCGCAGGTCGACCATCAGATTGCCGTACGTCTTGCCGATACGAATCATGGCACCGGTGCTGATGATATTGAGTGCGAGTTTCGTGGCGGTGCCCGACTTCATGCGTGTCGAACCGGTCACGACTTCAGGACCGACGACGATCACGATCGGGATGTCGATGGCGTTGAGAATGGCGGGTGGCAGCGGGGTGCACGCGATCATGCCGGTCGTCGCACCGACCGCTTTCGCGCGACGCAACGCGCCATGCACGTATGGCGTGGTGCCACTGGCGGCGATCCCGACGAAGAAATCGTTCGCGCTGATCTCGATCGCATCGAGATCACGCGCGCCACCGTCCGGGCTGTCCTCGGCGCCTTCCTGCGCACGCAGCAGTGCGGCGGGACCGCCCGCGATGAGACCGACGACCAGTCCGAAATCAGCGCCGAACGTGGGCGGAATTTCACTCGCATCGAGCACACCAAGGCGTCCAGACGTGCCGGCACCGGCGTAGATGATGCGACCACCGGCTCGAAGCGCGCGTTCCGCCGCAGCGACTGCCCGCGCGAGTGCGTCGCGCTGCGACGCAACGGCGGGGACCACACCTGCATCTTCCGCCGTGATGATGTCCACGATCTCGAGCGGCGAGGCGAGATCGATTGTCACCGAACGCGGATTCCGTTGTTCGGTGACCCGCGCATCGCGGAACGCTGGGATATCGGCGGTCACAAGCAGTGGCAGGGAGACAAGGCGGCGCGCAACCCGGGATCGACGCGCGCTGTCGGCCTCACGAGTGCCCGGGTAAGCTTCGGGTCGGGCTAAGATAGTCAGCCGCCGACGAGCACGGCGGCGGCATGATACGTCTGCCCGCTGCCGATTCGTGTCCCCGACGCTCTCCTCAACTCTGGTCATTCGATGGTTGCACTCGCGCTGCTTCGCCGAACGTCGCTGGCCTCTGTTGCCGTGCTGGCCGTTGTGGCCTGTCACACACCGCAACCGGCGACGCTGCCTGCACCGGTGTCGTCGCTGCCTGCGGTGGTTCCGGATGTCGGTGCCCGCGAGGACTCGGTGCGCCGGCCAGCCGTGGTGTTCGCGGACGGCTGGCGATTCGCGAAGAACCAGCCGGCGACGTTCGCCGAACATGGCATGGTGAGCAGCAATGCTCCTCTGGCGAGCTCGGCCGGTGCCGAAGTCATGAAGCTGGGGGGCAACGCGGTCGACGCCGCGGTCGCGACTGGATTTGCACTGGCGGTTGTGTGGCCTGAAGCGGGCAACATCGGCGGCGGCGGGTACATGGTCATTCAGATGGCCGATGGTCGCCGGGAGGTGGTGGACTATCGAGAGGTGGCACCGCTGGCCGGATCACGCGACATGTATCTCAAGCCGGACGGCACGACCGACGGGAGCATCATCGGCTGGCGGTCGAGCGGCGTGCCAGGTGCGGTCGCGGGGCTGATCGCGGCGCAGGCGAAGTACGGCAAACTGACGCGCGCACAGGTGATGGCGCCGGCGATCCGCATGGCGCGCGATGGATTCGTCGTCGATTCCGGACTGTTCACGAGTGTCACGCGCAGTCGTGCGCTACTGACGCGATTCGCGGGTAAAGATGTGTTCCTGCCGCACGACAGTGCACCGCCGATCGGCTCGACGTTCCGGCAGCCGGCGCTCGCGCGCACGCTGGATGCGATCGCACGTGACGGCGCTGACGTGTACTATCGCGGCTGGATCGCGGACAGCATTGCGGCGGAAGAGAAGCGCGGCGGCGGGATCATCACGAAAGCGGATCTCGCGAAGTACACTGCGCGCTGGCGTGTGCCGTTGGTGTGGACGTATCACGGCTACACACTGGTCGGCATGCCGCCGTCGTCGTCGGGCGGTGTGACGATGGCGGAAACGATGAACATCCTCGAGCAGGAACCACACATGCCGGCGTTCGGCAGCGTGGCCTATCTGCATCTGCTGGGCAGCGCGTATCAGCGTGCGTTCATCGATCGCAACAGCAAACTCGCCGATCCGGATTTTTATCCGGTGCCGATCGCACAGCTCACAAGCAAGACGTACGCGCGTGGCCTGTTCAACGCGATCGATCGGACACACGCCACCGCCACACCAGCCGTCACGCAGCAGATGGCGGAAGGGATGCACACCACGCACTACTCGGTCGTGGATGGTGATGGTAGCGCGGTCGCGACGACCACGACGCTCAACAACTCGTGGGGCAGCGGTGTGTATCTCGCGAGCGTGGGCTTCATGATGAACGACCAGATGGACGATTTCGCGGTGCAGCCTGGCAAGCCGAACATGTTCGGCCTGGTGCAGGGCGAAGCGAACAAGATCGAGCCGGGCAAGCGCATGCTCTCCGCGATGTCACCGACGGTCGTTCTTGACGCACAGGGCACGGTGCAAATGGTCGCCGGCGCCGCGGGTGGTCCGCGTATCATCTCGGCGACGAGTCAGGTGATTCTGAACGTGATCGAGTTCGGCATGCCACTCGCCGATGCGATGCGCGCACCTCGCATTCACAATCAGGCGCTACCCGACGAGTTGCGTCTCGAGACGAACGGCTTCCCCACTGCCACAGTCGATTCACTGAAGGCGATGGGACACACCATCGGCTTCCTCGGCGGCATCGCCAACGTCAACGCGATCCGTCGCGTGCCAGGTGGCTGGCACGGTGTCTCCGAGCCGCGCGCCTTCGGTGCTGCGGTCGGGTACTGACAGCACTTCGTCGTCAAGACAATTGCTCAACAGCTCAACGCAACGGCGCAACGGCGCAACGAACAGCCTGACGCAAGGGCGCTGCGCGCCCCGCAAAACTGAACAGCCGCAAAACTGCAACAACAAAGCATTGAATTGATGCTGTTGGCAGTTTTGC
>JANLPZ010000121.1:0-72876 GCA_031367535.1 Gemmatimonadaceae bacterium
CTGCTCGATCACCGCGGGATCCTGATCGGGCACGAGTCGGCAGCTGACTTTCGCCATCGCGTGCGCCGGCAACACCGTCTTCGCGCCTTCGCCGGTGTAGCCGCTCAGCAAACCATTCACTTCGCAGGTCGGACGCGTCCATAGTCGCTCGAGCACCGTGTAGCCGTACTCACCACCGAGCGCCGGTGACCCGACTTCCGCGCGAAAGTGTTCCTCGTCGAACGGCAGGCTGCGCATCTGTTCGCGCACCGCATCGGGAAACGGCTTCACCGCATCGTAGAAGCCGGGAATGGCGATGCGACCATCCATGTGATGCAGCGTCGCCAGAATGCGCGCCAGTTCCATCGCCGGATTCACCACTGCGCCGCCGTACATGCCGCTGTGCAGATCAGACTGCGGGCCTCTCACACGAATCTCGAAATACGCGAGCCCACGCAACGAACTGAGGATCGACGGCTGACCCGGTGCGAACATCGTCGAGTCGGAAATCACGACCGCGTCGCACTTCAACCGCTCGACATGCGCCGCGATGAACGACGCCAGGTGCTCGCTGCCGACTTCTTCCTCGCCTTCAGCCAGCACGATCACATTCACCGGCAGCGTGCCCCGTGACGCGAGGTGCGCTTCGAGCGCCTTGAGGTGCAGGAAGAGCTGGCCCTTATCGTCCACGCTGCCGCGTGCGAACAGTTTGCCGTCGCGCACGGTCGGTTCGAACGCCGGCGACGTCCACAACTCGAGCGGCTCCGGCGGCTGCACATCGTAGTGCCCGTAGATCAGCACCGTCGGTTTGCCCGGCGCACCGCGCCATTCGGCGAGCACGATCGGATGCCCTTGTGTCTCGATCACTTCCGATGTCGTGAGACCGATCGCGGTGCATTGCGCCGCCACCCACTCGGCCGCGCGGCGCACGTCGGGCGTGTGTTCGCTGCGCGCACTGACGCTCGGAATGCGGAGAAAATCGTTCAACTCGTCATGAATGCGCGCCTGTGCGCTGGCGAGGAACTGTTCGAGATCTGCGGCGACGGCGGCCATGTGACGGGTCTCAGTGGAAAGCGCCGGCACGGTCTGCGATGGCGCGTCCCCGAATATGTCGCAACGCCGTCAGCCCGGCAGGCCCATCGCACCACGAATCGGGACGATGCGCATGCGCGCGCGACGACGCTGGCGGGCCAGTCGGGCGCGGGCGAGCGACAGCTGCGCCGCACGACGAATGCCCAGTCGGATCAGCAGCGTCGTCCAGCCCCAGGCGATCCAGCTGATGCGCTCCGGTGGTGTCAGCGCGCGCGCCGAGCTGACGAACATCGCCGGTAGCGTCATCGTAAGCGCGGCGCCGAAGAGCAGAGGCGTGCGCCGCTCGACCACCTGCGTCGCGTGTCGTCCGCCGAGCATTGTTTCCTCGAGCTTCACCGCCAGCGCGCCAGGCGAGAGATCGCGCCAGCCGGGAATGCGCACGAGCGTCCATCCACTCGCGGTATTGCCCCAGCCGTGATTGTCCGACCCCGCTACCAGCGCGAGGTTGAATGAATCCGCCATCGCGACGATCTGCGCGTGTCGATTGAGTCCCGTCGTCAGGCCACGCGGTGCACCGTCATTGAGTTCGATGGCGCGCGTGACCGGCAGCGAATCCTGTCCCGGTCCGGAAAACCGTGTGAAATCGAACGGGATCGTCTGCACGATCAGCGGCGCGCGCCCATCACTGAGTTGGATACCGCGCGTCAGATGATCGCTGTCCACCACATACGTCGACTCGGCCGGTGTCATCGACAGCACATTCACATGCTGCCCGGCGCTGCGCAGTTCAAGACCGGTCAGCAGCACGACGCCGTCTCCTGCACGTGCCGGGTTGGTGGCCATGGCATCGATCGCGCCGCCGAATCGTTTGTGATCGGTGATGTACGCGACGTTGAATCCACTGGCACGGTGCCACTCTCGCACGCGCGCCGGCGTCCAGTCCGGGCGGGCATCGTGCGAGGACGCGGTGTGCGCGTGCACGTCGACCGCCACCAGCTCAGGATCGTCGACCACCAGCTTCGCCATCGGCCGCGGGAACAGCACGTTGACGAGCAGCATCAGCACCGGCACCGCGATCACCGTCAGCAGCAGGCCGCCAGCCTCGCGGCGCCAGACCGGATAACTCGTGCCGCGTGCGTAGGCGACGGCGCGCCAGATCGCGAAACCGATCAGCAGCGTCACCAGCACGGCGATGTGCTGCGGCACGGTCAGCAGCGACTGCATGTCGAGAATGGCGCAGAACGGCGCCACGATCGCGAACTCGCGACTGATGGTGAGCCGCATGCCGGTCACGTCACCGTGCGTGACCGCATCGCGCAGCGGCGACTGCGGAACGATCATCGTGACGAGAACCAGCAGCGTCACGATCACCGGGAAAATCAGATCACGGGCACACACCGATCGCAGCCGATGGCGCAGCGTCAAAGCGCGCCGCGTTACCGGGCACTCTGAGCGATGGCATCGGGCCTGAGCGGCATCCAACGCCGCGCCGATCTTCGGTGTTCGTTCGGTCACCTGACCAATGAAAAGTGTCGCGTCGCGCAGAAGGAGCGATCCGGACAGCTACGTTGAGCTGGTTCTGCAGAGCTTCCTTGATTCGGCTCAACCCAAGCCGACCAGAACTACTTCCGCAAGTACCGCTTGCATGCCCAACCGACTCGCGACCGAATCCTCGCCGTACCTGAAACAGCACGCCGCAAATCCGGTGGACTGGTACCCGTGGGGAGACGACGCGTTCGCCGCGGCGCATGCAACCGATCGCCCGATTCTCCTCAGTGTCGGCTACGCGGCCTGTCACTGGTGCCACGTGATGGCCCACGAGTCGTTCGAGGATCCGGCCACCGCGGCGGTCATGAACGAGCTGTTCGTGAACGTGAAAGTGGACCGTGAGGAGCGGCCCGATGTGGACAACATCTACATGCAGGCCGTGCAGGCGATGACCGGTCGCGGCGGCTGGCCGATGACCGTCTTCCTGACGCCCGATGGCGAGCCGTTTTACGGCGGGACGTATTTTCCGCCGGTGGACGCGCAGGGTTTGCCGAGTTTCACGCGATTGATGCGCAGCGTCGCGAACGCATGGACAACGAAGCGTGACGCCGTCCACGCGACGACCGCGACGTTGCGCGAGCTGTACGCCAATGCCGCGGCACCGCTGACACCGTCAGGAAAATCCGGCGCTGACACGCTGAAGGCGGCCGCGGCGACAATGCTCCGCCTCTACGATCCAGAGCATCACGGCTTCGGCGGTGCGCCCAAGTTTCCACAGACCATGGCGCTCGACTTTCTGCTGCGCTACGGGACGCGCCACGGCGACGAGCGTGTGCTCGGCGTGGTGACCGAAAGTTTCCTCGCGATGGCACGCGGTGGCATCCACGATCAGATCGGCGGCGGGTTCGCGCGCTACGCCACCGATCGCGAATGGGTCGTGCCGCATTTCGAGAAGATGCTCTACGACAACGCGCTGCTCGTGCGGCTTGGCGTCCATCTCGTGCAGTCCACGGCCAGTGCCGAGATCGAGCGCGTCACGCGCGATACGATCAAGTGGCTGCTGCGCGAAATGACCGGTCCCGAAGGTGGGATGTACTCCAGCATCGATGCCGACAGCGAAGGCGAAGAAGGTCGGTACTACGTCTGGTCCGATGCGGAACTGCGGGCCGTGCTGGGCGAACAGTATGCCGTGGCGGCGATCGCGTACGGTATCACAGCGCATGGCAACTTCGACGGCCAGACGATTCTGACCGCGCCACTGCCGATGGAGATCATCGCGGCGCGACTCGACTGCACTGTGCACGAGGCAGAGGCGAAAGTATCAGCCGTGCGCGAGCTGCTGCTGGCTGCGCGCAGTGCCCGTGCGCGGCCGGAGACGGATCACAAACGCGTCGGCGCGTGGAACGGCTTGATGCTGAGCGTACTGGCCGATGCGGCACGCGTGTTCAACGATGCCACGTATCTTGCAGCCGCCGAGCGACTGTCGGGCTTTCTGGTGAAGGAAATGATCGTCGGCGACCGCGTCGCGCGCACGTGGATCGATGGCGTGCAGAAGTCGCCGGGATTTCTCGAGGATCAGGCGGCCGTGGCCGCGGGATTTCTGTCGCTGTACCAGGCGACTGGATTGATCGAAGCGCTGAATGTCGCGCGCGCCCTTGGCTCGGCGATGCTGCGCGACTTCTGGGATCCAGAGGCGCGCAGCTTCTACGACACGGCGCGCGATCAGGCGTCACTCATCACACGCCCGCGCGATCTGAGTGACAACGCCACGCCGTCCGGCACCTCGCTCGCGTGCGATGTGCTGTTGCATCTCGCGTCGCTGGATGGTTTGCCGGCCTACCATGCGATCGTTGCACATCTGCTCGATGCGGTCGCGGCACCAATGACTGAACATCCACTGGGATTCGGCCACTGGCTTGGCGTGACAGATCGACTGGTATTCGGCGCTGTGCAGGTCGCGCTGATCGACGGCGCTGACGGCAGCAGCGCGATGCAGGACGCACTGCGGCGCATGTATGTGCCAACGCTCGTCCTCGCGCGTGGACCGGCGAAGAACAGCGCGCCGATGCTGCTCGCAGACCGGCCTTCGATCGGCGCCGCGGCAACCGCATACGTCTGTCGCGACTCGACCTGCGAACTGCCCACCACCGACGCCGCCGAAATGTCCCGCCAGCTGCGCCATGCGGTGCGTCGGGTACAGTAGAGCACCATTCCACCGCCGCGCCACGCGCGCTCTAGATTTCCGCGTCGAGCAACCGTTTCACCCGCTGATTTCCGAGCCATGAGCAGCGCACCGCGTTCCTTCACCCGCGACCTTTTCGCTGGCGAAATTCACGACGACCTGATCTTCCCGTATCCCGACTCGCTCGAACAGCGAGATCCGGCGGAAGCAGCGGTCGTCGCGCGCATCATTCGCGAACTGAATGCACTCGTCGGTGACCTGATTCGACCCGACCAGTTCGACGAGGACGAGACGATTCCCGAGCCAGTCATTCAGGCCTTCGCAAAACTCGGATTGCTCGGCATCAGCATTCCAAAGGAATACGGCGGCCTCGGTCTCTCGACGGCGGGTTACGCGCGACTGTTCGCTGCCGTCGCCACCGTCGATCCATCACTTGCCGTGCTGGTCGGTGTGCACTGCGGTCTTGGTGGCAAGGCCATTGCGCTCTA
This sequence comes from Gemmatimonadaceae bacterium, assembly GCA_031367535.1. Lineage (GTDB taxonomy): Bacteria > Gemmatimonadota > Gemmatimonadetes > Gemmatimonadales > Gemmatimonadaceae > JACMLX01. The sequence continues at coordinate 5,170 of JANLPZ010000121.1, forward strand.
TGGCAACGACGAGCAGAAGGCGCGATACCTGCCGATGCTGGCGCGCGGCGAAACACTGGCCGCCTATGCACTCACCGAGCCGGAAACGGGTTCCGACGCGCAGCACATCGTGACGTCCGCGCGATTGAACGCAGCGGGTACCCACTGGCTGCTGAGCGGTCGCAAGTACTGGATCGGCAACGGACATCGCGCCGGCGTGCTGGCCGCATTCGCGCAGACGCCGGTCGAGCGTGACGGCAAGATCGTGATGCGCCCCACGGCGTTCATCATCCGCCCCGACATGCCGGGCTTTCACGTCGAACGCACGTTCCGCAAACTCGGCATCAAGGGCAGCACACAGGCGGAGCTGCGCTTCGACAACATGGAAGTGCCGATCGACCACGTGCTTGGTGAGGTCGGCAAGGGTTTCAAGGTTGCCGTGCATGCACTCAACGCCGGCCGGTTGAGCCTCGCCGCCGGCTGCACACTCGGCACGCGCGCAATCATCGGACAGTTCGTGCAGTATGCTGAAGAGCGCGTGCAGTTCGGCAAGCCGCTGGCCGACTTCGAGATCACGCAGCGCAAGATGGCCGATATGGCCGCGGATCAATATGCGTCAGACAGCATGATCGGCATGCTCACGTCACTGATGTCACGCCCTGATGTCGATGCGTCACTGGAAGCGGCGTGCGCAAAGGTGTTCGCGTCGGAGATGGTGTGGCGCGCGGCAGACGAGATGGTGCAGCTGGCCGGTGGTCGCGGCTTCTCCAAGCCCTGGCCGTACGAACGGCAGCTGCGCGACGCACGCATCAACCGGATTTTCGAGGGCGCGAACGAAATCCTGCGCCTCTTCATCGCGCTCAACGGTGTGCAAGGCCCGGCCGAAACGCTGAAGGAAATCGGCGATGCGATGAAGGCGCCAATGCAGAACATGGGTATCCTCGGCGAGTTCGTCGTCGGCAAGGTGAAGAGTGTGCTGCGCGTCGGTGAAGTCGCGACCATCGACACGCCGATACACGCCCGCCTCCAGCCGCATCGCAAATACTTCGAGAAACATGTGGCCGAGCTGCGCACCGCGACCGACGCCGCGATCGTCGCGCACAAGAAACAGCTGATCGATCGGCAGATGCTCGTCGAACGCCTGTCGAACATGGCGATCGAGTTGTATGCGCGCGCCTGCGTCCTCAGTCGCACACAGCGACTGATCCGCGAACGCGGCCTCGAGGCGATGGAACGCGAACTGCATCTCTGCGACCTCTTCTGCGTGCAGAGCGGCCGGCGATTCAAGGAGAACCGCGAAAACCTCGAAAGCCCCCAGGACGCGACGCGTCGCGCGATCGCAGAAGACCTCCGCGAAGCCGGCGGTGGCTTCGTGCCCGACTCCGTCCTCGAAGTCTCCCTCGACATCCGCAAAGAGCCCGTCGTTCCGATGCGCACGCCAGGTCATACCGTCGGCGTCGGCTGAACTGCTTGGCTCGCACAGAGCCACAGGGGCACAGAGAGTTCTACCGCGTTCGAGCGAACAATTTTCACGCGGGGCCCGCGGGGGACGCGGGGGAAAAACAAATGCATTTGAAACTCTGTGCTCGCGAGACGCTGTTTCAAAAGCTTTTGCTGTTGCACTTCCCCGCGTCCACCGCGGGCCCCGCGTGAAAACCTTTAGTCTTCAAATGCTGTAGAACTCTCTGTGCCACTGTGGCTCTGTGCGAGCCAAGCAGTTCAGCTGAAGTCCAGACCAAGATCGAGCGCGGGCGCAGAATGGGTGAGTGCTCCGACGCTGATCCAATCGACGCCGGTTTCGGCGATTGAACGGACGCGGTCGAGTGTGACGCCGCCGCTGGCTTCGACGATGGCGCGGCCGGCGACGAGCGCGACGCACTCGCGCATCGCGTCGAGCTCCATGTTGTCGAGCATGATCACGTCGGCGCCGGATTCGATGGCGCGTTCGACCTGCGCGCGGCGATCGGCTTCGACTTCGACCCACGTGCCGGCGGGCAATGTCGCGCGTACGGCGGCGACGGCGGCAACAATGTCTCCGCCGACGGCCGCGAGGTGATTGTCCTTCAGCATCGCCATTGATGCGAGATCCATGCGATGGTTGCGACCACCACCACATCGCACGGCATACTTCTCGAGCTGGCGCAGGCCGGGCGTGGTCTTGCGTGTGTCGAGGATTCTCGCCTTCGTGCCGGCGATCGCTTGCACGTAGGTGCGTGTCAGCGTCGCGACACCTGACAGGTGCATCATGTAGTTGAGCGCGACACGCTCGGCCTGCAGCAAGGCGCGTGACGGACCAGTGATGCGCAACACTTCGTCGCCGCGTTCGACGACGCTGCCATCGGCGCGCACCTTCTCGACACGCACATGCGGACTCACCTGCTGAAACGCCTCGATGGCTAGCGGGCCGCCACAGATCACACCTGGCTTTCGCGCCGCGAGCACCGCGCTAGACATGGACGTGACCGGGATCGTCGCCAGCGTCGTCACATCTTCGAACGCACGATCCTCGAACAGCGCCTCGCGCACCGCGGTGCGCAGCGGAATCTCGCGCAACGGAAAGCCGTGTACGTCGATCACAGCGGATGCAGTGCTCATTCGCCGGGATCGACGCCGGGGCCCGGTGGCGTGGACGGCGTCGTTCCCCCGATCGCCACCATCCGATCGATCGCCAGCTTCGCCTTCTTCGCGATCGCGGGCGGCACGGTGATGTGATTCGTCATCGTCTGCAACGCGTGCAGCACCTTGGGCAGCGTCGTGACCTTCATGTACGCACAACTCGCACGATCATTCGCCGCGAAGAACGTCTTCGTCGGATTTTCGTTGCGCAGGCGATGCAGGATGCCGATTTCTGTCGCTACGATGAACTCCGTCGACTCACTCTGCGCCGGACGCTTGATCATGCCCTCCGTGCTCAGAATCTGCAGCTGCCGGCTGCTCACCGCACCACTGCTGACGGCGTCCAGCACACTTGTCGAACACCCACACTCCGGATGCACGAGAAACTCTGCGTCGGGATGTGCGGCGCGCATCGTGTTGATGTTGTCGGGATCGATGCCGGCGTGCACATGACATTCACCCATCCAGACCACGATGTTCTCGCGCCCGGTGACACGCTTCACATGCGCGCCAAGGAACATGTCCGGGCAGAAGAGAATCGTCTTGTCGGCCGGAATCGCCTGAATCACCTCGACCGCGTTGCCTGACGTGCAGCAATAGTCCGTCTCGGCTTTCACTTCGGCGGTCGTGTTCACATAGCTGACAACCACCGCTCCCGGATACTCCTTCTTCCACGCGCGCAGCTGTTCCGCATCGATCGTCGAGGCGAGTGAACACCCCGCCGCGAGATCGGGAAGCAGCACCGTCTTCTTCGGTGACAGGATCGCCGCGGTCTCGGCCATGAAGTGCACGCCGCAGAACACGATCACGTCCGCGTCGGTGCGCGCCGCTTCTCGCGAGAGGCCGAGAGAGTCGCCGACGTAATCTGCGACATCCTGGATCTCGGGTCGCTCGTAATTGTGCGCCAGGATCACGGCGTTCTTCGCCTTCGCCAGCGCGCGAATCTCTGCTGCCAGCGCCGGGTCGTTGTGCGTCTCGAGCACGGTCATGCCATCGTCCTCACCATTCGATATGCGTTTCGCGCCACTTGTTGCGGGCGCGCGGGAAATCACTGCGATAGTGCCCACCACGACTTTCCTTCCGGAGCAGCGCCGCCTGCACGATCATGCGGCCCGTCTGCACCATGTTCAACTCTTCGGTCGCGCCAACCGGCAATCGCGCCTCGATGGCATCCACTTCTCGCACCGCGATGCGCAGCCCGCGCGCCGTACGATCGATGCCGGCGTACTGCCACATCACGCGACGCACGTCATCCGCGGCCACCTGTGCCGCGCCGTGGTCGAGCAGTTCCGGGACGTCCCATAGATCACCTGCCTGCGGCACGAGGCCATGCGGTTGCAGATGTGCCGCGTCACGCGAGACACGTTCTGCGAACACCAACCCTTCCAGCAGGGAGTTCGATGCCAGGCGGTTCGCACCGTGCACGCCCGTGCACGCCACTTCGCCACACGCGTACATCCCGGGAATCGTGGTACGACCGTCGAGGTTCGTGACGATGCCACCCATCATGTAGTGCGCCGCCGGCGTCACCGGAATCAGGTCCTTCCGCGGATCGACACCGCGCGCCGTGCAGAGATGGAAGATGCCGGGGAATCGTGTGTTGAAATCCGTGATCGCGCGCGCATCGAGATGCACGACGCCGCTGCGCTCTTGTGCGCGGAAAATCTCGCGAGCGACGATGTCACGTGGCGCGAGTTCCGCGAGCTTGTGTTTCTCGGTCATGAAACGCTTGCCCGTGCCATCGAGCAGAATCGCGCCTTCGCCTCGCACCGCTTCACTCACCAGCGCCAGCGGATTCTCGCTGGTGGCCAGTGCAGTCGGGTGGAATTGCACGAACTCCATGTCGGCCATGCGTGCACCGGCGCGATGTGCGATCGCGAAACCGTCGCCAGTCGCCACCGTCGGATTCGTCGTGTGCCGGAACACCTGGCCCAGCCCACCCGTCGCCATCACCACCGCTTCCGCAAATACCTCGACCGGCTTGCCGTCGATCGCCGCGCGCACACCAATGCAGCGACCGTTCACCAGAATCAGGTCGAGCACACGCGCCGTCTCGAGCACCTTCACATTCGGCGACGCCTGAACACGTTCGATCAGCGTACGCGACACCTCGGCACCTGTCTGATCGCCTTGTGCGTGCACGATGCGGCGGCGAGAGTGGGCCGCTTCCTTGCCGAGCTTGAAGTCACCGCGTGCATTGAGATCGAAGCGTGCTCCCGCCTGCACCAGTTCGCGTACGCGATCGGGGCCTTCGTTCACGAGCACATCGACTGCATTCACGTCGCACAGCGCCGCACCGGCAGCCAGCGTGTCCCGGCGATGCAGCTCGGGACTGTCGCCCGCGCCGAGTGCGGCCGCGATTCCGCCCTGAGCCCACATGGTATTGGAGTCGCGCAACGTGCGCTTCGTCATCAGGAGCACCGGTCCCTGCTCTGCGCAGCGCCAGGCGGTGAAGAGACCGGCGACACCGCTGCCGACCACCAGCACGCGAGTCGTGAGGCGCTGAACCATCAGCGACTTCCTTCGGAAGATGAGGCGGGCACAATGCGGCCGCGCCGCCTGAGCACAGGACTGATGCGAGCGATTTGCACCGGTGACTGCGTAACCGTGAGCGGACCGGGTGCACCGACTGCTTCCGGCACTTCGGTGGCAACGAATCGGTAGAGCTGCGCCGGCCGACCGGTGATGCTGGCGCGTTGTTCACGCGTGGGCTTCACGATGCCAAGCATCTCGACCTTGCGCCGGAAATTCCGCTTGTCGAGTTCGCGACCGAGGATGATCTCGTACACACGTTGCAGCTCGCTGAGTGTGAAGCGCTGCGGGAGCAGCTGAAAACCGACTGTCGTATATGAGAGCTTGTTGCGCAGTCGGGTCAGCGCGTAGTCGATGATACGGCGATGATCGAGCATCAGCTGCGGCAGTGTCGCGACGGGCCACCACTGCGCGCGCGGATCGGCGTGATCGCTGACCACGTCGGCCGAGACGAGGGCGTAGTGCGCGATACTAATGGTGCGGGCCTGCGGGTCGCGGATCACGTCGCCGAAGGTGTAGAGCTGCTCCAGCCAAACGTCGCTCGCGCCGGCGACCTCGGTCAGCGCGCGACGGGCGGCAACATCAAGTGGCTCGTCCGGCCGCACCAGATCTGATGGCAGCTGCCAGGCGGCCGACGCTGGTGCGAGCAGCACGTGGAGTGACTCGTCGCGGATGGTGAACACGACGACCTCCACACCGACCTGGATCGTCGGGACGGCGTGTTGCAGCCCAAGCTGGTTTGTGTCAACCATACACGAGGATAGTGTTTGGCTTACACAAATGCAACGGGATTCGAATCCAACTGAGCCTGCCGACGTAGTGAGAATGGCTCGGCGACGCATCGTGTCGAGCGTTCTCACGCCGGATCTGAAATGACCTTCCTGCTGAATGTCCTCTGGTTCGTGATCGGTGGCGGGTTCGTCGCCGGGATCGCCTGGTTGGCCCTGGGCTGCCTGCTCGCGCTGACTATCGTCGGCATGCCGTTCGCGATCGCCGCGTTCCGGATCGCCGGGTTCGCCGCGTGGCCGTTCGGGCGAACGCTGGTCGACATCCGGGACCTCGGTGAGCGCCCGATTGCCTTCACTGAGCTGGCGAACGTGCTGTGGGTGATCTTCGCCGGGATCTGGCTCTGGGTCTCACACGTCGTTGCCGGGATCGGCTACTGCTGCACGATCATCGGCATCCCGTTCGGCTTTGCGCATTTTCGGTTGGCCGCGGTGTCGTTTGCGCCGCTGGGCAAGCGGGTGCAGGACGTCTGAAGCACTCACATCACACGGGCGCGACTGCGGGCGCCTGTGTGATGCGCGCGGCGCTCAGGCAGCCGGCTTCGTCATCATCGGCGGACCAAGTGTCGTGATGCCGTACTTCTCGTCGATGACGCCCTGGCGCTCCATATCCGGCATACCGCCCGGTGGCGTGTTGGCGTGCAGCTCTTCGAAGAAGTGCGCGAAGTCCCCAGGTGTCGTGACGATGAGCAATCGCGCCGTGTGGTCGGTGAAGTTCTGATATCGATGCGGGATGCCGCGCAGCAATCCGACCGAGCCGCCGGTACGCACGATGTGACTGACGCCGTCGACCTCGAACACCATCTCGCCTTCGAGCACGTAAAAGAACTCATCCTCCCGTGTGTGTACGTGCAACGGAGGGCCGGTCATCGGGGGAGCGTCGAGGTGGAAGACGGCGTACCGCCCCTCGCAGTCCTCCGGCGCGACTTTCACGAGTGTGCGCTCGCCCACGATGTTGAGCGGTTCGGGCGTGCGACCTTCATGAGCGGCAAGCACGACGGGACGCGTTGAGACGAGCGTTGGTGTAAGCATGGTCGGCGACGGTGAGGGGAGGGAGAACTTGCGCGTGCACTGCGACTAAATGGGATCGGGCATAGCCTCGGTTTGGGTGCCGTCACGTGCGGCTGCGAGCAGCGCACTCATCGCGAAACACGCGGCATCGGAGGCCGCAGTCGGCGAGAGCTGACCGCGATCGCGCAGCATCTGCCAGAACGGGGCGCTGTAAATCGCGACGCAGGCGGCGATGAGCTGCTCGCCAGCCTCCGCGCTCATCCGACTGAGAGGTTCCGCAAGCGCCTGCCGGAACGCGGCTCGCCCTTCAGCAGAGCCGTGCTCGCTGATGTTGACCCGTGGGTTGGCCGCAATCACAGCGCGTGTGAGCGCGTCATTCCGCTCAAATTGCGCGAACACTCCGCGCAGATCCGGAATGATTGACGCAGCCGTGATGGGCCATACTGTCCCTGTACTATCGCGTAAGTGGCGCCATACGGCGGCCACCAAATCGCTCTGCGTCGGGAAGTATCTGTACGCCGTTCGCGCCGAAATCCCCGCCGCCGCCGCGACCGCTTCGTGATTGAACGGTGCGTCGCCCGCATCGCGCATCAGCCGGAACGCATGCTCCGCGAGAAACGCTTCCATTTCCTCGCGGCGGCTCGCAGCAGTGGGCGGGCTGATATTTGTTTGCATGACAGTACACTGTCACTTGTGTCAGTTAACTGTCAAGGCCCGCAGCGGCGACGCCTCCTCGCGGTCAGAGCAACCGACGGTGCGCGTCGACAGGTCTGCTCGGCCCAGCCCCGAACACAGGCACCGCCGAACACAGCATGCCGGCGGATCGGGTCGCGGAAAAGACCATAGAGCATACGTGGCTCGGCCGACGCGCTGACCGCTTCGAGTGAGGCCAGGTGCGTTGCTGGAATGGCCAGATCGAGCGCAGCGACATTGTCGACCAGCTGCTCTACGCGACTGACGCGCATCAAAGTCGAGCTGACGCCGGACCGGCCTACTACCCACTGCAGCGCCACCTGTGCCGGCGGCGCACCGATGTCGCGGGCGATGCGGACCACCTCGTCGACGATGCGCCAGTTACGATCGGTGAACAGCGAGTTGCCGAACGGATTGGCGCCGTCGAGCCGCTTGTCGTCCTGCGGCCGTTCGGACGTTCCCGTCGCGGCGTCACGCGGCAGTCCTGCGCGACGTACCAGGCCGGAGCATTTGACATACCACAGTATTGTGTCTTCCCGGACCGGACCAGGGACGCCATCGTTTCGATGAGTTCATCGGCTGGGGTGACACCGTCCCAGGTGTGTACGAAATACATATCGAGGTAATCTGTGACCAAACGTCTTAATGATGCGTTGATACTGGCATTTAGATGGCTTGATCCGTTGCCACCACGGTTGGGTCCTGATCCGATAGAAAAACCCGCCTTGGTCGCGATGACAATCTGGGGTCGGAGGCTTCGGTCGTTGATGAACTGGCCAAGGAGAGTTTCGCTGCGACCGCTGGCGTAGACGTCGGCAGTGTCGACGAAGTTGCCTCCAGCGTCGATGTAGGCGTCGAAGACGGCGCGCGAGTCAGCCTCGCCGGAGCCCCAGCGAGCGGTGCCGAAGGTCATCGTGCCCAGGGCGAGCGGGCTGACGACGAGGCCTGATCGGCCCAGTGTGCGGTAATCGGAGAGCGGCATTCAGGTACGGCGGTTGTTGTGGCAGTCGGCGCCTCGACGCTATTCAGTATCGATCACTATGATTTCGAATATCACCGCTTGCTTCGCCGGCGCAAGGGTTTCATAGTGATAGATATGGAAAAGACAGAAACTCCTGTCAGGCGGCGGCGAGCGGGTCGGCCGCTGTCCTTCGATCGGGATGCGGCGCTGCGCCAGGCGATGCTGGTGTTCTGGCGGCACGGCTATGAAGCCACGTCGCTGAACGACCTGACCGCCGCGATGGGTGTGACGCCGCCGAGCATTTATGCGGCGTTCCGGAGCAAAAAGTCGCTGTTCCTGGAGGCGGTGCGGCTCTACGTCGGTGAGCCCGCGCATTCGGCACGGATTATCGCCGACGCACCGACGGCGCGCGACGCGGTGCGCGGGCTGCTCGAGGCGTCGGTGGTTGGGTTCACCGGCGAGGACACGCCGCCAGGCTGTCTGCTGGCGAGTGCGGCGATCAGTTGCTCAGCGGAGGCCGCGGACGTGCAGGCTGAGCTGGCGGCGATCAGGATCGGTATCGAGACGCAGCTGCGGGAGCGGCTCGCGCTCGGTGTGAGCGATGGTGAGCTCGATGCGGCGACGGATGTCGAGGCGATCGCGGCGCATGTGATGGCGGTGCTTCAAGGGTTGTCGACGCTGGCGCGGGATGGGGCGAAGCGGGCGAAGCTGGATGGCGTCGTGCGGGTGGAGATGCGAGGACTTGAATAGCCAGCGTGCGACGCTTGCGCGCTGAGCACGGCCTGCTCGTATAAGACGGAGGGGCGAATGCCAATTGCGAAAATTGCTATAACTCTTGATGCGCGAACGCTCGCGCGCGTGGATCGCTTGGTTCGGCGCGAGCGAGATCGGACTCGAAGTCAGGCAATCGAAGCGGTTGTTTCCGCTCAACTCGACCGGATCGAACGGCGCAGATTGCTCGAGCAATGCGCCAAACTTGCCCCCGCAGAAGAACGCGCGTTGGCGGAAGTGGGATTGGCCGCGGACGACGCTGAGTGGCCGGAATACTGAGCGGCGTGATTCGATCGGCGGACCTTTACGAAGCGGCGAGGTCCAAGCTCCCATATCGATCATCGCAACTCTATGGAGTATGGGCAGTCACCGACCGGGCGTTTGACGGCATTCGCTTGCCGCACCCATCCGCGGTGACGACCTTTCCCCGCTCATGCGACCCCTCATCACCGCCCTGGCCGTCCTGACCCTCGTTCATGGCGGCCTGCTCTTTGTTCAGCCTGCCAGCGCACCGAAGCTCGAGACCACCGGCAACGGTCCGACGGTCGGCGTCGTGTTCGACATGGGTGGGCGCGGTGACAAGTCCTTCAACGACGGCGCGTTCTTTGGCGCTGACAGCGCCGTGGAGCATCTGGGCGCCCGCGTGCAGTTCATCGAGCCGGGTGACGGATCGGATCGCGAAGCGGGACTGCGACTGCTCGCCTCGGAGCGACGCGCGCTGGTGGTGGGCGTCGGATTCATCTTCAGCGACGACCTCACGTCACTGGCGCAGGAATATCCGGATGTCAATTTCGCCGGCGTCGATTTCGCGCTCGCGTCCGATGCGAAGGGCAACGTGGTTCCGCCGCCGCCGAATGTCGCCGCGCTGAAGTTTCGCGAAGAGGAAGGTGCATTCCTTGTCGGTGCACTGGCCGCACTCGTCGGGAACTCAAAGAAGGTCGGCTTCCTCGGCGGCATGGACATTCCGCTCATTCACAAGTTCGAGGCCGGCTACAAGGCGGGCGTCAAACATGTCTGCCCCGATTGCACCGTTATCGCGCAGTATGCTGGTGTGACACCGGAAGCATTTCGCAATCCGAGCAAAGGCAAGGAACTCGCGCTCAGTCAGTACCAGCAAGGCGTGAACATCATCTTCCACGCCAGCGGATCGACCGGACTCGGCATGTTCGAGGCCGCGCGTGCGATGGGCAAGGGACACTATGGCATCGGTGTCGACGCGGATCAGTATGCAGAAGCGCCTGGCTTCGTGCTGACATCGATGGTCAAGGGTGTCAGCAACGCCGTGTACGACACGATCCGCCGCGTGAAGGATGGCACGTTCCAGGGTGGCATCTTTTCATACGGGCTCAAGGAAAAGGGCGTCGGCTACATCTACGATGAACACAACAAGGCGCTCATTCCGGACCGCGTCCGCACGCGCCTGTTGCAGCTCGAAGCCGACATCGTGAACGGCAGAATCAAAGTGCCGAGCACCCGTTCGTGAGCGTGGAAACATCGCCAGGTCCGTTCGCGGTGCGCATGTCGCATATGCAGAAATTCTTCGGCCCGGTGCAGGCGAATCGCGACGCGTCGCTGGAAGTCGGCGTCGGTGAAATTCACGCGGTGGTTGGCGAGAATGGTGCCGGCAAGAGCACGCTGCTGCGTGTGTTGAGCGGCATGTACGCGCCCGATGGTGGCACGGTGGAAGTCTTCGGTCGCGACGTGACGGGATGGAGCACGGCGGACGCGATCGCAGCAGGCGTGGGCATGGTGCATCAGCATTTCATGCTCGTACCGACGCTGACGGTGGCCGAGAATGTGGTGCTCGGTCGCGAGCCGATGACGGGGCTGACATACGATCGCGCGTCCGCTGAATCCGCGCTCGAGAAGCTCAGTCGCGAGACGGGACTGGCGTGTGTGCCGTCGCGACTGGTGTCCGAGCTGAGTGTCGGCGAGGCGCAGCGCGTCGAGATTCTGAAGACGCTCTATCGCGGTGCAAAACTGCTGATTCTCGATGAACCGACGGCCGTGTTGTCACCACCTGAGGTGGACGAGTTGTGGCGCGTGCTGCGGACGGTGCGTGCTGCGGGCGCGACGATCGTGCTGGTGACGCACAAGCTCGACGAACTGATGGAGGTAACGGACCGGATCACGGTGATGCGGCAAGGGAACACGGTGACGGGGATGCGGACGTCGGAGACGACACCGGCGGCGATAGCGACGGCGATGGTGGGGCGAGCGGTGCGGCTGGATGCGAGCGGGATGCCGATTGGCGCGGACGCGGGGGGCCCCCCCGATCAAATGATCATCTCCAGCGCCCACGACCGCATCACCGAATCGCTCCCCGCCGACATCGTTTCCGCGCCCGCCCCCACCCCCGCCTACACCGACACCCCCCGTCTCCGCCTCACCGCCGTCACCGTCGCCGGCTCCCGCTCGAAAACCGCCGTCAACGCCCTCTCGCTCACCATCGCCCCCGGCGAAATCCTCGGCCTCGCCGGCGTGGAAGGCAACGGCCAGACGGAACTCATCGAAGCCATCGCGGGACTGCGCGCCGTCACCTCCGGCACCATCACCGTCGACGGCACCGATGTCACGAAATACTCCATCGGCAAACGACTCGCGCACGGGATCACACACATCCCCGAGGATCGCCACGCGCGCGGTCTCGTGCTCGACTACTCGATCGCCGACAACCTGATCCTCGGTCGGCAGAAGCAGTTCTCGAGCAGCGGTGCGATCAATCGGGCACGCACGCTCGCGTTTGCCGAAGATCGCATCAAGGCATTCGACATCCGGCCCACCGATCCGAATCTGCCGGCGCGTGCATTGAGTGGCGGCAATCAGCAGAAGATCGTCGTCGCGCGCGAAATGCCGGCCGACTTTCGTGTGCTGCTCGCCGCACAACCGACGCGCGGCGTGGATGTCGGCGCGATCGAGTTCATTCACGATCAGCTGCGCGCCGCACGCCGCGCTGGCAAGGCCATTCTGCTGGTGAGCGCTGAATTGCACGAGATCCTCGCACTCAGTGATCGCGTCGCCGTCATGTATCGCGGGAAGATCGTGACCGAGATGCCGCGCGCTGCAGCCAGTGAAGAAGTACTCGGCCCCTGGATGACGGGCGCGCAGTCATGAGCGCGACGACCACTGCGACAACCGCATTCGAAGAAGGTCTGCTGCCGACACTCACCGCACTGCTCGTGGCACTGGTGGCGGGTGACCTGCTGATTCTGTCGTATGGACAGTCGCCGTCCGAAGTGTGGCGATTGATGTTGAGCGGCACGTGGGGCAACGCGTACGGCATCGGGCAGGTGCTCTACAAGGCGACGACGCTCGTGTTCACCGGTTTGAGTGTGGCGATCGGTCTGCGCGCGGGATTATTCAATATCGGCGCCGAAAGTCAGCTGGCGGCCGGCGGATTTGCCGCCGGTGTACTGGGATTGTTGCTGCCGGAATCTCTCACACCGTGGCTCGCGATTCCCGTCTGTCTGCTCGCCGCGTTGCTTGGCGGCGCACTGGTCGGAGTCATTCCGGGTGTGTTGCGCGCGAAGTTCGGAGCGCATGAAGTGATCGCGACGATCATGCTCAACTTCATCGTGCTGGCGTTCCTCAATTGGGCGATCTCCGCCACCGGACTCGCCGTCACGGAAACGCTGCACACACCGGTCGTGCTCACAACCGCAATTCCGCGACTCGCCGCGTATGTGCCGATGTTCCACGGTTCGGCGGCCAACGGCACGATCCTGCTCGCACTGCTCACCGTCGTGATCGTGGCGTGGCTGCTGTTTCGCGCGCGCTTCGGCTACGAACTGCGCGCCGTTGGGCTGCAGCCGCTGGCGGCGGAATCGAGTGGTATTCGTGTGCCGCGCGTGTGGATCACGGCGATGGTACTGGCTGGCGGTATCGCGGGGCTCGGCGGCACGAACTTCGTGCTTGGCTACAAGAATTATTTCGAGGATGGCTTCAGCGGTGGCGCCGGTTTTCTTGGCATCGCGGTCGCGCTGGTCGGCCGCAACAATCCATTCGGTGTGCTGCTCGCGGCGCTCTTCTTCGCCACGCTGTCACAGGGCGGCCTCGCGATTCACGCGCTGGTGCCGAAGCAGATGGTCGAGGTGCTGGAAGGGATCGTGATTCTGGCGGTCGCCGTGAGTGTGCCCGAAGTGCGTCGCCTGCTGCGGGCACGACCGGCGAAAGCGGCGGCCACCACGCCGGTCAAGGCGTAACGCGATGAAGATGCTCGTCCTGTTGCTGCTGCAGACGCTGCGCATCGCGGTGCCGTATCTCTTCGCGGCGTCGGGCGGTGTGCTGGCGGAACGCGCGGGTATCGTCAGTCTGACGTTGGAGGGCTTCATGCTCACCGGCGCATTCTGCGCGACACTCGGCAGCTTCTATTTCGGCAGCCCGTGGATGGGACTTGTGCTCGGCGTGGCCGGCGGCGCCGTGTTCGGCGCGATTCACGCCATCGCGACGATCCGATTCAAGGCCGATCAGATCGTGAGTGCGGTCGCGATCAACCTGATGGTTGTCGGCATGACGCGATTTTTTCTCCGTCTCGCCTTCGATAGTTCGTCCAATTCACCACGCGTCGCCGGATTCGGTGGCGACGGTACGGCGGGTGTGCTGGCGACGTTCGCCAACCCGCTGGTGATCCTTGGCATTCTTGTGATGCCGGTGCTGGCGTGGGTGATCAATCGCACACGCTTCGGCCTGCGTGTGCGCGCCGTCGGCGAGAAGCCCGAAGCCGCGACGACGCTCGGCATTTCGGTGGATCGCATCCGATACGGTGCGGTGATCACCTCCGGTGCACTGGCGGCGCTGGGCGGCTGCTATCTTGCCTTGGATCAGCATCAGTTCACCGACCAGATGACGGCCGGGCGTGGCTTCATCGCACTCGCTGCGGTGATCTTCGGACGCTGGACGCCTGTGCGCGCTGGTATCGCCTGTCTGCTGTTTGCATTCGCTGAAGCCTTGCAGATCCAGGTGCAGGGTGCCGGTGTGTTGCCGTCGCAGTTCGTGTCGATGATTCCGTATGTTCTCACTCTCGTGGCTCTGGCCGGCGTTGTCGGCCGAGCAGTGCCGCCGGCCGCGCTCGGGCGCGCCGAAGGATGATGGTTTTGTGCTGATCGAATCTGTGGCACCGTCTTTCGCCGACGCAGGCGTGCCGATCGGCGTCGTGTGGGCGATCGGACTGACGCTGACCGCCGCCACTGTCTGGCAGCTGCGCAAGGTGCCGCGCGAGCTCGTGATCCTGATGATCACGGCGATGATCGACATGATCGGCGTGCTGATGATCCTGCCGCTGCTGCCGTTCTTTGCACAGCGACTTGGCGCCGGTGGGCTCGAAGTCGGATTGCTCGTCAGCAGTTTCTCGCTCGCGCAGCTGCTCAGCGCACCGATGTGGGGACGTCTCAGCGACAAGTGGGGGCGCCGTCCGGTGATCATGATCGCACTCGGATCGAGTGCGATTTCCTACGCGGTCTTCGGCTTCGCGCACACACTGTTGCTGCTGTTCATCTCGCGCATCGTGCAAGGTGCAGGCGGCGGCACGGTCGGTGTGATTCAGGCGTATGTCGCCGATGCGACGAAGCCCGAGGAGCGCACGAAAGCGCTCGGCTGGCTGTCGGCGGCGACGAATTTCGGTGTCGCCATCGGTCCGGTGCTCGGTGGCTACTTCGCGACACTCGGCAAGCAGCAGGTCGCGGCCGCCACCTGGCCGCAGTGGCTGGGTGATGCGGCGCCGGGACTGGCTGCGGCGTCGCTCTGCCTGCTCAACATCGTGTTCGCCTGGAAGTATCTGCCGGAAACGCGCGTGAAGCCCGCCGCTGTGGTCGGCGGCGAACCGCGGCCACCGCGCAAGAGTGGCACGAGCATGGCCGCCGTCTCACGTGTCGTGTCGCATCCCGGTGACGCGCCGTCGCGCCTGATCCTGATCTACGCCATCGCGATCGGGGCATTTCAGGGTCTGACATCGATCCTCGCGCTGTTCCTGCACAAGAAGTTCAACGCGAATGAAGCGACGATGGGCCTGTTGTTCGCCTACGTCGGCGTGATGAGCGTGATCACGCGCGTGTTCGTGCTCGGCAAGATGGTGGACTGGCTCGGTGAGGCGCGCCTGTCGCGCCTTGGCACCGTGCTGCTGGCCTTTGGTACCGCGACGTTGCCGTTTGCACCGAGTGTCGGCTGGGCAGCGCTGAGCATCGCGTTCTGGCCACTCGGCACGGCGTTCACATTCCCGGCAGTGACGGCGATGCTGAGCAAGGTGATCAGCAACGAGGATCGCGGCCTGTACATGGGTGTGCAGCAGACCTTCGGCGGCATCTCGCGCGTGATCTTCCCGATCGCGCTCGGCTGGGCGTTCGATCACATGGTGCCTGGTGCGCCGTTCTGGATCTCGGCGTCGCTGGTGATCGCGACGCTGAGTTTCAGTTTTGCGTTGCCGGCGAGTGTGACGGCACGAAAGCCGAAGGTCTGACCTCGACGTGTGTCGGCGTCGTCAGTATCCCGCCCGCAACGTCACATTGGTGATCGGGGGCGTGATCCGGTTCATCGACATTCGCACCTGCACCGGCTCGCGCAGCACCAGACTGTCAGTCACGCTGCCGACCATCGCGCGTGCCTGAATGAAGTACGTCAGCAGCGTATCACCAGGCTGAGACTGACTGATCAGATTCCCGAACGACATTGCGAAGGCGCCGCTGCCATCGGTGATCGCGCTGAACACCACGACGCCGTGATTGAGCGCCTGAACATCGAGACCCTGTGCGGCCGCGCCATTGATACGCGTCACGACACCGGTGAGGCGCCCGAGCATGGACGGCGAGAAATCGTTGATTTCATCGAGCCGCCTCGTGACGTCGCGTCCGCAGCTGCCAAGATGCAGCGCTGCGACGGCGATCAGCGTTCCTCGTGAGGCGGCCCGCAAAACGTTCATGCTGATCCGGAAGCGCGACGTGAGTTGCACCGAGCTTGCGCGCGGGACGGTACCGCGTGGCACAACGACCGTCCAGCAGCGGACGGGTCGATGCTGGAATTGTCTTCCTGACCGTAGCAGTTTGCACGTCTCACCTTTGCCACTGATCATGCGCCGTCCACAGTTGTTCGCTCTGTTGCTCAGCGCCCTGCTGTCGCTCGCACTCCACGCCCAGCCCGCATCGTCCAACCGCGGGGCGACCGTGCGCGACAACGAGCCGTGTCCTGCCGGCATGACACTCGTTCGGCCGGGCAACTGTCAGGCGCCGAGCCTGACGCCGCCGAGCATTCTTGACTATCGCCCGCGCAGCACGCTGGTGACGCCGGTGCACGCGGTGCCGAAGGCGAAGTTTCCGGCCATCGATTTTCATGGCCACCCGTACGAACAGCTCAACTCTGCCGCCGGCCTCACCACACTCGGAGCCGCACTCGACGCGATCGGCGTGCGTGTGATCGTCGCGGCCAACAACGCGTCAGGCGAATCGCTCGCGCGTCAAGCTGCGCTGGTGCGTGCGTCGCCAACGATGCGTGATCGTGTGCGCATCCTCGCGGGCGTGAATTTTCAGGGTGCCGGTGGTCCAGGCTGGGCCGAGAAAACCGTAGCACAGCTCGAGGCAGACGTTGCCGCCGGCGCGGTCGGTATCGGTGAAATCGACAAGGGACTTGGACTGCGCTATCGCAAGGCCGATGGGTCGCGATTGCAGATCGATGATCCTATCCTCGATCCGATCTGGCAGGCGGCGGCACGACTCAAGCTGCCGGTGTTCATTCACACCGCCGATCCGCAGGAATTCTGGCAGCCGCTCGATTTTTCGAACGAGCGCTGGCTCGAACTCGCGCTCTTTCCTGGACGTCGCTACTCCGGTGAGCCGAGCTTCGAGGCGTTGATGACGGAGCGCGACAACATGCTGCGTCGCAATCCGAGCACCACGTTCGTCATTGCGCATCTCGGCTGGCACGCGGCCAATCTCGGTCGTCTCGCGAAGATGATGGACGCGATGCCGAACCTGTACTCGGAAGTCGGCGCCGTGTTGTACGACATCGGGCGCCAGCCGCGCGCCGCGCATGACTTCTTCGTCAAGTATCAGGATCGCCTTCTCTTCGGCAAGGATTCGTTCCAGCCCGAGGAGTATCCGTACTACTGGCGTGTGTTCGAGACGCGCGACGACTACTTCGACTACTACCGTGACTACCACGCGAAGTGGAAACTCTACGGCATCGAGTTGCCGGATGCGGTGCTGAAGAAAGTCTATTTCAGCAATGCGCTGCGCATCACTGGCGGATTGCCGCAGGCGGGGTGGCCGAAGTAACGGCCACGCCGCCTGCCGCGCGTCACTCGGCCGTTGTCGGGTCGATGATGGTCAGCACCTGCGACACACTGTTCGCGGGAAAGCCACCCAACGCAGCGTGTTCGCGGACCATCGCTTCATTCGGTGCGTTGTAGATGCAGTAGATCTTGTCGCCCGTGACGTAGCTCTGCACCCACTGAATCTGCGGGCCGAGCTGATTGAGCACGCTGCAGGACTTCTGACTGATGCCCTGGAGGTCAGCGGCGGTCAACTTGCCTGCGCCGGGAATCTCACGTTCGATCACGTACTTCGGCATCGGAATATCCGGGGAATGAGGGGCCTGAACAGGAACGACACGACGGGAACAATACCAGCCGGTCCGCCGCAATGCCGAGCGCGGCCCGGGGCAGCTGCGCGTTACATGATGTCAGACGGCACTGGCGATGGGAGACGTGGATCTCATCGCGCGATAACTGATCAGGGCGGCGGTGGTAACAGATCGTCGCGCTGAATTTTCCCCTGCTGTGCTTCGAGCAGCGCGGCGAGGCGTGTGCCGCCCGCCGGAACGCGTGTCACCCCGAGCGCACCGCCGAGATTCGCAAACAGCAGCTCGCCGGTGGGCGTGAAGATGAAGCTGCCCACCCACTTGCGTTGCAGTGAATAGAAACGGGCCACGCGCACCGTACCTCGCGGCACGATCGTCACGCTCCAGTCGAGCCATGTACCGTGATCAGCCTGCAATCCGTACATGGAAAACCGGTGCGGCTGCGAATCTGCCGGCACAGCACGCAGCGCCGGCACCAGCGCGTCCTCGAAACCATCGAGCGCGATCGCCCACACATGTGTGGGTGTCGCCACCGACGAGTCCCGCGAGCCACCGTCGCGCAGGAACCCCTTCTCGACACGAAACTGCCGACGCGACTGCCCAGCCGACTGCGTGGCATTCCCCGGTTCGATGAGCGTGGCGCTCACCAGCTGCGTGTCACGCCACACGGTGCGCAGCTCATCGCGCCACCCGCTACGCCGGATCTGTCGCACCACCAGCGTATCGCCACGCCACTCGCGATAGTGCAGCGCCACCGTGTCGCGCGACGTGGCGCTGACGAGCACGTCACCACGTCGCGGGAACATCAGCACACTCGCGGCCGACGCGGAATCCACGACGCGTTCAATGCTCGCCGTTTCGACGCGCACGGGCACCGTGTCTCCGAGCGGATGCGGCGGCACCCATCCGCGGCCGACCAGCTTGCGCGCATGTTCGCGAAACACGACCTGCCCATCCGATGCGCGCACCAGTTGCCGTTCGGATTCTTCACCGGCGAGCACCGTCCATGGTCGCACGGTATCCGCGCGCTGGCTCGGCACCTGGCGCACGATCTCGCCGCGCGACGTATCGCTCACCGCGCGCTGCACCGTGACCTGCACCAGCCGCGCGCCGAGTGTGTCCACTGGCGCGCCGACGGTGACGGGACGTGTCGTCATCGCGCGCGTGACACTACGCTGCATGACGGTCCGGATGGTGTCCACGCGCCAGCCGACATCAGCGAACGTGCGTCCCGGTTGGAACTCCGAGCATCGCGCCATCAGCAATGGCGAGACATCGTGCGAGAGAGAGCCGGTGTCACCAGCGATACGCGTCACCGCACCGTCCGGCCCGAAGTCGACGCTGATCCCGACCGTCGTATCACGCAGCCCGAGTTTTGTGCGCACGATCTCGAGGCGATATCCAGAACCGGCGCGCCGCAGCACACGTCGATCCACGAAATGCCGTTCGAGCCCGATCGACATCGCGCGCTGCCCCTCACCACTCCCCTGAAAAAACCGCGTCGCCCCGAGCTGCCACCACGGCACATCGAACCGCGCACACGGTTGTGCACCGAGGCCGCTGACTGCGAGGACACACGCCACCATTCCAAGTCGCAACACGTCTTTACTCCTCCTCACGAGCGTCCGCTCCCAACCGCAACCGCAACCGCAACTGCAACTGCAACTGAACAACGTGGCCGCTTCGCGGCGAGAACTGCTGGTAGGAACACGGAGCTCTCGGAGGGGCGCTTGGGGAGGTCGGCGCGCAAATAGGCATCGTCATTTTTGTGTACAGCAGGTCCGATGCGCGCGTGGAGTATTTCGCACGATATCGCCTCGAACAACACCCATAAAAAGAATCAGTTGCAATTCTCCGTGAGCTCTGTGCTTCCTCCAGGCAGTTCTCGCCGCGCAGCGGCCAACGCAGTTGGCGATCACGAATGCGAGACGGAGTGCGAAGAAACAAGAAGGGCGCGCCTCGGTGGCGCGCCCTTCGCTCGTACAACACGAACGCGGAACGTTATGCCACGGCTTCCGGCTTCTTCGCGCCTGGCTCGCTGTCGATCACGGCCTGCGCGATCTGGGACATCGGCACTGAATTGTCCTGCGAGCTTCGCTGCATGATGCGATACGCTTCCTGCTCGGTGCTGCCGGTGCGGCGCATCAGGATACCCTTGGCTCGTTCGATCAGCTTGCGCTCCTCGAGCTTCTGCTTCCAGAAGGCCGCATCCTGCCGACTCTCTGTCAGTTCACGCGCACGGGCGACCGCCAGACGCAGCGTGCTGTCGAGAATCCCCGGCGGTGCCGGCTTCGGCAGAAACGCAATCGCGGCAGTGGCACGTGCATCATCGGCGCTCAGTGAGACCGACGCATCTCCGCTGAACAGCACAACAGCTGTCGGTGCGCCAGTCGCCGTGATCGCCTTCGCTGCATCGATGCCACTGCCGTCCGGCATGTGCACATCGAGCAACACGACATCGGGGACGACATCAGCGGCTACAGCGATTGCTTCACGTCCCGTGCCGGCCTCACCAACGACCGCATACCCCATGGACACCAGCAGTTCGCTCAGCAACGGCCGGGCGAGCATATCGTCATCCGCGAGAACCACTCGGATCGGGGAATCTGCCATGTACCAGCCTTTGCGGAAATGCGGTGGGAAGGGAGCCCAGCAGGAAGGAAAAGCTCGGGGAATGTAGCGACTCATCACGAGCGTGCACGCCCCGTCGCGTCACACCCGGTGCACCACCTCACCGACAACCTGCTACCGCGCCGCCACCTGCGCCAACAATTCTTCAGCGATTAATGGCTTTCGCAAAGAGAAATGTGCATCGGCCATCGCTTCGGGTCGCAACTCCCAGCCCGTAATGACACCAACGCGGATATTCGGAAAACGCTGACGGATTCGCGTCGCGAGCTCGGTGCCGATTCCATCCGGCAATCCGATATCCGTGACTACAACATCGAAGGGCGGAGCCTGTCCAGCAAGCTCCGCCTCGGCGGCCGCGACAGTCGCCACGGCAATCACCTCGTGGCCGGCCATCTGCAGCACCTGCGTCACCAGCTCGCGCCCATCGACATGATCCTCCACGACAAGGATCCGGCGCGGTGCCAGTTGATGCGGATCGATCGCGGCCACCACAGGCGGCGTCTGTGTTGACGGATCGGCCACCGGAAACACCAGACGCACCGTTGTGCCGCGTCCAACTTCCGACTCGATCTCGACACGCCCGTTGTGTCGCTTGATCACACCGTACACCTCGGCCAGACCCAGCCCGCTGCCGTTCGGTCCCTTGGTGCTGAAGAATGGCTCGAACGCCCGCTCGCGCACCTCAGCACTCATGCCGTGCCCCGTGTCGTGCACCTCAACGATGGCACTCGTCCGGTCGCGCCGCACGGTCACACCTAATGTTCCGCCGCCCTTCATCGCGTCGAGCGCATTCTGGATCAGGTTCAGCAGCGCCTCGCGCACTTCGCCGGCCACGGCGCGCGCCATCACGCCCGCGCTCAAGGTGCGATTGAGCAGCACCGCACCGCCGCCGACACGTTCGGCCCAGATCGGCCGGGTCATGGCGATCACTTCGTCCGTCACGACCGCCAGATCGACCATCGCATCGGGTGCGAGATGGATCGGATCCTGGCGCAGGAACCGGCCGACGCGCGACGCGGTCGCGGCACCCGTTTCTGCCGCGCGGGCGATCCGGATCGCGTAGTCACGTACCTTCTCCGGATTGTTGGCGTGCAGCTGCAGCAGATGGGCGGCGGCGACGATCGGATTGAGGGCGTTGTTCACATCGTGCATCACGCCGGCCGCCAGCTGACCCACGGCTGCCAGACGCCGCTCGCGATTGCGCGTCTCTTCGAGCCGCTCGATTTCGGCGGTGCGCTCCTTGACCTGCTCTTCGAGACGTTCCGCTTCGGTGCTCACGACGGCGTACAGCTCGTTCGCGCGCCGCACCTGCTCGGCGAGTTCGCGCGCGAGGCGGGTGCGCTCGGTCACATCGCGCTCCACCGTCACGGCGCCCACGACGCTGCTGGCGGCATCACGCAGCGGATTCGAGTTCACCTCGATGATCTGTTCGCCTTGTGCACCCCGTCGCACGAGCATCGTCTCGCTGCGCACCGTCTCGCCACGCAGTGCGCGCGCAGTCGGATGTTCATGCACGAACAGCGAGGTGCCATCGACGCGTCGTGGCAGGTCAGCGCGCCACAACTCGCGCAGCGACGCCAGGTCCTGCGACGCGTGATCGGAATGCGCGGCGGAGTTCTCGCGCATCACCACGCCCTGACTGTCGAACACTCGCACCGATTCCGGCAGCACGTCGAAGATCGCTTCGAGCTGCGCCACGCTGCGTGCGAGCGCCTGGCGCAGTCCCTCGATCTCGGTGACTTCCGTGCCGACGATCAGCAGTCCGCCCGACGACAGTGGCACGAACGTCAGTTCGACCATCTGCAGCGCGCTGGCGGTATTGCGGAATGCGACACGCCGAGTGCGCGATTCCTGACGGATCGTCGCGGCGTCGATCTCGTCGCTCAGATCGGCCAGTGCATTCGGGAACGCATCGTATGCCGTGGGACGCCATCCGGCCGGCACCAGTGCGCCGATCAGTGTGC
Organism: Gemmatimonadaceae bacterium; assembly: GCA_031367535.1. Classification (GTDB taxonomy): domain Bacteria; phylum Gemmatimonadota; class Gemmatimonadetes; order Gemmatimonadales; family Gemmatimonadaceae; genus JACMLX01. The sequence goes on from JANLPZ010000121.1 coordinate 27,675, forward strand.
GATAGCGCAGGTTCGCACGCATGAGCAACAGGTCGACGTCGAACTCGGCCACCGCCAGCGGAAGCGCATCGAAGATGTGCTCGAGCCGAGCCACCGTCGCCTCAGGTGACGACGACAGATCCGCGAGGAAGGGCGTGGTGCGAGGCATCGCCATACGGTGAGGCTACCGGAGCGGTCCTGTCAGGTCAACGCGCCCCACCGGTGGTCCGGCTCGACGCGTCGCCCACAGCTCGATCTGCGTGGCGGCACCGACATCGGTGCGCCTACGATGCTGCACACTGCGTCAGGCCGCCTCGCGCCCCGACTTCCCTTCGGTGGCGCGTTCATGCTCGCGCTCACGACTGGTCTTCAACAAACGGTGCGCGGTGGTTCCTGTGATCAGTCGAACGCCGCGCTGATAGGTAAAGTACTGATACGCCCACTGAACGAACACCGTGATGCGGTTCCGGAAGCCGGCGAGATACAGAATGTGGATAAAGAGCCAGGCAATCCACGCGATCGTCCCCTGCAGCTTGACCTTGCCGACGGCCGCGACGGCGCGATTGCGCCCGATGGTTGCCAGATCGCCTTTGTTGAAGTACGTGAAGACCGTACGCGGCGTTCCGGCCAGATCACGCATGATCGACTGTGCGGCGTGTTCACCCATCTGGTTCGCCGCCGGCGCCACGGCCGGCACATGTTTGCCGTCGGGCATCGTGATCGACGCAAGGTCGCCGATGGCGAAGACGTGATCATGTCCCGGTATCGACAGATCGCTTTCGACAATCACGCGTCCCGCCTTGTCGAGTGGAGCGCCAAGTTGTTTGCCGAGTGGTGACGCCTGATTGCCGGCGCCCCAGAACACGGTGTGTGCGAGAATGCGTTCGCCCGTCGACAGTGTGACACCATCATCATCGACGGCTGTCACGACGGTCGCGGTGCGCACCTCAACGCCGAGGTCCACCAGATCACGTCGTGCGCGCGCACTCAGGTCTTCCGGAAACTGCGCGAGAATGCGCGGTCCTCCTTCGATCAGAATGACACGCGCCGTCGACGGATCGATGCGACGGAAATCCTTCTTCATCGCCTTCTTCGTGATTTCCGGAATCATGCCGGCCAGCTCGACGCCAGTCGGTCCGCCACCGACGATTACGAAGGTCAGCAGTGCGGTGCGTTCACCTTCGGCGCTGGCGCGTTCCGCCGCCTCGAAGCTGAGCAGAAAACGGCGCCGCATTTCGAGCGCGTCTTCGATGCTCTTGAGGCCCGGCGCATTTTCTTCCCACTCAGGATGGCCGAAGTAGGCGTGCCGAGCGCCGGCGGCAACCAGCAGATAGTCCCACTCCACCGTGCTGGTGCCGGCATCGAGTGTCAGGCTGTGTGTCGCGACGTCGACGCTGTCCACATCCGCCATGATCACCGTGACATTCGGCTGATTGCGCAGCATCCAGCGAATCGGCACGATGATGTCCGCCGGATTGAGCACGGCCATCGCCACCTGGTAGAGCAGCGGCTGAAAGAGGTGGTGATTCGTGCGGTCGATCAGCGTGATACGGACGTCGGCCTTGCTCAGGGTGCGCGCGGCGGTGAGTCCGGCAAATCCACCGCCGATGATTACAACGTGCGGACGCGGATCACGGGCGTGGGTGCTGGTGATCCGGGTGCTGGTATTCGGTTCGGCGAGCATAGGTCGACGGCGCTCCAGTACGCGCACTCGGGCCGCTGGAGCCCGGGTTGGCGCGAGTCGAGAGGAAACAGCGTACCCCAGCGCGCTTGTGAAACTTTTCACAAGATACCACGCCAGCCGGGTTTCCCATAGCTGCTACCACAGGCACATCGCCCTTGCCGTCGCGCTCGGCAGCGCGAAAACGATTCGGACGTCAGCACTTACGGATCAGGCCGTCGTGGCACTGGCCCCGTTCGTGCAACGTATGGGTATCAGCACGCGTTCAGCAGTCAGTCCGAACAATCCCCTTTGGACGAGCCACCGCCCTGACGGCGGCGTTCGATCTATTTGCGAAATTCACGGACCGCGGCGACGACGTCGCGAGATCAGGAGAGGGCCATGCTTCGTCGCACATCCATCACCGACGCGTACGTGATCGCAGTCTCCACCCTGCTGGGTGTGGGCGGCGTGTATTTCGTGGCGCGCGGAGACTCCGTCGGCTGGTTGCTGCTGCTCGCCTGCAGCCTGTCAGCCGTGCTGGTCATCTTGCGCCCCTTCACGCAAGCCATCGAGGACAACGCGCAGATTCGCGAGTCGCTCGACGTGTCACCGTGGGGCGTGCGCCGGATTTACGGCGCCGGGCTGAACGAATCCGTGTCGTGGTCGGATCTGAGCGAAGTCGACGTCGTCGCGACGCCGGATACGGAGGACGTCGAAGATGTGTATCTGGTGCTGCGCGGCCAGCATACGAACGCGCTGATCGTGCCGCATACGCTGGCGGTGGAGTCGGGCATCCTGAGTGAACTCGAACGCCGGCTCAGCGAATTCGACAATCAGGCCTTCATCGACGCGCTCTCGAGCAGTGTGGACAAGGTCTTCGTGCTGTGGCGTGCGTCGGGATCGGCGAGCCAATTCGGCAGCGACACGCGACTGCGCGCGTAACTCGGTTCACCGCCGATGAATGAAAAGACCAGCGGATACACTGATCCGCTGCCGATCATCTGACGACTGCGCACGGCCATCCCACCCGATGGTCGTGCGTCTGTCGTTCAGAGCGTGAGAAAACTCCATTCTTTCGTGAACGGAATGGAGCTCATCAACACACCGCGCTCCTTCGTCACCAGCAGTCGATCACTCGGATTGATGCCGATGCCGCGCTGCGCATCGTACAATCCCGGTTCGACGCTGAACGTCATGCCTTCACGAATCACCGTGTCGTCACCGAGCGCGATGAACGGCGGCTGATGCCCTTCGAAGTTCGTGCCCTGTCCATGGCCCGGCCGGTGATAGATGAACTCCTGCATCCCCGACTTGATCTGGTGCGCATGCACCTTCTGCGCGACCTCCGAACACACTGCGCCCGGCTTGATCTCCTCGGCCATGATCTGCACCGTCTCGGCCACCACCTGCCACATGCGGTCGTGATGGGTGTTGCTTGGCGTGATGATGTAATTGCGATATCCCTCACCACCGAACCCGCCGAGCAGGATGTCGCAGTTCACGTATACGGGCTGACCGCGTTGCAGGCGCGTATGGAAGAATTGATTCGGATGCGGATATGCCGTCGCGACACCGGCGCGCACGTAGTTGCCCGTCACGTCCATCCCGACCGCACTGTGCGGTTTTCCATCACGCTTCACATCGCGCATCATGAGGTTGATGCCGTATGAACTGAGCGCCTGGCCCACCTGATAGTCGGTGGCAGTGGTGCCATGTTCGAGGATGTAATCGCGCGCGAAGCAGTGCACCTTGTCGAAGTAGCGATAGGCGCGCTGAATCAGCGCGATCTCTTCCGGCGTGCGGATCATCCGCATCTCCATACAAAGATCACCGATGTCCGCGTTCGTCGCGCCGGGCAGTGTCGCGTCGAATACGCGCTGCGCGCTCGGCGTCAGCTCACGATCGAGGCCGATGGTTTTTCCCGACAGTCCGCGATCAGCCAGCTGTGTGAGCACCCACTTCCACAGATCGACGCGCGGGCCGCGTTCGTTCTGCCCGCGATTCGGGAATCCGGTCGCCGAGTGCGGGTAGCAGAAGTAGTAGGTGTTCTCGGTGCACCACCACGACGTGATGAGGTCACGATCGATGGCCGGTGAATACCAGTAGATCGTGTCCGGTTCGTCGACCATCAGCAGCGCCCATGTGGTGCGTTCACCGCTGTTGCGGAAGCAGCCGGAGAAGTAGACGAGATTCGCGTCGGACTGCAGCAGGATGGCGTGCACGCCGCGCGCCTTTGCCGCGGCACGCAGGCGGTTGGTGGTCGCCCTGTACCACGCCAGCGGGAGTCGATCGACGCCGACGGGCGCCGGCACCGGGTGGTGCGGATTGGGCACCAGCAACCGCGCTGACCCGTGTGGCGGTGCCAGTGATTCCATCGCCGCGAGATCGGACGCTGCCGCCGCCGAGGCGGCGATGGACAAGCCCATGGTACGAACGAAGTCTCGACGTGTGGACATGTGCGATGGACTGGTGCGTTGGAGTCGTGCGATGGTGTGGTGACGACAAGGAATCGTCAGGGCGTGCAGGCATCGTATCGCATCGAGCGATCGGGCGCCTGTCACGGGAGTATCGCGCCGGATTCGTGGTCGCGACATGCCCTGCACGCCGCACGGGCAGTGGCGCCCGCTGGCCCGGACCGTTTCTATACCAACAATTACAACACAGGCACTCAGCGGAGATCGGCATGCGCACGGCCATCAGTATCGTGGCGGGACTCGGCATCTGGGCAGTGGGTATTTTCCTCGCCCATCGCATGGGGAAGCCGGGCGGGAGCGCCATCGCTGACACGACGCTGGCCTTCATCACCTTCTGGTTCCTCGCCGCGGCGACGAACATGTGGATCGGTGTGGCGCAGGCGGGCTACACATTTCGCGAGGAGCTGCCGGTGTTCGTGAGCATCTTCGGCATTCCGGCGGCGGTCGCAGCGGTCGCGAAGTGGAAATTCTTCTGACCTCCTGAGAGGCGGCATGGGCAAGGGACGGTTCGAGGCATTCAGTGACGGTGTGATTGCGATCATCATCACGATCATGGTGCTGGAGCTGAAGGTGCCGCACGAGGCGGGGATCGAGGCGCTGCGGCCGCTGTTGCCGGTGTTTCTCTCGTATGTGCTGAGCTTCGTGAACATCGGTATCTACTGGAACAACCATCATCATCTCGTCCACACGCTGAAGCGCGTCAGCGGTCCGATCCTGTGGGCCAATCTGCATCTGCTGTTCTGGCTCTCCCTCTTGCCGTTCACGACCGGTTGGATGGGTGAGAATCACTTCGCGACGGTGCCGATCATTCTGTATGGAGTGGTTCTCCTGATGTGCGGGGTGGCGTACTACATCCTGCAGTGCACGATCGTGGCGTCACAGGGATCGGAGTCACTGCTGGCACAGGCGATTGGCGCCGACTGGAAAGGCAAGGCGTCACCCGCCCTGTATCTGATCGCGCTGCTGGTGGCACGCTGGGCACCGGCGGTGGCAATCGGCGTGTATGTGCTCGTGGCGATGATGTGGCTGTTGCCCGACCGACGTATCGAGCGCGCCCTTGCGCGTGACATTCCCTGAGTAACGTGACCGTGACCCACCGCGGAGACACTGGCGTCGTGCAGCGCATCGCGATCGACATGGACGAAGTACTCGCCGACACCTCGGCGCACCAGCTGGCGTGGTACGAGCGGGACTTCGGACCCGGCCTCACGAGGGCAGACCTGCACGGGCAACACTTCCACACGCTGGTGCCGGAGGCACATCGGCCGCGCGTCCGCGAGCATCTGCATCACCCGACATTCTTTCGCGACATCCCGCTGATGGCCGGCGCCGTGGAGGCGATCCACGCCCTCAGTGCGCGCTACGAGATTTTCGTGGCCAGTGCGGCGATGGAGCACCCGGTGTCGTTCACGGCAAAATTCGAGTGGCTGCGTGAACACTTCCCCGACATCGCGCCATCTCACTGCGTGTTCTGCGGAGACAAGAGTGTGCTCGGCGTGGACTACCTGATCGACGACAGCCCGTATCAGCTGGTTCGATTTCGCGGGCAGCCGATCATCTTCACGGCGCCGCACAACGTGCATGAGACGCGATTCCGTCGCGTGGCGGACTGGCCGGATGCGGTGACACAGCTGATGGGTGCTGCGTAGTGCACATCCGCGCGGCGACGCTCGATGACATTCCGGCGATTCTCACGCTGCATCGGCTGGTGTCAGCCACGAGCGGTGGGCTGGCGCGTTTTCCGGATGAGATCACCGAGGAGTACGTCACCGGCTTCGTGACACACAGTCTCGCGGATGGCATCATTGTGGTGGCGGAGTCGCCGGAAATCGTTGGACTGGCAGGCGAACTGCACTCGTACCGCAATCCGCTTCGCCTCTTTCGGCATGTGTACACGAATCTGACGATCGCCGTGCACCCGGCGTCGCAGGGTCGCGGTGTTGGACGAGCGTTGTTCACTCGTCTGCTGGATAGCGTACGCCACGAGCGTCCAGACGTGCTGCGGGTGGAATTGATGTCCGCGGAGCGGAATGTGCGGGCCCACCGCTTGTACGAGTCGGTGGGCTTCATCCGGGAGGGCCGATTCGACCGTGCCATCGCCGGTCCGGACGGCGTGCCTGAGGGAGATATCCCCATGGCCTGGTTCCGAACGCCCACAGTCGAACCCTGATCGGAGAAACAATGCAGCAGATCTGGACCGTAGGGGTAAGCGTGCTGATGTCGGCGCTCGTGACGACACCCTCGAGCACACCTCTCGCGCAGTTCGCCGTGTGGCCATCCCAACGAGCACACGTCACGCAGTCACATTTTTCGGTGGCATCGATGCACGCACGCGGCACCTTCGAAGTCAAAATCACGCCGCTGCCGGTGGATGACTACACCGACGCGACGTCACTCGGCCGGATGACGATTGACAAGCAGTTCAGCGGCGACCTGGTGGGCACCGGCAAGGGCCAGATGCTGACCGGCATGAGCAGCGTGAAGGGAAGCGCCGCGTATGCCGCGATCGAACGCTTCACCGGCACTCTCGATGGCAAACACGGCACATTCGTGCTGCAGCACACCGGCATCATGACGCGCGGTACGCAGTCACTGGTTGTCACGATCGTGCCGGACAGCGGCACTGAGGAGCTGGCAGGCATCAGCGGTACACTCGCCATCATCATCGAAGGCAAACAGCACTTGTACGATCTCGAGTATACGTTCGCCGCACACTGACCACGCACCGATGAAAGCGTCCGTCGTACGCACCACGCGCAGCGTCACACGTTCACTGAAAGCGCAGACCGTCACGCTCAGTGCATCGGTCGGCGCGATGTGGATCACGTTTGCGGCCAACGCGATACTCGGTGGCGCGCTGCTGCAATTCGGCATCGTGCCGCGTACGGTGCATGGCCTGATCGGCATCGTTGCCGCGCCGTTTCTGCATGGCAGCCTGAATCACCTGATCGCGAACACGATTCCGTTCCTGATCTTCGGCTGGCTGGTGATGCTGCGCGACCGGCGACACTTCCTGCCGGTGACGCTCTACGCGGCACTCGGCGCGGGCCTGCTTGCATGGACTATCGGCGCACCGAACTCCATCCACGTTGGTGCGAGCGGCGTGATCTTCGGCTACCTCGGCTTTTTGCTGCTGAGCGGATGGTATTCACGCAGCTTCGTGAGCATCGTGATGAGCCTTGGCGTGGCGGCGCTGTGGGGCGGGACGGTGATGCAGGTGTTGCCCGGTGCGGCTGGTATCAGCTGGCAGGGGCACCTCGGTGGGTTCATCGGCGGCATCCTCGCGGCGCGGAAAATTCGGCTCAGTCGCTGAACTGATTGGCTCACGCAGAGCAGCGGAGCAACAGAGGTTCGTGTGATCTGGCGCCGTGGAAGAGCACTGCGGTTCTCGCGCAGACGTACACAGGCGCACGGAGAGCCCGTTTGTGATCGAACTTAGAGTTTTTGCACGAGTCACCACTTCAGAACTGTTGTATTGACTCGAATCTCTCTATGCCGCTTAGGCACAGCGCAATGGTGGCCGAAGCGACAGGCCGCATGATCGATAGTCTCGTCGGCGCGATTGCTTCGATCGCGCCGACGAGATGCTGGCCAGCGACGTGCTAATACGCAGCGCAGCATCCCATGCTTCCGCAGCGACCCCAAGCCGGATCGACTTCGGGGTTGATTCCGAATCGTGATCTCCACGCCTCGTTACCGCTGTTCACCTCCTTCATGAGATTCGTGAAAACTGCGCTGGCTCGTTCTGTCCCAACGCTATCGACCGCGAATTTGTGCGCTCGCCTTGCGCCATCGCATGTCGTGAATGCGAGATCTCCCAATTCGCCAGCATGCGTGTAGCCACATTGCACATAGGCTCCGGTCCGAAGGCTATCGAGCTCGTAGTTCGGATTCCCGGTCGTCTTCCAACGAAGCGCCCATGTCGTCCACTGACCGATGACGCGATCAAAGCCTTCCTTCGGCGCTTCTGCAGCGATGGTCTGCACAGTAGTGAAAAACACTACGTTGATGTTGTTGCCGGTCTTTTCAGGTCGGACACCATATCTTGCCTCCCAGCAGTCTTCTGCCGGAAGTCTCGACGTGAACAACGCGACGACAAAGTCGCGACCTTTCGTGCCATCCATTGGAAAATCGAGCATTGCCAATGGCGCTTCGTAACGTATTCGCGTCTTTCTCTTACTTCCGTTTGGGTTAGTCCTACATTCGGAACCGGCACGGCGCGCGTCAACAACCGGGTCAGGGCTCAGCTTCAATCCCGCGAGAAATGCCGGCAAGAGTTGCCACTTCGCGGATAGCTCCCAATCCAATTCAAGTACGTTCGGGCAGACTGGCCCGGAAATTCCATCGGCACTGCACGCCACTGCAGCGTGAAGTCCGGCTGCTTGCGCCGCTGGCACTGTATCCGCCGAGCAGGCAACGGAACACGTCAGTACAATCGCGAGGGCAACTACACGACGATCCGTCATTCTTCACCTCACTTAAGCGTCAGCCGATCGAAGTGGGAAACTGTTACGTGCCGCTGAGAAATCGCTAATTCCCGAGCGCATTCAGTGCGCGAACGCAAAACTTGCTCGTTTCCTGCTCTGCTTCCGGCCACGCCAACGCCGTGCACAGCTCCAGAGTTCGCCGCAACGACGCTCCTTGACCTAGGTCAAAGAGCACATAATCCATTGTACTGCTCAGCTCGTCGAATGCGGCCTTTATTCGTTCGCGAGCACGCTCACGATTGTTTGACTGGAGCAGAACCCAGATTTCCAGAAACCGAGTATCCCACGACACGGCGCTTTGCGCCGCGCCAGCGCGCACCTGCCACATTGTTTCCAGTCCGGACACAGCGCGCGCGCTATCGTGAGCCGAGACCGCGAGAATCGCCTGAAAAACCGGGTCATCCCTTGCTGCTCCTGAGGGAAGCGAGGCGCCAGTGCACGTCAGCAGCAGCCAGTCCGCACGCGACAACCATCTGTCCGAAGCTCTGGACACCTCTTCCGGAGCAAAGTGTGTCTGCAGCGCTTGAACCAGCTTTCGTCTCATCGCTTTAGCATTGGCGCAGCTGCCGGTCGCGGACGCAACTACATATCCGGCATAAACTGCTGCAATCGATGGCGGGAGGCCTTCCTCACGGCGTGCAGACGCCGTGTATTGGCGCACGACCAGTGTCTCGGCGACCACGCGCGCTCCTACGAGAAGTGCAAGTGAAGCGAGCTTGCCCGCATCCTCTGCGGGCAACGCACGTTGAAGCTTCAGCAATCGATTCGCAATGACTCGTACTGCGGCGAAATCGCCCAGACGCAGGTGGACGCGAGCTTCCGTCAAGCCGATTTCGAGTGAATCATGCCGTGTGCGAGCGAGAGCGGACGCACGTGTGAGTGCGCTTAGCGCCGATGCCTCCGACAGTTCGGCAGTTAATATGCCGTTGTACTCCAACGCCCGGCCGTATTCCAGCTGAGCGACGGCGCTGTTCGGAGCGAGCTCCGCCAGCGATCCGCTGAGCTGAAGTAGGCGACGCCGACCGAGTCGAATCGCGCGCTGATATGTCCGAGGGACGATCTCGTAACCCGCGGCCTCGAAGCGATCCTTGGCTATCGGAAAGACGTCGACCGAATCTCCTGACGCACTCGGAAAGCCGAGATAGACTCGTGAGCCGTCACCGCTGAGCAAGCCACTACGTCTTGTCGCGTTCAGCGACAGAGTTACCCGCGGCAAGTCGACGAAAAGCGGCGCGAGCGAGGCAGACGGCAGTCGAGCGATAGCCTCCTCATACGCACGGCTCGCGGCCCACCATGACGTCTCGAAGCGTATTCGTGAAGGACTTACGACGTCGCGAACCACCAGTGAGTCGAACTGCAGGCACTGTCCAAGGCTGAACCACGCGACAAAACTCTTCGCGTCAAGTCGTGTCGCTCGTTCCAGCAGGTCACAGCCAAGCTTGGCGCGATCGGACGCCCGCAGTTGGAACGATGCCGCAATGAGGGAGTCGCGGGTGGACAGTGCGGATACCGAACTCTCTGCGGTCTGGGCGGCAAACTGCCAGCCATCGGTGTCCGTTGGCAGGAGCCACGCTCGGCTGATCACGCGCCAAAGCGCCGCCTGAGGAAGCGATCCAGAACGTGACGCGCTGGCAAAGAAGGAATACGCTTTCTCGAGATCTCCCGCCAGCAACGAGCGCCATCCACTCGCAAAGTTCTCGACGTCAGTTGTGGCTCGCGTCAGAATTGTGCCAGGCAGATCGGCAGAGTCCGGGCTGATCATGGATGCGAAGAGAATTCGTCCCGCGAATGCTCGAAGCGAATCGCCGCTGAGACTTCCGTGCGAGGGGAATACCACGCTGGCATCCTGAATGGAAGCATCGTTGCGGCGCAGCGATGCGAAGGCCCGCACTCCGTCGCTCTGAGTCTCGTAGCGCAAATATACCGGCACGCTTCGCACTACCGTCGAACTCTTTCTATTCGTCGCAACTCCGGGCCACATCGCTAGCTCCTGCTCTATTGCGATCGAGAGGCGCGCATGGTTTGCGGAGGAGTCGTCGGTGTTGATGGAGAGGTTGTGCGAGAACCGAGGCGTCACCGAACCTGAACTGCTAACGCTTGTGCTACGCGCAAGTTGAAATGCCTTCCAGCTGCCAATCAGGACGGCAGTCGAGAAAATCGTCGTCATGACCGCGCGAGAACGCCGAGTACGGAACGGTGCGAGCATAGTCGCGAAGTCGGACAGTCGCGATTGATTCGCTGAAACCACTCGATTCGACCGAATCGCCTCACTAAACGCCCCCACCTCCCGAAACCGATCCGCCGGCGCCGACGCCAACGCGCGAGAGAGCGCCGCCTCGACATGCTGCGGCACACTCGATCGCAGGCGGCTGATCGGCGTATGCTGCGCCGCGATGCGTAACGCACGTAATCCTTCCGCATTCGCCGCCACGTGCGCCGAGACGCCCGCCAGCATCTCGTACAACACCAGCGCCAGCGAATACTGATCGCTGCGCCCATCGATGCCTTTCTCCGCGCAGAGCTGCTCAGGACTCATGTACAACAACGTCCCCACCGCCACACCAGTCGACGTCGCGAGCGTACCAGGCATCGCTTCGAGCGCCCGCGCGACGCCGAAGTCGGTCAGCAGCGCGCCATCAGGGGTGAGCAGGATGTTCGCCGGCTTCACATCCCGATGGACGATGCCCGCCTTGTGTGCGTGCTCGAGTGCGCTCGCCACCTCTCTGGCAATCGACAACGCTTCATCCACCGGCAGCTGCCGCTCGCGCTCGAGTCGCTCGGCGAGCGATGCTCCGCGCGCAATCGCTGTCACAAAATACGGCGCGCCCATGAACTCGCCCGTGTCGTACACGTGCGCGATGTGCGGATGTTCGAGCTGCGACGTCAGGCGAATTTCACGCCGAAAGCGCTCATTCACGTCGGAATCGACGAGCTCCGCCCGCAGCACCTTGATCGCCACCTCACGCCCCAGGCTCCGATCAAGGGCGCGATAGACGATGGCATGCGCGCCGTGCCCGAGCTCCGCTATGAGCGTGAAGCGGTCATCGATGTTGTGCGGAAGATCGAGATGCACGGTGTCGTGGGCTGGCGCTCATCCTATGGTATGGATATGCGTCCTCATCCGCTACGCCGTAGAGCACACGTGACACGTGACGACTGTCGAGCTCGCCGACCGCTCGCAGTGAAATTGATCCGGGCTGCCTCGCGTCCTGTATGGCATCTTGGCACGAATTAAACTGCTGGTCTCACGCAGAGCAGCGGAGCAACAGCGGTTTCTGTGGTCTGGCGCCGTGGAAGAGAACTGCGGATCTCGCACAGAGACACAGCGCCACAGCGCGTTCTACCGCATCTCATAGAAGCAATTTTCACGCGGGGCCCGCGGAGGATGCGGGGAAGTGCAAATGCAAAATGCTGTTGGAACAGCGTCTCGCGAGCGCAGTTTCAAATGCTTTTGCGTTTCCCCCGCGGGCCCCGAGTGAAAATTGTTGTATTGGCGCGAGACCCTCTGTGGCACTGTGGCTCTGTGCGAGACCGCGATTCAGTCCCTCACGAATTACCGTGCAGCAGCCTGACACAAGCCTTTCGGAACCCAGTCGTGCGCCGGCGTTGAACGTGGCTGCGTCGCGTCCTGCAGAATCAGGACGACGGATTTGCGCGGCACGGTGCCAGTCCCGGTCAGCATCATCGGCACACCCGCTGGCGCGAGGACACCGGGATCGCCGGCGCGCTGATCCATCCGCCCCTGCGGCGTTTCAAGGCATTGCGAGCCTTCGAGCGTATACCACGCCTCGACGCCAGCGTGTCGATGCACCACCGACGACATCCCCGGTTGGAAGACGCCCTCCATGTACACCGCCGCGAACTGCGCCGCATCAATCAGCGGCAGCGGTCCGATGCGCGAGACGCGTGTGCCACCAGACGGCTGAAACGCACTGTCCGCGATGGAAAACAGCCAGATCCTGCCTAGTGACTCGACGACGGTGCCGCGCGGTCCAGCGGCCAACCTCGCAGCTGCGACGGTTGCGTAGGTGTCGAGATACCAGAAGAGTGATGGCTGTTTCGCAAGAGCGCCGAGCTCGGTTCGCGCGGTGATGAAACAACCGAACGCACGCCCCTCGCGCTCACTGACAGGCACACAGGTACCGTCCGTTTGCGCCGGCAATGACGCAACGTGCGCGAACAGCAGCGCCAGCACGGCGCCGTAGCGAGACAAAATCCGTCCGCGAGCCGTCATGTACGTCTCCGTGTCGAGGATGCCTGCGCGTTGCAATAGAACTGCTTGTCTCGCACAGAGCCACAGAGAGTCTCGCGCCAATCGAACAATTGTCACGCGAGGCCCGCGGGGCCCGCGGGGGAAAAGCAAAAGCTTTTGAAACTGCGCGCGCGAGACGCCGTTCCAAAAGCCTTGCGCAGTTGCTCTTCCCCGCGTCCCCCGCGAGCCCTGCGTGAAAATTTTCTCTACCGATGCGGTAGAACTCCCTGTGGCTTTGCGCGAGACCAGCAGTTCAGCAGCGCGAAAGACTAACGCCGACGCCCGCCGCGACTGCGCCCACCGATGATGATCGGGACGCCGTAGAAGCCGGAGTAGAACGGACGATAGCCCCATCCGTAGGCGCTGTACGGGCCGTACCAGGGATCGTAGAACGGATAGCCGTACCCGACGCCGACACCGACGCGCATGTTGCTGCGGCGATCATCGGTGTTCTGGGACGTGCTCGCGACTTCGAGCGGCGCCACGGCAACTGACGCGTTGCCCTGCACGTCGCGACACTTGCGGCCTTCCTTCTCGGCTTTCGCGACCAGCTTGCCGTCCATCCACAACTCGAGTGCGTCGCGCGACTTCGACTCCAGCTCCACCTGCTCGCGGCCGGCCAGCGTGAGACGCGTGTGTTCGGTGCCCTTCTCCACCGCATACTCGACATTCACGGGATTCGGGCCGTCATTGCGGATGACGAACTTGTCCTCGCAGAGCGAGCCGAAGGTGAGGTGCGCGATGTCGGCGATCGGTCGTCGGGCGACCTCCGTGACCTGCGCGCCGAGCGACATGCCGGCGACGGCACTGGCCACGACCAGTGCGAGGGCCGGGGCCTTCCTGTGCGTGTACATCATCGACCTTCCTCCATGGTTGTCTACGGCGCGCGACTGGCCCGTCACGCGAACGCGACGGGCCAGTGAAACAGACACGGTGCGCGGGGCTTCCCCCTACGTGATGTATGCGGATGTTCGGGTGCACGCGTCGGTGTCGTCCCGAGTTCCGATCCACACCACTACTGCCGGACTGCCTGCTTGGCGGCGTCGACGATCGCTTTCACTTCTCTCAGCAGCTGCGGGCCGTTGTATGGAATGCCGTCCTTGATGATCCATTCGCTGCCGAGCGTCCGTACTTCCTTACCCTCGCGCACGGCGCTGGTGCCACCGGCGTAGAGCACCTTGATGTCTTCCAGCGGATTGCCGTCGACGACGATCAGATCCGCCAGCCAGCCGACGCGCACGCGCCCGATCCGCGCCTCTTCACCGAGGATCTTTGCGTTGTTGCCGGTACAATGCTCGACGATCTTGAGCGGATTGAAACCTGCTTCAGCATGCAGCTCCATCTCACGGACAAGTGCGTAGCCGTAGAGCTCGTAGATGAAGCCGGCATCGTCACCGCAGCCGATGATGCCGCCCTTCCGCTCGAACTTGCGTAGCGCATCCATCCAGAGGCGGTAGTTCTCCTTCCAATACACTTCGTCGGTGCTGCTCCAGCCGATGAAATAGGAGCCGTGGTTGGCGGGGTCGGGCTTGAAATAGTTGGCGAGTGACGGGTGCAGGTAGTCCTGAAACCAGGGCTGTGTCTGCGCGCGCTGCAGGTCGCGACTGGCCTCGTAGATGTCCATCGTCGGAACCCACGCGACCTTCGCCTTCACCATCGCGCCGAGCAGCGAGTCGAGAATGGCCGGATCGGCTTCGCGCCAGAGCCGCCCGGCCCAGCGAAAGCGATCAGTCTCGTCGGAATAGTTGTAGTTGCTCGGGAATTTCTGACGCAGATCAGGAATCGCAGCGTCCGGAATGCCGTACCAGTGTTCGATGCTGGTGGTGCCGAACTTCACGTCGTCCCACGCATTCGTCTCCTCGACGCCGACGTGATGGGCAATACGAAGACCGAGTTTGTGCGCCTCGTCCTCCATCGCTTCCATCAGGTCACGCTGGATACCGCCGATCTTGATGCCGTCCACGCCAAGTCGCTTCATCGCCTGTACGCGCAGTCGTGCTTCCGCCGGCGTGCGAATGCGACCGCCGTTGTCGAAGAACGGATAGATGAACATGCGCGGCGCGACGATCTCGCCGCGCTGCGAGCGGCCGCGCAACACGACGCTCAGCGATTCACTTTCCGCACCGACTTCACGGACGCTCGTGATGCCGTTGGCGAGCCAGATCTTGTGATTGTATTCGAAGCCACCCATCGACTGGCCACTGCGCTGCGACTGCATGTGCGCATGCGCGTTGATGAGGCCGGGCAGCACATACTTGCCGGTGGCGTCAATTTCCGCATCGGCCGCTGGGCGCTTGCTGCGTCCGGCGCGCAGCGCCACCGGATCGAGCGAGACCATCTCCGTGATGATGTTGCCTTCGACGATGATGTCCATCGGCCCACGCGTCGGCGTGCCAGTGCCGTCGATGACGAGCGCGTTGCGAATGGCGAGTCGTTTGACACGCTGACCATGCGTGACACCAGACGTCGGACTCGGTTGCGCCGCCAGCGTCGTCGCAGCGAGGGCCAGCATGAGGAGAGGTCGAACACGATGCATCTCGGCTCCATTCGGGTGGGGAGTTCTACAGCTTTCTTCGGCGCGACTGAACTGCAACTGCAACTGCGTGGCCGCTTCGCGGCGAGAACTGCCTGGAGGAAGCCCAGAGCTCAGGGAGGGTGCGCGATGCGGACGGTCGGGCGCATACCTGCGAAAATATTTGGGAACGGCAACTGCGATGGATCGACCGGCGTTCGAAACTTTTTTCGCCTCTCGCGCTGAAGCGTGCCGGCATCCGGCAACGACAACAACAGTTTTGCAGTTTCTCGGTGTGCTCCGTGCATCCTCTGGCCATTCTCGCGGCGCAGCCGCCAACGCAGTTCAGACAGGACGCGAGGGCGCAGGAGGGAGTGAGGAAGCGGGAAAGCTGTTGAGCTTGCACACCAGAACGCGGGAGCACCAGCGGTCGCTGAGCCAACGCATATTTCTGGTGTCGAGACCGTGGCGCTGTGACCTGCACCATCAGACGAAGAGGCCCCACTTGCCCGCCGATCCGCTGGTCCGCCTGCGCACACTCTGCTTGGCGCTACCTGAAAGCAGTGAAAAAATCGCGTGGGGCGAACCCACGTTTCGCGTGAAGGACAAACTGTTCGCGATGTATGCCAGCGCGGGGAATCATCACGGCGCGGGCCGTCCCGCTGTGTGGATCAAGGCGATGCCGGCAAATCAGTCGCTCGTCATCGACGACGATCCGAGGCGCTACTTCAAGCCGCCGTACGTCGGCCCGAGCGGCTGGATCGGTGTCTGGCTCGACAAGCGGCCGCCCTGGACTGCCGTGCAGTCGCTACTCGACGACGGCTGGAGGCAGGCGGCGCCGAAAAAGGTGCTGGCCGCGATGGCCGACGCTCCGACATCAACCGCGAAGAATTCCCGTGGATGAGCTCAACCGGTTGGCCGACGCCATCGAACGCACCGTCAATGGTCCCGTCTGGCATGGCACCGCACTCGGCGAACTGCTGAGCGGCGTCAGCGTCGACGACGCTCTCGCCCATCCCGTTCCCGGCGCGCATTCGATCTGGGAACTCGTGCACCACATCGCGGCATGGGCACGAATCGCCGAAGCTCGGCTGGCTGATCAACCGCCGCCGGAACCGACAGACGTCGACGACTGGCCACCGGTCACACGACCGACACCGTCCGGATGGAAGCTCGTGCTCGATCAGCTCACCGAGAGCCATTCGAGTCTCGCCCACGCCGTGCGCCGCTGCGATCCGGCGACCCTCAATCGCCGAATGCCCGGCCGGAAGCACTCGGCCCGCACCATGTTGCTCGGCATTCCAGAGCACGGCGCCTACCACGGTGGGCAGATCGTTCTGCTGACGCGCGCGCGTCAAAGTCGTCCATAACCAGAGATGCGCAGGCTCGACTTTCCCGCACGAGGCACGATGATGATCGGACGCTTCAGGCTCGCATTTCTCGCGCTTCTTGCGGCCATTCTCGCGCCAGTAACGGCACACTCGCAAGGGGATGATGTTGCACCCGCGGGCACGCGCCGAACCGTCAAGGTGCTCCTCAACTCCGGATTCTCCGGCGCGAATGCCTGGCTGCTGATCGCGGACGCCCGCGGATACTTCCGCTACGAAGGCATCGACGTGCAGTTCACGCCCGGTCGCGGCGCCTACACGGCCGCGACGCGCATGGTGCAGGACACCTTCGACTTCGGCTACGGCGACATCAACGCGCTGATCGAGGAGTCGTCGATCCGACCGGAGACCGCACCGATCGGTGTGTTCATGGTGCTGAACCGGTCGCCGTCCGCGATCATCATGCTGAAGGGCAGTCCCCTCACGACCGTCCGACAGCTGGCCGCGAAACGCATCATCGGCCACCCGACCGACGTCGCGCTGAACACCTTCGATGCCTTCGCGAAACGCGGCCTGCTCGACCCGAACCTCGTGCGCGTCGCACCCGACACCAGCAACTGGACCGGACTGCTCGGCGCACTCGAACGGAAGGAAGCGGATGGGGTGTTCGGATATCTCAGCACCAGCATGGCCGCCATCGAAGCATCCGGTCGCGACGTCGAGTCGACGCTCAGCTTCATTCGGTATCGCGACATCGTGCCGGAGTTGTATGGCAGCGCGCTGATGGCCTCACGCGCGATGGTCGATCACGATCCCGTCATCGTGCGCGCGTTCGTCCGTGCAGCGAATCGCGGCCTGGCGGCGACGGTCAACGATCCCGACGCCGCGATTTCGGAGCTCACGCGCCGAGACCCGACGCAGCGGGTGGAAGTGGAGCGCAACCGGCTGCAGCGCACGCTGCATGGCGACATGGCCGCGCCTGAGGGCACCCGGATCGGCATCGGTGACATCGATCCGAAGCGTTTCACGCTGGCGATCCGGATGATGCACGATGCCTGTCGCCTGCCGCGCACCCCGACGTGGGAGCAGATCTTCTCGCGCGAATTCCTGCCGCCGCTGCTGGACCGCGTGCGCACGCTGGGTGACGCGGAGCGCTGAACCGCTCGCCGCTACTGCACCATCACCGGCTCGGACCGCCCCTGCAGCCAACGCGCGGCCAGCGTGAGGATGAAGGTCATCAGGATCAGCAGCACGCTGTACGCCGACGCCGTGCCGAACGCCTGACTGCGCAGCTGCTGCAGCACCTCGACGGAGATGGTGCGATTGCTGAGCGTGAACAGCAGCACCGTCGCCACGAATTCACCGATGGCGGTGATCGCAGCGAGTACAGCACCCGCGATCAATCCCGGCTTCGCGGCCGGAATCACGACGCGCTTCATGGTCAGCCACCAGCTTGCGCCGAGTCCACGCGCCGCATCCTCGACACTCGGCTCCATCTGACGCAGTGAGCTCTGCACGGCGCTCGTGACGAGTGGCAGGCCGCGGATGAAATAGGCCAGCGGCAGGATCCAGAACGTGCCGACGAGCAGCACCTTGCCGTGCCACGGATCGAACGAGTCGAAGGTGGATGCGAGGCCGATGGCGATGGCGGTCGGTGGAATGGTCCACGGGAGCACCGCCAGAATCTCGAGCAGCTTCCGCCCGCTGAATTTGCGCAGCACGGTCAGGTAGCCGATCACGAAGCACACAACCACGTTGGCGGCGGTGGCGATGAACGCCATCACGATCGTATTGCGGATCGGCGGCAGCAGCTGCGGATCGGTGATCAGTCGCTTGAAGTTGTCGAGCGTGTATTCCGGCGGCAGCACCTGCGTGGTCCATGCACCATCGACAGCGAATGCCGTCAACAGCACCATGCCGTGCGGCAGCACCAGCACGGTCACCACGATGGTACTGAGGATGATCGCGAAGAGTCTCACACCACGCGACCGAATCGGAGTGCGGACCGCACGACCCTTGCTCGTGATGGTGTACTGACGCCGGCCTTCGAGCCAGCGCAGCAGCAGCAGGCCGGCCACCGCGCTCAGCGCGAGCACCGCCGTTTCCACGAATGCCACACCCATCGCGTCATTCAACTTCGAGTTGATGATCTGCGTGGACAACACACGCAATCCACCGCCGAAGACATACGGTGCGCTGAAGCTGCCAAGGCTGCTCATGAACACCAGCAGCGCACCGCCGGCCAGCGCCGGTGTGAGCAGCGGCAGCGTGATGCGCATGAAGCGTCGGATCGGGCCATGCCCAAGACCGCGTGCTGCTTCCTCGAGCGACGAATCGAAGTTCTCGAGCGCGGCGCTCACGAACAGGTACACGTACACATACATCGTGTAGGCGTGCACGAACACGATCGCCCACGGCCCGGACAGCGCCCAGGGCGCGTGCTCGAGGTGCAGCAGCGACTGCACAGTGCGTGTGATCGCGCCGCTTTCACCGTACAGAAAGAGAAACGCGATCACACCGACCAGTGGAGGAAGAGCGGCCGGCAACGTGGCGACCGCGCTCAGCACTTTGCGCCCAGGGAACTCAGCGCGTTGCAGCAGGAAGGCGAGGGGCAATCCGATCGCCGTACTCGCAATCACACTCGCGACGCTGATCCACAGCGACGTCCAGAGCGCTTCGCGATCGGACGGGCTGTGCAGGAACTCGACCCAGTGCATGCCGCCGCCATCGAGACTGCCGGCGATGACCGCCACGTTCGGGAACGCCACGATCCAGATCAGCACCGCGATCAGCGGCAGTGCGATCAACAGCGTGCGCCGACTCACGCACTCACCAGCGCAACGGGTTCACGCTGCAACGTGACACGCACCGCATCGCCAACCGCACCACTGCGCGACGCCGTCAACACTTCGAGCGACACACCACCGACATCCACCGAATACGCCATCACCGCACCGGCGAACCGTCGCGCGGTCACGCGACCCGGCCAGCCGGTGTCGCCCTGTGTGATATCGAGCGCCTCGGGACGCAGCACCGCCAGCGCCTGCGGCAGCATCGCTTCACCACCGACCCGCGTCACCGCCGCGTCCTGCGCGACACCATTGAGCGTGATGCGCGCGTGGGTACCGCGATCATCCGCCGGCACGAGCGCGGCGCGTCCGATGAACTCCGCCACGGCGCGCGACGCTGGTCGATCATAGAGCTGTTCCGGCGTGCCATGCTGCAGCAGCGTGCCGTTCTGCAGCAGCGCGACCCGATCGGCGATGGCAAACGCATCCTCCTGATCGTGCGTCACGAACAGCGCGGTGACGGCGGCACGCTGCAACGTCGCGCGCAGCTCGGTGCGCATCTCCTCGCGCAGCGTCGGATCGAGATTCGAGAGCGGTTCATCGAGCAGCAGCACGCGCGGCTGGATGACCATCGCCCGCGCCATCGCGACGCGCTGCTGTTCACCGCCCGACAACGCCTGCACCTGTCGCGCAGCCTTGGCGCCGAGTCCGACGCTCTCGAGCGCCTGCACTGCGCGCTTCCGTCGCTCGTCGGCGCCGACACCGCGCGCCTCGAGCCCGAATGCGACGTTGTCCTGCACACTCAGATGCGGAAAGAGCGCGTAGTGCTGGAAGACCATGCCGAAGCCGCGCTTCTCGGGCGGCAGCGATGTGATGTCGCGACCATCGAGTCGAATCGATCCGGCATCGGGTGCTTCATAGCCCGCCACCATACGCAGCGTCGTCGTCTTACCCGAACCCGACGCACCAACGAGTGCGAGCAGTTCGCCAGCGTTGATTTCGAGCGACAGGGAGTCCACCGCCAGCTGTCCGGCGAATCGCCGCGTGACGCGATCGAGCGTGAGTGCGGCGGGGCTCGACGAATCCAGCGCCGTCACGACCGCTTGCTGCTGTTGCGAATCTCCGAATCCCACCGGCGCATCCACAGGTTCAGGCTGTCGGCGAGCAGCTTGCGATTCATCGGCATCGGCGTGATCCCGGTTTTCGCCTCGCGAATCCATGGCGGCAACGAGTCGAGCGGCATGTCGGAGCGCACCGGAATTCGGTAGAGAGAATCGGCGGCGTATTGCATCGCCGCGCGTGACGTGACGAACTCGTAGTACTGCTGCGCCAGTTCCCGATGGCGCGAGCCTTTCATGATGGCGATCGCGTCCACCAGAATCGGCGTGCCGCTGGTCGGTACCTTCCACGAGATCGGAATCTTCGTGCGGGCCTCGAGCGTCGCGATGTCGGGCATGTTGTAGAGCGTGATCACACCCTCCTGTCGCCCGAGCTTCTGGTACATGATCGTCGGGTTGAGCGCGTACTCCCGCGTCTGTGCATCGAGCGCCTTGAGCCACGCGAAGCCTTCGTCACTCTTGCCGGTCTTCGCGATCGAGCGCAGGATGATGCCGCCGAAGATCGCGCGCATGGTGCCACTCGCGACCGGATCGCGGATGACGATCTTGCCTTTCCATTTCGGATCGAGCAATGCGTCCCAGTCGGCCGGCGCATCCTCCGCCTTGATCGCCGCACGATTGTACGCGATGACCTCCGGCGTCAGGTACGTGCCATACCAGCGATCGTTTGCATCGTGCGTGGACGTATCCGCCGCTGCGGCCCACGTCGGCTTGTAGGCGAGAAACAAATCATCCTTCGTGGCACGCTCGAACATCTCCGCCGGTGCACCAAACCAGACATCCGCTTGCGGATTCACCTTCTCGGCGCGCACCCGATCGAGAATTTCCTGCGACCCGATGTCGAGCCACTGTACGTCGACGGTCGGATGGCGCTTCTCGAACTCGAGTTCGTAATGGGTGAGCAGTTCCTTGCCGTGCGGCGAGTAGATCACGAGCACGGTCCGACCGTCGCCACAGGACGCGAGCGACGCCGCGGCGACGATCACACTCAGCGCACGCACACGGGCGAACAGGTTCACGGCACCGGCCGACGACGCGCGGGCGGCGTCGGTTCACCCGCATTCAGAATGTTCACGAACAGTCGCGCCGCGCCCGGAACACCGGCCGGCAGCTGACGGAAAAGTGCGAGCGTCGTGAACACATACGTCCCCTTGCCGATCTTCGCCGTCAGCAGCGCGTTGGTGTTCTCGGGTTCATCGGGATCGTGCATGCCGAGCACCGGCGTGTAGGCGGAGTCGGCGCTGGTGGGCATGTAGGTGGCACGTTCCTGCACCCAGCCATTCCAGTCCGTGTTGTCGATGCGATTCGGCGTCGTGAGCAGGCGACTGTCCGCGCGCAGTACACGTACCGGTGCATCCTCTTCCGTGACGCGTGCAGCCGGTCGCGCGAAGGTGAACGGGAACGGCGCCATGCCCGGCTTGCCGATGTCGGCCTGCTGGTACTGCACGATCATCGTGCCGCCGTTCTTCACCCAGGCCTGCAGCGTCGGCATTTTTGCCGCGAGTGCAGGCTGCGCTTCGAGCGCACGCGGCCCGACCACTACCACCGTGAACCGTGCGAGTGATCCATCAGTGATCGCGGCGGCCTGCAGATGTTCAACCTGCGCACCGAGCTGTGCGAGCATCGGAGCAACGTTATCCGCGAGGCCGTCGATGTATGCGACGGGACCCGACGGAGCCGCGCCCGTTTCGACCGCCTCGAGTGCGACCGCAGCCGGGCGATACAGATGCTGTGCACGAATGTGTGGATACTCGATGCGCTGATAGCCGGTTGCGTATGTCACCGCCGCATTGGCGACTCGTGCATCGACACTCGCACTCAGCACATACCGACCGCGCGCCAGTGCACCCTTCAAGCGGAACGGCACGGCGACTTCGTTGCCGACGCCAAGTGTGACCGTCTTCGCCGCGCTGTCACCACCGAGGCCTTTCGGCCAGAGCAGACGCACCGTCACCGGCACATCGACAGGACCGTTGGCGGTCACGCGCACCGTGATCGTGCGATCGAACGGCGTGTTTGCGCGCACGTAACTCGCCGGTCCACCTTCGATGCTGAGCGCGACGCGTGGCACGAACATCACCGGGCTGTCGATCTGGCCGCGCACTTCATCAATGCGACGGTAGGTGATCGGCGCGCTGAGCTGCACCGGCACACCATCCACCAACGCCGGTACCGACGCGTCGGGGCGTGCACTGCGGGCTTCGTCGTCGATGGTCGACGCGCGCTCGACGAACATGTCGCCCAATCGCGCGGTCGGTTCAATGATCGCGTTGCCCTGATTCATCAGCGCGTCGTCCGATCGGCGGCGCAGCCACCACGGTGCCGAGCGCGGATACGACGGCAATGGCAGCGTGGTGAGATACGCGTCACCCGGCCCGATCGAATCGCGCGGTACCGGACCGCTCGACGCACTGGGTGTAAACACCGACACACGCGCCACGAATGGACTGCGATTCGTGACACGGATGGCCAGTGACGCGGTGTCGCCTTCTGCCACCAGTTCACGGGCCACTGTCGCTTCGAGCAGCAGTCCACTCGATGCAGCCGCGAGTTGCTGCAACTGGCCGAAGGTGCGGGCGGCGCTCAGCACCAGATCTGCATCGGCCGCGATACCGGTGACGGGAATGCCTTCTTCACCGCGACACATATCGCTGCGGGACGCGACACCGGCGGTGCACCAGGCGTCGAGTAACCGGCGCGCGTTGTCGATTCGCCGCAGCGAATTCCACGGCTTGAGCGGATCGAGCGTCGTGCGAATGTCGGTGAGCACACGCGTCAGCGAATCGAACCGTGCGCGTTGTGCCGGCGAACCGATGCCACTGAAGCGGGCGAGCGTCATGTCGACGCCATCGAACAGTGAGCGTTCCTTGTCGGCCGGTGTCGCGTCGTTCACGCGCGTGGCTTCGCGACGCACGTAGTCGGGCAACGTGCCGCGCGGCTGCGCCACGCCGAATCCCTGACTGCGATGCTGGCTGCGGCTCAAGCCGGCGATCTCACCGAGTGACTGGCCACGGATCGGATCGTAGCTGCCGACATCGATCTTGAGGGTTGCAGCCGCCGCATTGAACCGCGCGGCGCGATAGAACTTGGAGACGGTCCACGGCGCGCCGTACGTCGCGACAGGAAAGCGAACGGTGTCCATACTCGCGTCGTACGCTTCCTTGGCGAGCATACCGGACACCTGATGATGCCCGTGTCCATCACGCGGCGTGCCGCTGAAGACCGCGATGATCAGGTGTGGCCGGAAGGCGCGCACGATGCGCACCACGTCGCCGAAGACCGAATCCTTCGGCCAGTGTTTGTACGTTTCGGCGGCGGTCTTCGAGAAACCGAAGTCGTAGGCACGGGTGAAGAACTGCCGCGCACCGTCGAGGCGCCGCGCGGCGAGCAACTCTTCCGTGCGAATCGCGCCGAGTCCCTCTCCGAGTTCGTTGCCGATCGCGTTCTGGCCGCCATCACCGCGCGTCAGTGACAGGTACGCGACATCGACCTTCGCACCACGTGCGAGCCAGCCGAGCAACTGCGTGTCTTCGTCGTCGGGGTGTGCGCCGATCATGAGCACGCGTCCAGTCGTGCCCAGTGCACCGGAGAGATCGTATAGCGGCACGGCGCCCTGCTGCGCGTGCAGCAGGGGTGGCATTCCGAGTGTGATCAGTGCGACGGCAGCGGAACGGAAAAATGAACGCACGTTGATCAGCATGGACTATGAGGAATCGACTTACCCGACCTCAGCGGCGTGCTGATGACTTGCGAGCCTTGGTGACCTGCTTCGCTGCGGCTGCGGGCGCCTTGCCATTCTTCTTTGCTGCGGCGGCCGGGGTGGCATGTCCGTTCGCGCGCACCGTCGCCGGCGAGGCATCGAGTGCATCGAGTGCATCGGCGATGATGCGCGCCTGCTCCGCCTTGTGGGTTGCTTCATATCCTTCGGCCGGGCTCGCACGTTCCGGGCGACCCGCATACGTGAGCGACACGGTCGCGGGCAGAGACGCACGCAGGCGCGGGTCGGCGAACGTCCAGGCGCCCATGTTGCGCGGCTCTTCCTGCGTCCACACGACAGCGCGAAGGTGCGGGAACTGCGCCAGCATTTCCGCGATCAGCTGGGCAGGCCACGGGTACAGTTCTTCGATGCGTACGATGGCCACCGACTCGCCCGGATTCGATGCGCGGATTTCGTGATAGATCTTGCCAGTGCACAACACGACACGCGTGATCTTCTTTTCGCGGCCCTTCACCGTCGGATCGGCGATCACCGGCTGGAATGCGCCGTGCGACAGGTCGGCAATGCCGCTCATTGCATCGGGCAGACGCAGCATCGACTTCGGCTGCATCAGCACCATCGGGCGACGCGAATCACGCAGCGCCTGACGGCGGAGAATGTGGAAGTACTGCGCCGGAGTGCTCGGATAGGCCACCGTCATGTTGTCTTCCGCACACTGCTGCAGAAAACGCTCGAGACGTGCTGACGAATGCTCCGGGCCCTGACCTTCGTAGCCGTGCGGCAGCAACAGCACGAGTCCCGAATCCTGCTGCCACTTGGCGCGATCAGCGACGAGGAACTGATCGATGATCGGCGCGGCAACGTTGGCGAAGTCACCGAACTGCGCTTCCCAGCAGACGAGTGTATCCGGTGCTGCGGTGGAGAAGCCGTATTCAAAGCCCATCACGGCCGTTTCGCTGAGCGGACTGTTCGCGATCTCCATCGTTGCCCTGGCATTCGGCACATGCTGCAACGGCGTGTACGTGGTGCCGGTATTGGCATCGTGCAGCACCGACTGGCGGTGACTGAACGTGCCGCGCTCCACATCCTGACCGGTGAGGCGGACGTGCACACCGTCCTCGAGCAGTGACCCGAAGGCAAGCGCTTCGGCGTGACCCCAGTCGATGCCTTTTTCGAGGCCGTCGCGGCGGCGCTCGAGAGTCTTCGCGAGCCGCGGATTGACGACCAGCTCTTTCGGCCAGGTGAGCAACGCTTCGTTCAGTGCCTGCAATCGCTTGGCCGGCACCGCTGTCGCAACCGGACCAGGCAGCGGCGGATTGGGCGGCTGCTCTTCGTGCACCGGTGTCGCCTTGTGCACCGTATCGAAGATGCCTTCCAGCTCCTTCGCGAATTCGGCGTCCATCGCGTCAACATCGGCCTTCGTCATCACGCCGTCCTTCACCAGTCGCGCGCCCCACACCTGACGCGGCGTCGCATGCGCCTTGATGCGCGCGTACAATTCGGGCTGCGTGAAAAGCGGTTCGTCGGTCTCGTTGTGTCCGTGACGACGATAGCCGACGAGGTCGATCAGGAAATCCTTGCCGAACCGGGTGCGATACGCGATCGCGATCCGCACCGCCATCACGCAGGCTTCCGCATCGTCGGCGTTGACGTGTACGATCGGCACATCGAAGCCCTTCGCCAGGTCGCTCGCGTAGTGGGTGCTGCGTGCGTCGATCGGATCGGTGGTGAAGCCGACCTGATTGTTCGCGATGATGTGCAGCGTGCCGCCGACTTCGTACCCACGCAGTCGGCTCATGTTGAACGTTTCGGCCACCACACCTTCGCCGATGAACGCGGCGTCACCGTGCACGCAGATCGTGAGCACCAGCTTCGGATCGCGTCGCCCCGTGCGGCCGGGAATGCGCTGCCGGGCGCGCGCGACGCCGTTGATCACCGGGTTTGCGAATTCGAGATGACTCGGGTTCGGTACGAGTGTCATGTCGACGCGCGCGCCGGTGGGCAGCGTGCGCGTGCCTTCGTAGCCCATGTGGTACTTCACGTCGCCCGTTTCGCTGTCGGCGGCAGAGTCGTGGCGGCCTTCGAATTCGGCGAAGAGCGTCGCATAGGTCTTGCCCATCACGTTCGTGAGCACGTTCAGGCGACCGCGATGGGCCATGCCGATCACGACGTCGGACGTGCCGCTTTCCGACGCTTCGGTGATCGCGGTGTCAAGCATCGGCACCAGGGCGTCGGTGCCTTCGATGCTGAAGCGCTTCTTGCCCTGATAGGCGCGGCCGAGGAACCGTTCGAGTCCATCGACCTGGGTGAGCCGCTTGAGCATCGCGACCTTCTCGGCAGCGGTCAGCTGTCGCGTGAGCTTCTCGTCGCGCAGGATCGTGCGGAACCAGAGGCGTTCCGTTTCATCGGGCAGGTGCATCACTTCGAGTGCGAGACGCGATGAGTAGCGTCGGCGCAGCATCGCCATCACGTCGGCCGCGGTGCGGAAGCGCGGATCTTCGTAGCCCAGCGACGACGCCGGCACACGGGCCAGATCAGCGGCGGTGATCTTGTGGTATTCAGGCGTCAGTTCCGCGGCACCAAGTGGCGATGTGCCGAGTGGATCGAGCGGCACCGCGAGATGTCCGAACATGCGGATGTTCTGGGCGAGTGACGCCGCGGCGGCGGCGAGTCGCGGCAGGTCCGGGTCCGCGCCGGCCGCAACAGCGCCGGCGGCGACGGCCTGTCCGCCGAATTGGGCGGCGAGGCGGAAGAACTGTCGCCAGGACTCGTCGACGCTGGAGGGGTCAGCGCTGTAGGCCTCGAAGACTTCGGCGATGTAGCCGTCGTTGAAGGCGCTGCTAGTGATTGGGGTGTCAGCCATTCGCCAAATCTACAGCGGTCGTACAGGCGATTGCGGACGCGCGGGTGGGGCAGGAACCGCGCGGTCGATCCGGGCGCTGACGAGGGGTATGCCGAGCCCTCGACCGAATCGTGCGCGTCCCCCATCGGAGCGGGAATCGAAGGTCTGCCTGCGGTGCGGGAGGCCCTTCACGTGGCGCAAGAAGTGGGAGCGGGACTGGGAGTCGGTAAAATACTGCTCAGATCGGTGCCGCGCGGGGAAGAGTGTCTAGTACGGCGACTCGAGGGAGTAGAGCTCCCTGAGGAAGCCGAGTCCGCAGTCGGCGGATGACGATGCTCGTTGGTCGTCTGATTTTCAGGGAACGAAGCTGACGGAGTGGACGCAGTGCTCTGGGGCGAAGGTCCGTGCTCGGAAAGGGGTCGTGTATTCCGGGGGATCGGGACCGGACGGAGCGGAAGGCGGGGTGCGCTGCGATAATTGTCTGGCATGACGCTCTCTCGTGGCACTTGCTCTGCGGACAATCGTGCGTTCGGCGGCCTAAAGTGACGGCATCGCATGAACGCCTCGCCGCGCTGCTGGCGGATCGCTACACCATCGAGCGAGAGGTGGGTTCGGGCGGGATGGCGACCGTGCTGCTGGCGACCGACGTTCGGCACGCCCGACGCGTCGCGATCAAGGTCCTGCGCCCTGACGTCGCACAGCGCACCGGCGCCGAGCGCTTCCTGCGCGAAATCCGCACCACCGCAAATCTGCAGCATCCACATATCGTACCGCTGTTCGATTCGGGTGAGGCGGACGGCACGGTGTACTACGTGATGCCGTACGTCGAGGGCGAGACGCTGCGCGATCGACTGGAGCGTGAAGGACAATTGCCAGTGGCAGATGCGGTGCGCATCGCGAGAGAAGTGGCGGACGCACTCGACTACGCGCATCGGCACGGCGTCGTGCATCGCGACGTGAAGCCGGAGAACATCCTGCTGCATGATGGGCGGGCGCTGGTGGCCGACTTCGGCATCGCGCTGGCGCTCGCGCGCACGACCGGCGATGTGCGCCTGACGGAGACGGGCATGAGTGTCGGCACGCCGCACTACATGAGTCCCGAGCAGGCGATGGGGGAGAAGCACATCACGGCGCGGACGGATATCTTCGCATTGGGCGCCATATTGTACGAGATGCTGGCGGGCGAGCCGCCATTCACGGGCGAGTCGGCGCAGCTGATCGTGGCGAAGATGATGAGCACTGCGCCGACGCCGGTCCTGACGCTGCGGCCGACCGTGCCGGAGTACGTGTCGCTCGCCATCGATGGCGCGCTGCAGCGCGTGGCAGCGGATCGCTTCGATAGCGCGCGTGCGTTCGCGCAGGCGCTGGAGACGACATCACCGACGCAGTCGCGCACCGCGGCGCCGTCTCATGCGCCGGGTGCAGCGTCATCGGCGTCGCCTCGTCGAACGCACGCCGGTGTGCTCGTGGCCACGATCGCCGGCCTGACGGCGGCCGCCGTGATCTTCGTGTTGTGGGACCGCACGCGAGGTACACCCACCACCGGTGGCACCGTTGCGCGCGCCGTCATGCCGCTCGGTCGCAACCAGCTGCTGTCCACCGGCACCTACCCGCTCACGCTCTCACGGGACGGGCGTTATCTGGTGTACGTCGGCGAGGACGACGGGAAGTCGCAGCTGTACCTGCGGCCACTCGCCGACTCGATCGCAACCGTGATCGCCGGGACGGAGCACGCGAACAACCCATTCTTCTCGCCGGATGGCGGCTGGATCGGTTTTTTCGCCGACGGCAAGCTGCGCAAGGTGCCCCGCACTGGCGGTGCTCCGATCACGCTGACGGATGCACCCGCCACGATCGAGGGCGCCAGCTGGGGCAGTGACGGTTCGATCCTGTATGCCGCTGGTGACTCGACGCTGCGACGCATCGGCAGCGATGGCGGAAGCGCGAGCGTCGTCATGATTGCGAGGGTGAACCCGGTGCGGGCCCATGCGCTGGGCATTCTCCGCTGGCCGTCACTCCTCCCCGACAATGCGCGCGCACTGGTCACGACCGACTCGGGTGTGGCCGTGCTCGACCTGAAGACCGGCGACGTGCGCGTGATCGTACGTGGCCGACAGGCGACGTACGTGCCGAGCGGGCATCTCGTGTACGACGACAACGAGGGACGGATGCGCGCGGTCGCGTTCGACCTGCGTCAGGGCACGATCATCGGTGCATCGGTGCCCGTGTTCGAGGCGTTTCGCGGTTCCGGCGGCGGAGCGAGCTACTACGCCGTGTCCGACAACGGCACGCTGATGTACATGCCCGGTGGATTCCAACGTTCGCTGGTGCGGGTGGATCGCGTCGGGCGCAGCACGGTCCTGAGCGCGGAGGCACGCGGGTATCGGTTTCCCGCGGTGTCGCCGGACGGAAAACAGATCGCCGTCACGGTCGACCCGCGTCCGTCGCAGATCTGGATCGTGGACGCGGTGAGCGGGCACGGGGCGCCGTTGCGGATCGATGGCGTGCACTCGATCGCGCCCGTCTGGTCCGCGGACGGCACCCGAATCGCGTTCCAGAGGCTCGGCGGACACGTCTGGACATCGGCAACGGATGGCAGCGAGTTGCACGAGATCCTGTTGTCACCCGTCGCGCTGCGCACGCACAACCTGAACGTGAATGCATGGCTGCGCGGCGGCGACCTGATCGGCTACGAGACGGCGACCAAATCGTGGCAGGCACAGGGCGACATCGTGTCGTATCACATCACCGACAGCGTGCCGACACGACAACTGGCGACGCCGGCTGACGAGCGGCAGCCGAAGCCGTCGCCGGACGAGCGATGGCTCGCGTACACGTCGGACGCATCGGGCACCATCGACGTCTACGTGCGGGCCATGGGAACGAGCCGCGCACCGGCCGTCCTGGTGTCGTCGGGCGGCGGCGTCGATCCGCAGTGGTCATCCACCGGCGATGAACTGTTCTATCGCAACGGCACCCGCATCATGTCGGTGAGCGTCCGCACGCGTCCCGACTTCGCCGTGGTGCGCGCGCCGCAGTTGCTGTTCAGCGGGGCGTTCGATTTCTCGCAGGACCACAACTGGGTCGCAGCACCGGATGGCACGTTCATCATGGTGCAGGCGGATCCGACGCTGGCGCGACAGCTGCGCGTGGTCTTCAACTGGTTCGATGAACTGAAGACCATCGGCCAGAAATAAGACGGCAATGGTCGGGTCTCACACCTCGATGCCGTAGAACCCCACCTGAATTGTGCCAACCCGCGTGTACAGGATTCGGTCATGAACGTCGAACGGCGCTGCCCGCAATCGCACCACACCGCAACCTGCGCCCGACGAGATGACCCAGATCTGCGTCGTACTCAACTGATGTGTGGCGAGCCAGCAAACTCGAGCGAGACGCACTCACTCTGGCGCGCGAGTGAACGTGTCTGCACTGTGCATCTCCCGACTGTTGCAACCGCTCCACTCAACCGTGCGGGCCTGGTCGGCCGCGGTCGCGAGGGTTCCATGCGCAAAATTCTTCTGCTTGCTGCGGTCCTGGTTGCGTGTTCCAAGACAGAAAAGCCGGCGGATGACACCGCCGCGGTCGCAGCGGCTCCCGCGATGGCGCCGGCGCCTTCCGCACTGACGGCGGCCCAGCTTGCCGGCAAATGGAACGGCATGACGATGGGCGAAACGAGCGACTCGGTGACGGGTCGCTGGACGTCGGAGAGTGCTGATGGCCTCAGTGGCAAGCTCACCGTGGAGGGTTCGAAGATCCCGTGCGCATTCACGGCGACGTTCGACGCTGACAGCACGGTCGCGACATCCACCGCGCCGTGTAGCAATCCGGATCCGAAGGTCCCGAAGATGAATTTTCGCGCGGTCGGACGCATGAAGGACGGCAAGCTGGTTGGCACGGTGACGAATACTTTGGGCAGCAAGCCTGATTCGGTGATGTTTCGCGGTCGCTGGGAGTCCACGAAGGCCCCGTAGGCGATCGTTGGTGTAGCAGCCCATGGCGGGTCACCTCACAGCAGGTGGCCCGCTTCGCATTCCGCGCACGAGTCGCTGCCGGTTCAGACCTCGATGCCGTAGAACCCCACCTGAATCCCACCCACCCGCGTGTGCAGGATCTCCGTCACCGGTGACTGCAACGCCTTGACGTGACTCTGCTCCGCCATCAGCAGCGCCACACGCCACTCGCTGAACGCGCCGCGGGCAAGTTTGCCGATCTGCACGAACAATCCGGTCAGCGCATCTGCATTGCCGACGCGGCGTCCATACGGTGCATTGCTGCACCACGCGCCGAATTCGGCCGGCGGCTCGAGCGCATCGAGTGTCGTCTGTTCGAATGACACCATCGCGCTGACACCGGCACGCTCGGCATTTTCTGTCGACATACGAATCGCGCCGGGGTCACGATCGCTGCCGATGATCGGGAGTTCCGCGACGTCGATACCCGCGGCTTTCGTGGCGCGACGCAGGCCGGGCAACACATCACGATCGGCGCCGGGCCAGTGCTCGAATGCAAAGGGTCGAGCGCGGCCGGGGGCCTGCTGCCGAGCGATCATCGCCGCTTCGATCGGAAACGTGCCCGAACCGCACATCGGATCGATGAACGGTTGCGTGCCGTCGTAGTCCGTCGCGAGCAGACAGGCGGCAGCGACAGTCTCGCGCAGCGGCGCTTTCGCGACGGCCTGACGATACCCTCGGCGATGCAACAGTTCACCCGACGTGTCGGCGCTGACCGTGACGATGTCATTCACGATGCGCACCAGAATGCGCTGCGCTTCGTCGGTCGGCGCATCCTCGTCATCGCTGTCGGTGAGTCGCACCACCGGCACATCGACGCCGAAGTGCTTCGCGATCTGTCGCACGACGCGTTCGGCGACCGCATCGGAGTGATAGAGGCGCGACTTCCGGCAGGTCACACGCATCGCGACCGCCTGACCCGGCAGCAGCACCTGAAACCAGGGCAATTTCGCGGCGCCTTTCTCGAGTTCCGCGAAGCCCTGGGCCTTGAATTCACCGAGCCGCACGATCACGCGCGACGCGGTGCGCAACCAGAGATTCGCGAGCGCGATGGTGCGATAGTCCGCCGAAAACGCGACCCCATCCGCCGTCGGCACCTCGTGCGGAATACCGAGCGCCGTCAGTTCAGCGGCAGTGACAGGCGCGATACCCGGAGCGGTGATCGCAAAGGCAGACCAGATCGTGGACACATCGCAACTTAGCGAGCGGTCGAGCGGATCGTCGAATCGCAAACTGCCTTGGACTGGGAGCGCACGGAGCGCCCGGAGTGCTCCCATTGCAACCCTCCGTGCTTCGCGCGGCATCTCTCACTCTTTGGACTGGGAGCGCGCGGAGCACACGGAGTGCGCCCATTGCCGGCGTCCACGACGCGCGAGAGATCCCTGACTTTTTTGTGGAACTGCTGTTCCAAAAATTTCTTCGGTGCGCGAAGAGTGACGCCGGAGTTCGCGCGCACTCCCCGGCCTCTCCGCCCTATGCGTCCAATGCAGTTGACGGTGCTTCGTGATGCGCAGAGCGTTGCGAAGGACGCACTCCGTGAGCGCCGTGCGCTCCGCCTCCAACGCAGTTCGCGGCTGGAGCAAAGAAGCGAGGCCGCGACGAATCGCGACCTCACCACAAAATCTCCGCTCGGAAAACTCGAACTACTTCTTCTCGGGTTTCGCCGAATCGACGGCCGGCTTCGGCGCACTGGAATCGACCTTCACGCTCGAATCGATCGGCGTGGTGACGGTCTGCGTCGCGTTGGCGGCGGTGGTGGAGTCGGTCTTCGGGGTCTCGGCAGCCTTGGTGCAGGCGGCGAGGGCGAGGGTGGCGACGGCGGCGACGCCGAGGCGCAGCGTACGGATGGTCATCTCAAGTCTCCCAATTGGTTGGAGGGTGCGATGGGAGAGTCGGGACGCCCGGAATGCTGCACACCACAGCGCGGGCACCTGGCTGCGTCGCCCTGTGCCCGCGCTGCTGCACCTCACTTCACGGCAGCGGCGAGGCGCTGGAGCGTTGCGCGCTGCGGAACGTCGTGCCATCCACGATGCTCGCGTCGAGCTGATACAGCGCACCGCCGATCGCACTCACATTCCAGTCGATGCCGGTGCCATTGAGCAGGCCCCACGTGTTCGACCAGCCGGTGACGCTGCTCAGGTTCGGCAGGGTCAGATCCCAGGTGGAAGTGCCCATGTAGTTCTGTGTCGCCGAGATCGACGCCGCGCGATTCGCCGCCGTCTGGGAATAGCTCGCCGTGAGGAATCGATTGTACTCCGCCTGCGCCCCAAGCACGATGCGAGTGCGCGAGTACGCGCCGCTGGCGTCACGCGTCACGGTCGGCGCGGCGAGATCCGGACCGAACGCGACGTTCAGGTTCGTCGGTGCGCGGAAGTACACGCCGGAGAACCGCAGGCTGGTGGAACTCCCGGCTGCGTCCGCGACCGCGTAGAGCTGCTGCAGTTCGCCGCTCGCGAGTTGTGCGGCCGGCACCGCGTCGAACGGGACTGCGCCGCTCGAACCGATGTAGTCCGCAAACGTGCTGAGAATGCCGAACGTCGAGCCGCGCTGTCCGTTGAAGAGCGTCGCGACGACTGCCGTGTCGGCGCCCAGTCCGCTGATCAGGACGTTGGCCGTCGCTGGTGCAAACGCTTCGGTCGCGTTGAAGTCCAGGACAGCCAGCGAGCCGCCATTCGCGATGTCTAGACCGCGGCGCAGAATAATCTTGTCGACGCGCTGAGTGGCAGCTGTAAGACGCGTGGCGAACAGATCCTGCGGGCCGGACGCCACGTTGGTGAGCGTGAACGCGGAGCTGGTGATCGGGATCACGAACTTCGAGCTGTAGCCGAGGGTGATGTTGGCGAACTGTGTGTTTGAGACGTTGGCGACAGAGCCATTGATGGTCTTCGTGCCGCAAGCGCCAAGTGCGAGCGTGTTGCCGAAACCGTTCAACTCCGTGGTGGTGGCGTACGTGACATTCAGATCGTAGCCGGTGCCGACGGTGTCGACCGTCGCAATGCCTGCCTTGGTGGAGCTGACCGAGAACGTGTACGAGTTGGTGCCGGTCGCGGTGACGCGAGTCCACGGCCCGGTGCCATCCTGATACGCCACCCAGATCGGCGCATCGGCTGCGCAGTATGAGAGCGTCACGCTGCTGCCGACGACCGGTGCGGACACCGTCACATTGAAGACCGCTGGTGAGGCGGTGACGCCGGTACCGGTGGCACCGATCGAAATTGGATAGCTGCCGGCCGGCACCGATGCTGCCACAGCAATGCCAATCGTTCGCGATGTCGAGTCGGCGGGAATCGTGGCGGGTGTCAGCGTGACCGAGATGCCGCTTTGCACCACCGTGGATGCGAGCGTGACGATGCCGGCGAATCCGCCGCCGCGAACGATCGTCGCCGTCGTCGTGCCGCTCGCACCAGCAACGATCGCGACGGGAGCCGGTGCGACACTGACGGTAAGGGTCGATGTGACGGCTGGCGTCACGGTGAGTGTGAGCGTTGCCGCGGCCGTTGTGACGCCGGTACCGGACGCCTTGATCGCGATCGCGACGGGGACGGTCGATGTGTATGACGCGGCAACAGCGACGCTGATGGTGCTCGATGTGACGCCCGCACCGAGCGCCGTGGTGCCGAAGGTGACCGTGACACCAGCGGGTGCCCCTTCGCTGGTGAGCGCCACATCACCAGTGAAGCTTCCGCCACGTGTGATGGTGGCGGCGGAGACACCGGCTGCGCCAGGCACGACGCTGACCGCGGCGGGAGTGACCGCGACGGCCAGTGTGCCGGCAACAACAGGTGGTGTCGGTGTGGAATCGCCACCGCCGCATGCGGTGATGAATGGTGCGGCGAATGCACAAAGCAGCGTGATCTTTCGCAGGCGAGTCGGAACGTGCGTAGACATTGCAGTGTCCCCGGAGTGGCGAGATGGTGTGACGCGCGGACGCAGTGCCTGCGCGGTGGAGTGAGTTGTGCGAGTGGTCATGGGATGCGCCCCGTGAGCGTCGATGTCGCGGGATCACCGGTGTTGCCGTCGAGGCCTGTGAGCACGAGGCCGTTGAACGTGACCGCACCAGTCTTTCTGTCGGCGGTGACCTGATCAGCTGGGCAGGTCTGTCGTGAACCGCAATCGGTTTGCGCGACGACCGAGTTGTCGGCGTTCGACCATTTGTGCGTCACGACTTTCACGATCCCGGCACTGTCGAGCACGACCAGAAAGCCGTGCTGCAGCGCGCCGGCGACGCCGTCCATGCTGAACGCGGCCGTCGCACCGGGCAGCGCGAGCGGCGCGCGGCGATAGACCTGCACGACGCCGTCGCCAGCCGCCGGACGCGCGGCGCTGACAGTGATCGAACCGGTGACTCTCTCGGAATCGGCGATCGTGGGCTCGCCCCCGGGCCCTTCGATCCGCAGCACGTCCGTACGGCCTGATTGCCCCGCCCGCGAATCCTCGCGGGTCGTACACGCCGTGACCCCACTCAGCATCGCAAGTGCACAGACCGCTCTCCAAGCCGGTTGGCGTCGCGTTCG
Source organism: Gemmatimonadaceae bacterium (assembly GCA_031367535.1). GTDB lineage: Bacteria > Gemmatimonadota > Gemmatimonadetes > Gemmatimonadales > Gemmatimonadaceae > JACMLX01. Next base: position 63,364 of record JANLPZ010000121.1, read on the forward strand.
TGAGCAGCGCATCCTTCACCTCCTCCGAGAAATGAGGCCCACCCAATGAGCGAGCGCCGCGGAATGCGACGTCACTCAGAGGCGGAAGACGAAGTGGGTCTCACGCGGCGGTCACACGCCGATCACACGAGCGAAAGTCATTGCCATGCTTCGACTTCTGACATTTGGCGGGCTGCGGGTTTTGCGCGCCGATGGCAGCGCGACCGACCTCGCGAACCAGCGTCGGCGGATCGCGGTGCTGGCGATCGTGGCGGCAGCGGCACCGACTGGCGTGCCGCGCGAGCGTCTCATTTCGCTGCTGTGGCCGGATGTCGACGCCGACAAGGGCCGCCACGCGCTGAACCAGATCGTCTACAACCTTCGACGTGAACTCGGCGAGTCGCCCATCGACGGCGCCGGCGACCTGAGCCTGCTGCCGGAGGTGATGAGCGCCGATCTGATCGAGTTTCGCAACGCGATCGCGCGCGGCGATCACGCGGCGGCGGCGGCACTGTTCACGGGGCCGTTCCTGGCCGGTTTCTCCGTGCCAGGCCTGGGCGAGTTCGAGCGATGGGCCGAAGAGGAACGATCGCGCACAATGCGTCAGGCGATGTCTGCCATCGACAAGCTGGCCACCGCCGCAGCCTCTGCGAGTGATCCGGCGGCACAGGTGCAGTGGACGCAGCGGCTCGTGGAACTGGATCCACTGAGCGCGCGGCGGGCACTCGATCACATGCACGCGCTCACCTTGCACGGTGATCGGGACGCCGCCATCGCGTACGGCCGACGCTACGAAGTTCTCGCGCGCGACGATGGCGACGACGTGGATCCCGCCGTCGGCGCAGAAGTCGAACGCTTGCGCGGTCTGCCGACGATGCTGTCGACGCTTGTTGTGCAGCCGGTCGTTGCGCCGGTTCTTGCGCCTGCTGCTGTGACTGCGGCCCAGATACTGCCGCACACCGACGCTACGTTCGCGCCTCGCATCGTCACGAGTCGAACCCGGACCTGGCGCCTGCTCGCTGGCGCTGTCGTCGCGGCCGGAGCGGTGGCTTTCGCGCAGGCGTGGGCGCGCGGGAAACCAGACATCCTCGAGATGGCGGTTGGCGATCGTATTTTGCTCGCTGAAGTGCAGTTGCCAACCGCAGATTCCGCCAACGCGCGCGCGCTGTCGTACGCGCTGCAGAGTGCATTGCAACAATCGGCGCGCGTGCGATTCGTGAGCCCTGCTGCGATCGCCGATGCGCTGCGCCGCATGGGGCGCGCGGCGACGAGTTCAGCGCTGCCCGACTCGACGGCCGCCGAAGTCGCCGAACGCGAGGGTGCGCGTTACGTGATCAGTCTCTCGGTGACGCCGACTGCCGCCTCGCGCGTGGTGTCTCTGCGTGTGCTGGACCCGTCGACGCGCGCATCGGTGCGCACGTACACGACGACGACCACCGGCAACGAACTGCTGAACGCGATCGACGGCGTCGCGCGACAGTTGCGTCGTGATCTGGGCGATTCGCGCGACGAGGTCGGCAATGCGATTCCATTGCCGCGCGCGACCACGCCGTCACTCGAGGCACTGCGATTGTACGCCGGGGCCACCGCCGCCTTCAATCGCGCGCAATACAAGGACGCGCGGGCGCTCTACGAAGGCGCGCTCGTGCTCGACAGCGGCTTTGCGGCGGCACACGCCGGTCTGGCGTACATCGACTACGTCTACAACAACCCGCGCGCCGCTGACCCGCACATGCAGCGCGCGCTCGCGCTGTCGGATCGCCTGCCGGCGCGTGAGCGGTTGCTGATCCAGGCCGTGGCGGCACGCGGCGCGAACGACTGGCCACGTGCCGCGACGCTGCATCGCGCGTACCTGATCCGGTATCCGCACGACTACGACATGTACGCGTTGCTCGGCTATGACCTGATGCGCACACGCTCCGGTAACGAAGCACTCGACGCTTTTGACTCACTGAAGGCGCATCGTGCGCTGGATGCCAGTGACCTGCTCAATCTTGCGAGTGTCCGGACGCAGCTGGGTCAATTCAGGGAGGCGCGCGACGCGCACGTCGCGGCATTGAAGCTCGATACGGCGTTCCTCGCACGCGCGATGCAGAACGAGCAGATGGGAAGAGTGCTGCTCACCCTCGGTTTCACCGACTCCGCACGCGCCGTGCACTCGGTGATGCTGCTGCATCAGCCGCAGGATCAGGCGCGTGGACATCGCGCCCTCGCCTACGTCGATCTGTACGAGGGGCGATACGCGAGCGCGATGGACCATCTCAACAGGGCGATCGCGATCAACGCGACGGACACCGACGTGTCGCTGAGTGAGATACGCGACCGGGACCTGCTCGCCAACGCACTGATCGACATGGGGAAACTGCCAGAGGCGCGCGAGCAGCTGCTGGCCGCTGCAAAACGCTGCCTGACACAACGCACGCCGCCGCAAGCGGTGTTCTGGACCGGCAAGCCGCTCGCGCGACTCGGCGAGCTCACATTGGCGCGACAGCTGCTCGATTCTGCGCGAGCGCGCACGCGCGCAACCGACAAAGCAGAACAGGCCGCGACGAGCGCACTCGAGGCGGAGATCCAGATCGCCGAAGGCCACGCCGCAGATGGCGTGATTTCAGCGGCGCGCGCGCTGGCCCTCGACGACAGCCTGCCGATGCTGGTCGACACGCACGCGTTCGCGCTCGAGCGCTCCGGCGCGCTGGCCGACGCACGCGCTGTCTACACGGCGCTCAGCACCCGACTGCGAGGCGGCATCGAAGTCGAAGGGCAGCAGATGGCGCGGCTCGCGCCACTCGCCGTGGCCCGTATCGATCTGCTGCTGGGACGTGAGGACGACGCGCGGCGCGGCCTTGGTGCGTTCATGGAACGATGGCCGCGCGCGGACGCCAATCTGCCGATGCTGACGACGTTGCGCGCGCGAATCGATGCGAAGCGGCGGCCCTGACGCGCTGCCGCTGCACGCAGCTCACTTCACGCCGGTGAGCGCATACTTGATCAGCTTCCCCATCGTCGTGTCGCGTCCACCGATCGTGGGGATCCAGTTCGGATCCTGCTGCAGATACGAATGGCCGTCGCCCCACACCAGACCAATCAGTGTTTCGGCGACGATGCGACCACCGACGGGACCGAGCGTGACCGGCTCCTCGTCACCCTTGCCGAGCGGCTTGCTGGCGCGCTTGAACCAGTGGTGCTGCGCCTCGGCGAGGATGTAGTACCAGAGCGGCGCATTGCCCTTGAATGACGGATCGATGCTCACGATCGTCGGCGCCGTTTTGTGTTCGTCGACGATTGCCTTGCCAACCTTCAGGTCCTTGTCCGCGATCACGGTCTCGCCCATCGCGCGCGCAACGGTCTGCCCACTCGGCAACTGCAGCGACAGTCCGCGCAGCAGATTGCGCGCGGCGAGATTGGCGGGATCGTTCACCGGATCCTTTGGCGTCGCCTGCAGCTGCGGAATGGTGAGAGGCGGTACCAGTGGCACGACGTGCGAGAACTCCGGCAGGAAACCAAGTGGATTGACGAGTGAGGTGTCGAGTTTGTAGGCCGGCTGCGCGCGCTCCTTGCCGCCCTTGCTGCCCGAGCCATCGATATCGAAGAAGAGGCTCCAGTCGATCGCCCACTCGGTCGGGAACTGGCCGAAGCCGTTGAGTGCACGTTGCGCGACGCCGGCGAAGACGAAGAACCGGCCCTGCAATCCTCGCGCGATCTCGTCGGGTGTGGCGCTGGTCGGATTGTCGCCGCCGTGGAGTTTCGTGTTGAGGCGATAGATCGGTCGCACCATCGAATGCCCGAAACGGTACGCCGCGACGGAGAATTCGATCGGCATGAACGGCGAGTTCCGCCAGTGGAAGAACTGCAGTTGCGGCTTCTTGTCGTGCGCCGTCGCGTTCTTGTGGCGATTCGGCAGCAACTTGTCGATCAGGTCCTTACCGCACATGCGCGGCAGGAAGTCGTTGAGCACGACGTACTGGTAATGCCAGCGCACCATCCGCTGCACGTCGTCGAATGTCGCGCCGGACGGCTTGAGATCATCGACGAAGCGATTGTGCAGTTGCAGCATTGTCGAATGAAGCTGCGACACGATCACGTTCTCGTCGTTGCGCTTGTCGCCGATGAGCGCGCGCATCCGGCCGCCCGGATCGTCGGGATCCGCGTAACGCGGCAGGTCGCGGGAGGGCGTCGGGATGCCGTCGGCCGTGAGTGCCTTGCCGAGACGGAATTTGTCGCCAGCGTACATGTACGGCTGATCCGCCGGTCCTCGACCGTAGAGACTGTCGAGATCGAGGCGCGGTGTCCGGAAGTCGACGAGACTTTCGGGGTCGTTCTCCTGCATCAGGCTCGATGCCGGATCGAACGTGATGTCGTGATCGATGAACTGGCCGAGATAGGTGTATCCGGCAGCGATTCCGCTGTTCTCCTCGTCGTCCTGAATGTGATCGGGTGTCTCCGGTGCAGCCTTCGGTTTCGGCGGTGTATCCTCGGCGCCTTCTGCATCAGCCGTCATGGCGAGGCCGAGTTTGATCAGCGCAGCCTTGTCGTGCACCGCGACCGGGAGTTCGCGGAACATGCGGCCGAAGCGACCTTCGAAGAGTGACGATTGCCGGCGGACATCGGCTCCACGGATACCGCCGCCATGCGGAGTGAATGAGCTTTTCGCTGTGCTGGATTTCATGACTCACTCTCGTGGTGGGAGGCACGCGCGTGACGAAGACCGACCAATTGTGTGGCGCGCCCATAGGTAACGCGTGGTCCGCGATCCGTCTCTCGCGCGCGGCGTGCACAGCCAGGCATTTCGCGCGCAATGATACCGTGATCGCAAAACGGATCGGACGAGCGAACACGAGTGCTGATGGCCTAAGTGTGCCGACCTGAGATCAGCCGCAGCCGCGCGACGCGAGCAGTCTCAGGCGCGAGGTATCCTTACGCGCCGCCGCTGTATCAGGCGCGACAGCAACAGCGCCGCGAACAGCGCGAAGTAGACCAGCGGCCAGAACGTGTCCTTCTTCACGGCCCACAGGTAATGGGTCGTGGCCGTGATCGCTACGAGATAGGTGAGCCGATGCAGTCGCTTCCAGCGCACGCCGCCGAGCTTCTTCGCGACGGTGTTTGGCGACGTGATCGCGAGCGGCACGAGTATCAGCCAGCTGGCCATGCCGATGGTGATGTACGGCCGCTTCACGATGCTCGTCCAGATCTCGCCGAACTGCAGTTCGAGGTCGAGTCCGAAGTAGATCATCATGTGGATCGTCGCGTAGAAGAACACGAACAATCCTAGCATGCGCCGATACGCGGCGAGCCACGCCCAGCCGGTGAGCTGCCGCAGCGGTGTGATCGCGAGCGTGTACGCGAGTGCGCGCAATGCGAGCGTGCCGGTGTCGATCTCGATGATCTTCACCACATCACCCTGCAGGCGATCGGTGAGCAGCGCGAACGTGAGCCAGACCGCGGGCGCGAGCATCGTGATGAACACGACCGGCTTCAGCGCGCGCCCGATGCGCGGCCCGCGCGGACGTGCACGCGGTGCGGGTGCGGTAGCAACCGACGTCATACGAACGGACTCAGACGCCGCGCATCAGAAATTGCGACGCAGATCCATGCTGCTATAGAGCGACGCCACCTGCGCTTCATAACCGTTGAACATCGGCGTGGGCTTGCGCAGGAGGTCGCCAAGTTTGCGATCGCGCGCCTGACTCCAGCGCGGATGATCGACGGTCGGATTCACGTTGGCATAAAACCCATACTCGTTCGACGCCGCACGCATCCAGGTGCTGGTCGGCTGCGAGTCGGTGAATTTCAGCCGTACGATCGCCTTGATGTTCTTGAATCCGTACTTCCATGGCACGACGAGACGCAGTGGCGCGCCGTTCTGATTGGGCAGCGTCTTGCCATACATGCCGGTGGCGAGAAACGCGAGCGGATGCATCGCTTCGTCGAGACGCAATCCTTCGACATACGGCCACGTGATGCTGCCGCTGCGCTGACCCGGCATCTGCGACGGATCATACAGCGTATACATCTCGACGAACTTTGCACCTGGCAGTGGATCAGCGCGCTTGATGACATCGGCCAGCGAAATGCCGCGCCACGGAATCACCGCGCTCCACGCTTCCACGCAACGGAAGCGATACGTCCGATCCTCCACCTTGCTCGGCGACAGGAATCCATCCAGCGGCATGTCGCCAGGCTTGCGACACATCCCATCGACTTTCACGGTCCACGGGCGCGTGCGGAACCGCTGCGAGTTCGCCTTCGGATCTTCCTTGTCGGTGCCGAACTCGTAGTAGTTGTTGTAGCTGGTGACCTTCTCTTCGTCACTCACTTCTTCGCCCTGCTGCGCACCGACGGGCTGCACGGCGCCGAGCACGGCTTGTGTCAACGCACCGGTGGCGGTGATGGCACCCATGCTGCCGACCATGCCGAGGAACTGGCGGCGATTCAGGTACTCGCGCTCCGGTGTGATCTCGGAGGACGGCGGCTCGATATTTTTGCGAATCAGCATAGCAGTGCACCTGAGTACGAAGGCAAGCGGGATCCTGAAGGCTACAACACGTTGCGTGCCCAGAGGAGGCGCTGGATCACGTTGATGCCGACCAGTACCGACATCGTACCGAAGAGCGTGACGAGATGTGTCGGGAACAGGTAGAAGAGGGCAAAGAAGACCACCGTTTCGAACCCGGCCACCAGCGCCGGCGGCATCGTCACCGTCGTGAGTTCGCCGGTGGCACGGGCCCCGGATGCACGCTTTTCAAGTACGGCCGAGAGATACATCCAGCTGCAGGCGTTGACGAAGAACGTCGCCTCGAGGACGGCCGTCCACACCAGAACGTTCCGATCCGCCGACTGGATTGCAAACGCGACCGGAATGGCCGCGTAGACGATGAAGTCGAGCAGGATGTCGAGGTAACCGCCGAAGTCGGTCTGCCGTTCCGCGACGCGGGCCACCGTGCCGTCCAGTCCATCGGTGATGCGGTTGAGCGCCCAGAGCAGCAAGCCGGCCAGCCAGACACCCTGCCAGGCTGCGATCGCGGCAGTGATTCCGAAGACGAATGCCGTCAGCGTGAGCACATTCGGTGCGACGCCGCGGAAGAGCATCGCGAGCGGCATCAGCAGGCGATCCTTGAGGCCGCGCAGCAGGTGGTCAAACATGTCGACGCCAATGATCTGCGAAGACGCGTGCGGAATTGAGCGTCACGTGCACGATCTCGCCCACAGTGTTTGGCGTGCCGAACAATGTCCGCAGCACGACCAACACGCCGGAACCGTTCCGCATCGTCACGGCAACGTCATGCACCCCATTTCGGCGCTCGATGATGGTCATTGCGTCGGCGTCTCGCACGTCGGCGCGCTCGATCCGCACTTCGTGTGATCGTATGACGGCGACCGCGGGACCAGGTTCGGTATGGGGTGCTGACATCAGACCGCCGGCCCAGCGAAACTGCGGGCCGATGTCACTTGCGATCACCTCGCCACTGACCTCGGAGAAAACGCCGAGCAGTCGCGCGGCCGCGAGCGATGGCGGTGACGCCAGCAGGGCATCCGGTGGTGCGGGCGGCGTGAGCGTCCCCCAGTCAATCACCGAAACGTGTGTCGCAACAGCAAGCGCATCGTCAAGATCATGCGTCACGAGTACCATCGCCGCGCCGCTCGCTGCGCGCGCTTCGAGCAACGCCGCGCGCACATCACGCCGGACGGCCGGATCGAGTGACGCGAGCGGCTCATCGAGCAGCAGCACGGCCGGCTCAGCGCACAACGCACGCGCAAGCGCCACGCGATGACGCTGGCCGCCGCTCAACGCATCGGGCATGTTGCCGGACACGTTGCTGACGTGCAAGCGCTCCAGCCATTCGAGGCTGCGCCGTAACGCGTCGCGTTTCGGCACACCGCGCAGCATCTGCGGGAATGCGACGTTTTCGTACACAGCGAGATGGGGAAACAGCACCGGCTCCTGATGCAGATACACAACACCGCGCTGCTCCGGTGGCAACGTTGTGACGTCGCGGCCGTTGACCTCGACGTTGCCGACACGCAGGATTTGCAAGCCAGCCAGCGTGCGCAGCAGCGAAGACTTGCCGTCACCCGATGCACCGAGCACGGCGAGACAGTCGCCGCCGTTGACGCTGAAATTCACATCCGCCAGTCCGACGCGATATCCGGGCGGCTCGTCGACCGGGCGCGGAAGAATGAGCGCCTTGCTCTCCGTGGTGGGGAACCGGCCGTCGTTGCCGAACAACACATCGACATCCTGCACACGCAGCGCGACGCTCATGCGACAACCGCCGGCGTGTTACCGGTGGCGACGCGCGACACACCGAGCACGATCAACGCCGGTATCGCGAGGGCCAACGCACCGGCCGCGGCGCGCTGATCCTGGCCCGCCTGCAGCATCGCCAGCACATCCAGCGGCAGTGTGCGCACCGCGCCGCCACCCACCAAGAGCGTCAGCGCGACCTGCGCCCAGCTGACGAGAAATCCAAGTGCGAGTGCTTCGGAAATCGGGCGCCGCAGCAACGGCAGCAGCACATGCGTCCATCGAGCCATCCCAGCCGCACCCAGTGTTGCGGCGGCTTCCTCCAGTCGCGTGTCCCAGCGCGTGAACACCCCGAGAAACACGAGCGTGAGATAGCCGAGCGCCGGCACGAGATGCGCGAGAAACACACCGAACACCGTACCACCCAGCCCGAGGGTGAGCACACTGAGTTGCAGGCCGACGCCAAGTGCGACCGGCGGCAGCGCCACTGCAGTGAAAGCCAGCAGTGCGACAGTGCGACGTACGCCAGAAGTGCTGAGCGCCGCAGTCCGGCCAAGTGGCAGCGCCAGCACGGTACCCACCAGCGCCGTGCTCACCGCCAGCACCACACTGTTGAACAGCGCCACGCGATGTGAGTCGTCACGAAACACGTCGGCCCACGCGCTGCCATCGACTGCCGATGGCGCCACCGAGGGATAAAACCAGCCACGCGCGAACGATGTGACGACGAGCATCAGCAGCGGTGCGATGGCGAACAGCGTCAGCGCCGTTACCAGTAGGGCGCGCATTGAAAATCGGCGCTTCATGCTTCGTCGCTCCGCAATGCCTCATGCACCAGCGCGGCAATCACGGCAAGTGCTGTCGCGAGCAGCGCGATCACATACGCTTCGCCGTGCGACGCAGCATCGAGTGCCTGCCGCCGCTCTTGAATCAGCATCGGCAAGACCAGCGGTGAACTGGGCGCGAGGACGAGTGGCAATTCAAGTGAGCCGAGGACGAACACGAAGACCGCAATCACACTCGGCGCCAACCCGCGCATCAGCTGCGGCAGGGTGACGGTGCGCGCCGCCTGCCACGGCGTCGCGCCAAGTGTACGGGCCGCGTCGGTCAGTGCACGACCGCGCAGTGATTGCAGGCTCAGTGCGACAAGTGCGAGAAATGGCAGCTCTTTCCACACCACCGCCACGATCACGCCGATCGCCCACGGATCGAGCACCAGCGCCGGAAACTGTGCCGGCGTGGTAATCATGTGCATCTGCGCCGCGACGCGCGACAACCAGCCGCTTTGCGAG